>NZ_SZZV01000014.1:0-150143 GCF_009829935.1 Pantoea sp. Seng | reverse complement strand
AATGGCGATGGCGCCAGGGCTGGTGCTGCCGGAAAGAAGAGTGCGGCATTACCCAAGGGCGGTAAAAAAGAAGCCGCAACGTTATCCGCTGCGGCCTCCATTAAGATCTTAACTGACAAGCATTACGTCATGATGACGGCATTTTTTTGGCTTCAATAACGGCAGGTCGTCATAAATGGCGAGCTGACCCTTTTGCTGGGCAGGCAATCATTACCCCCACCCTTTACAGGCAGCGCATTGATGCGCACCGAAACCGAATGACGCTTAACGCTGCAATTCGTCCAGCGCAGGCGCATCCAGATGCGACACATCGCCTGCCGTCTCGACCACCCAACCTGCAGCCAGCCACGCGCTCTGTTGATGATCCACGCGTGAAATCGAGCAGTTGCGCAGGCGCAAACGGCGCTCAGCGTGCGCCGGCAATCCCAATAGCGTACTCACTAACACGCCTAACGCCATACCGTGACTGACAATCAACGGACGGCTGCCCGCTGGCAGTTCGAGCAACGCGTTCAGCGCTTCGTGCATGCGCGTCGCCATCTCCAGCATCGATTCACCGCCAGGGATGCGGCCGTCTTGGGTGCCATCCACCAGCGTTTTACGCCAGCTCTCCTCTTCCGGCGTTAAGCCATCAAGGGGGCGCTGTTCGAGACAGCCCATATTCAGCTCACGCAAACGTGCATCAACCGTGACCGTACAACCGCAGGCATCCGCGATGATCTCGGCGGTGCGGCGCGTGCGGCCTAAATCGCTGGCGATCACATGGGTGATGCCCTGCGATTTCATCCGTTCACCCACTTGTTGGGCCTGTTGCTCACCTTTTTCCGTCAGCGGACTGTCGGATTGACCTTGAATGCGTCGGGCCGCATTCCATACCGTTTCGCCGTGACGAACAAGATAGACCTGTAGCATGCTTAATTTCCGTTATACTGCGACAAATTTGCCTTGAGGGTTCAAACAATTATGTACCACGTTGTCGCAGCCACCATCAACCCGGCAAAAATCCGCGCGATTGCTCAGGCGTTCAACGACGTCTTTGGTGAAGGATCCTGCCATATTGAAGGGGTCGAGGTCGAGAGCGGCGTTGCCGCACAGCCGTTAAGCGATGTCGAAACGCGAACTGGCGCACGTACCCGCGTGGCAAATGCGCGTTTGCAGCGTCCTGAATCTGACTACTGGGTCGCGATTGAGGCCGGCATCGAGGGCGATTGTGCCTTTGCATGGATGGTGATTGAAAACGCCCAGCAGCGCGGCGAATCGCGCTCCGCCAGCTTCACCTTGCCGCCGATTGTCATGGCGGGCTTAGCCGCCGGACACGAACTCGGTCACGAAATGGCACGCTTAACCGGCGTTGATAATATCAAGCAGAAAGGCGGCGCTATCGGCGCGTTTACCAACGGTCTGTTGAGCCGCTCAAGCGTTTACCACCAGGCGCTGATACTGGCACTCTGCCCGTTCACCCATCCGCTGTATCAGCAGTAATTAATGGCGGCCTAAGCGCGCTTCCAGCCAGCGTTTCAGCTCAGGAGGCGCTTCTTTCAGACTGTTAGAGCCACGCGTGATGGTGGCGATACCGACGCCCAGCTCATTCTTCAGCTCGCGCTGGCTCATGTCGCCGTTCATCAGCTCTTCGATAATGCGCAGGCGTGTGCCAAACGCTTCACGTTCATCGGGCGTCATCATCAGTTGCAACAACGGCAACGACACACCGTCCGCGAAAGCGTTCTGCATCAAATCGATAAAACGCAGCCAGTTATCTTCAACAGGCTGAGCCGCATCCGGCTGGGAAGAAAGAGGTTGGCTCATGAAGGGCTTCCGTACTCATTAGCGAGTACGGAAGCATAGCACAGCTAGTAACGGCGATTCCACTCGCCATCGGCGAGAATCTTATCCGGCTTGCCCATGAAGTAACGGTAGTAGGCGTCATACGCCAGCACGTTTTTCACGTAGCCGCGTGTTTCTGAGAACGGAATGGTTTCGATAAACGCCACTGCATCCAGTTTGCCACCGCTGTTATTCAACCAGCTGCGTACCCTGCCCGGCCCGGCATTATAGGCCGCCGAGGAGAAGATGCGGTTCTGATCGAACTGCTGATAGACGTATTCCAGATACTGCGTACCAATCTGGATATTGGTCTGTGGGTCGAGCAACTGGCTGCTGTTCACATAGCCGGGGATGTTGTACATCTTCACGGTATGGCTGGCCGTGGCTGGCATCACCTGCATCAAACCACTGGCACCGACCGGCGAACGCGCTTTCGGATTCCACGCACTCTCCTGGCGGGAGATCGCCATGGCATAGCTCTGCGGAATACCTTTATCGCTGGTGTATTGCTGATACAGATTGCGCCATGCCAGCGGGAAGCGCTCTTTCAGGCTATCCCACATTTTCGCGGTAATGGTCGCCTGCACGCTGAGATCCCACCAGTCCTGCTCGTTGGCGTAACGTGCCAGCATCTGTTGCTGCGAATGGGTCTTGCTGGAGATCAGATTGGCCCACTCACTGCGCGCCAGGTTATCCAGCCCCCAATACATCAGCTCACGCACGCGCGCCAGTTCAGGCCCCTGCACCACCGAGCTGTCTGCCGCCGGGGCCTGATCGATCTGCAACGGATATTCCACGCCGAGACGTTGCGCCGCCACCATCGGGTAGAAACCACGAGCCTGCATCAGTTTACGCAGAATCTCATCGGCTTCTTCTTTGCGCCCCTGAGAAATCAGCAGATCGGCTTGCCAGTATTGCCACTCATCTTTCTCTTTGGCTTCAACCGGTAAACGCGCGATCCAGGTGTTCAGTCCACGACGATCGTTCTGACTCAGCGCCAGACGCACGCGACGCTCCACCAGCGCGGTGGATTCACTGTTCATCACCACTGCATCACGCCAGCGCGCCTGCTCGGAGGTCAGATCGGCGCCCATCATGCGCCACACCACGGTTTCCTTAAGATCCTGCTCTTCCGCCGGGCTCATTTTCTGCGCCTGCACCAGTTGCGGGATCATCATGCGCGCATTATCCATGTCTTCACGCGCGACGCGGGCAAAGGCATAACTGGTGGCCATACGGGTGAAATCGGTCGGACCGAGGCTGCTGGCAAAAGTGGTGACGGTCTGCGGATTTTGCTGCAGCGCAATCAGCGCGCTGGAAGTGGTTTGATAATCCGCCGGCAGCATTTTCGCCAGATAATTCACCAGGCTGTCGTTGCCGGCTTTCATCGCCAGGCGAATACGTTCGAGGATGGTGATCGGCGACATCTGTCCGGACGCTTGCCACACCGAGAACAGCTGATCGCAGTCATTCGGTAGCGCGGAACCGCGCAGCCAGATCGATTTCGCGCCATCAAACGCCACCTGCTGCTGGCCGGTAGCCCACTTGGCGTAATACCAGTTACAGCGCGCCTGCACCGGTTTGGGCTCATCCGGGCTAAAGCTCAGCACGCCCTGCCAGTCCTGACGATGTGCCAACACGTTGACGAAGCGTGTCGAGAGTGAACGCGCCGGTGGCAGCGTTGGATATTGCTGAATGAAATTCTTCACCGCCAGCGGCGTCTCTTGATCGAGATCCTGCGCCAGCAAACGGTATTGCAGATACGGATAGAGCGGATAATCCTGCAGCGTTGGCATCAGCTGCGAGACCTGGTCCATTTGATTGTTATCCCAGGCTTGTTTGATTTGCGCATAGCGCTGTCTTTGTTGATCCAGCGAGTCGGCCCACACGCTGCTGGCCGTGCTGACCAGACAGATCCCTATCATCCAGTTACGCCACTTCTCCACTCTACTCTCCTCTCTGCTGCGATCCAGCTCATGCCAGACTTAACTCATGCTAACCAGGCCAACGGTCTCTTGCCATGTTCTTCACAAAATTTACGCAGGCGCACCGTGATTGCACACCGTCTGCGCTGTGACTGTGCAAATTATCATCACAAAATCCTATGTCATATCAATTAGCTACAGCTATTCATTTACTTACAAAAATGGCACGCGCTTTGCTCTGTTGAATTCCATCTTGTATACCAGTTGGAATTCACTCATGGCAGCAACCTTCGGATACACGCTTCAGGATTGGCAACACCGCTATCAGCAGGACCCACAGTGCATCAGCACCTTGTTGGCAGCACACCTCGACGCCATCGACCAGCAGGATAACGCCTGGCTGTATGTCGCTTCGCCCGCACAGCTGCAGGCGCAAATTGAACCCTTGCTGGCCAGTTACTTGCGCAATCCCGCTGCACTGCCGCTGTTTGGCGTGCCGTTTGCGGTGAAAGACAATATCGATGTGGCAGGCTGGCCGACCAGTGCCGCCTGTCCGGCCTTAACCTATACAGCTGAATCTGATGCCTTTGTGGTCGCACAGCTTAAAGCGGCCGGTGCGGTGGTGATCGGCAAAACCAACCTCGACCAATACGCCACTGGGTTAGTCGGCACGCGTTCTCCGTTCGGTGCGGTAAGCAACACCTTTAACCCCGAGTATGTTAGCGGTGGTTCCAGCTCCGGTTCTGCTTCGGTGCTGGCGCGCGGCCTGGTGGGCTTCTCGCTAGGCACCGATACCGCCGGTTCCGGTCGCGTCCCGGCAGGTTTTAACAACATCGTCGGTCTGAAACCGACCAAAGGCTGGTTCTCGGCCAGCGGCGTAGTGCCTGCTTGCCGTTTGAATGACACCATCTCCGTCTTCGCTCTGACGGTGGAAGATGCCTTCACCGTTGCCACCGCCGCAGGCGGTTACGATGCGGGAGACGCCTACTCACGCAACAATCCGCACACCGCGCCTGCCAGCTTTAAGGCTCGACCTGATTTCGCCATTCCTGCCACGCCTGAATTCTTTGGTGATAAGCAGGCCGAAGCAGCCTGGTTACGTGCACTGGAGCAACTGCAAGCGGGCGGTGCGACGCTGCACCCTATCGACTTCACCGCATTCCACCAACTGGCGGAACAGCTTTATTACGGCCCGTGGGTTGCCGAGCGCACTGTCGCTGTCGGTGAGATGATCAATCGCCCGGAAGAGATGGACCCGGTGGTGTACGGTATTGTCAGCAGTGGCCTGAAATACACCGCCGTCGAGGCTTATCAGGCGGAATACCTGCGCGCTGAGCTGACGCGTCAAATCCAGCAAACCCTGGCGCAGTTTGATGCGCTTGTGGTGCCGACCTCGCCAACCATTCACACGCTGGAAGAGATGAAGCAGGAGCCGGTGCATTACAACTCGCAGTTTGGCACCTACACCAACTTCACTAACCTTGCTGACCTTAGCGCACTGGCGCTGCCTGGTTCGTTCCGCGCCGATGGCCTGCCTGCGGGCATCACGCTGATTGCGTCTGCCTGGCAGGATCGCGCGCTGGCAGGCTTCGGCATTCAGTGGCAACAGCAGATGGCGCTGACGTTAGGCGCGACCGGCAAAGCTCAGCCCGCTCAATACACCGCCTTCCCGGTGTCTGCCGATCACGTACGCGTGGCAGTGGTCGGTGCGCACCTCACCGGCATGCCGCTCAATTTCCAGCTCACCACCCGCAATGCGGTGTGGGTGGAAGAGACACAAACCGCCAGTCACTACCGCCTGTTTGCCCTGCTCGATGGTCCGATCAAAAAACCCGGCCTGCTGCGCGGTGACAGCGGTGCCGCCATCACCGTGGAACTGTGGGATATCCCACTCGCGCGCTTTGGCGAATTCGTGGCGGAAATCCCGGCACCGCTCGGCATTGGATCTCTGACGCTGGCTGATGGTCGCGTGGTGAAAGGCTTTATCTGTGAACCGGCGGTGCTGTCGCAGGCGCTGGAAATTACCGAATTTGGCGGCTGGCGCAACTGGCTGGCCTCTCAGGGGAGTAAATAACCATGTTCAGCACCGTCCTGATCGCTAACCGTGGCGAAATCGCCTGCCGTGCGATTCGCACCCTCAAGCGCCTCGGCGTGAAAAGCGTCGCCGTTTACTCCGATGCCGACCGTAACGCGCGACATGTCAAAGAAGCCGATGTGGCGATTGCCCTCGGCGGTGACAAAGCCAGCGACAGCTATTTGCGCATCGATAAAATTCTGGCTGCTGCTAAAGAGACCGGCGCAGAAGCCATCTGGCCGGGCTACGGCTTTCTCTCCGAAAGCCTGCCGTTTGCCGCCGCCTGTGAAGAGGCGGGGATTGCATTTGTTGGTCCGACGGCGCAGCAGATTGGCGAGTTTGGCCTGAAGCACCGCGCGCGTGAACTGGCGGCTAGCGCAGGTGTGCCGATGACGCCTGGCACACCGCTGCTCAACTCGCTGGAAGAGGCGCTCAGCGCGGCAGAAAACATCGGTTATCCGGTGATGCTAAAAAGCACGGCGGGCGGCGGCGGTATTGGCTTAACCCGCTGTGACGACGCCGATGCGCTGCGCAATGCATGGGAGAGCGTACGTCGTCTTGGCGAACAGTTTTTCAGTGATGCAGGCGTGTTCCTGGAGCGCTTTATCGACCGCGCGCGCCACGTTGAAGTGCAGATTTTTGGTGACGGCAGCGGCAAAGTGATTGCCCTCGGTGAGCGTGACTGCTCATTACAGCGTCGCAACCAGAAAGTGGTGGAAGAGACCCCGGCACCGAACCTGCCGCAGGCGACGCGTGAGGCGCTGCTCTCATCGGCCGTGCGTCTGGGCGAGTTAGTGAGCTATCGCAGCGCCGGTACCGTGGAATACATCTACGACGCCGCACAGGATGCGTTCTATTTCCTCGAAGTGAACACCCGCTTGCAGGTTGAGCATCCGGTGACGGAGTGTGTGACCGGGCTCGATCTGGTGGAGTGCATGCTGCAAGTCGCCGCCGGTGATGCCATCGACTGGGCGCGACTGCAGCAGGCCCCCAAAGGCGCATCGATTGAAGTGCGTATCTACGCCGAAGATCCGTTGAAAAACTTCCAGCCAAGTCCCGGCACCCTGACCGGCGTCAGTTTCCCGGATGGCGTGCGCGTGGATGGCTGGATCGATACCGGCACCGAAGTCTCAGCATTTTACGATCCGATGATTGCCAAACTGATTGTTCACGCCGACACGCGTGAAGCGGCGCTGGCAAAAATGCAGCAGGCGCTGGATGCCACGCAGCTGCACGGCATCGCCACCAACCTCGATTATCTGCGCCAGATTGTGGCCACCGAAGCGTTCAGCAGCGGCAAAGTCTGGACGCGTTTCCTCGACAGCTTTACGCCGTCCGCCAGCGTGATTGAAGTGCTGCAACCCGGCACCTTCAGCAGCATTCAGGATTTCCCTGGCCGCCTGGGCTATTGGGATATTGGCGTGCCACCTTCAGGCCCGATGGATGACTTCGCTTTCCGCCTCGCAAACCGCATTGTCGGCAACCACGACAGCGCCGCCGGGCTGGAGTTTACTTTGCAAGGCCCGACACTGCGTTTCCACAGCGACGCAGTCATTGCCCTGACCGGCGCAGATTGCCCGGCAGAACTGGATGGCGCAAGCCTCGATTACTGGCAACCAATCAGTGTAAAAGCAGGCCAGACGCTGACGTTAGGCCGTGCGCAAAGCGGTTGCCGCACTTATCTGGCAGTACGCAACGGTTTCGATGTGCCGGAATATCTGGGCAGCCGTTCTACCTTCTCACTCGGCCAGTTTGGTGGTCATGCCGGACGCACCCTGCGCGTCGCCGATATGCTGCCGATCTCCCAGCCGCTGCTGGCCGCCTGCACCACGCCCGCGCCGATCAGTGAACCGCAAGCGCTCGATCACGTGCTGGTGCCGCACTATGGCAACGAATGGCGCATCGGCGTGCTGTACGGCCCGCACGGCGCGCCGGATTTCTTCACCCAGGCTGCCATCGACGAGTTCTTTGCCAGCGA
The DNA here is from genome assembly GCF_009829935.1 of Pantoea sp. Seng. Classification (NCBI taxonomy): domain Bacteria; kingdom Pseudomonadati; phylum Pseudomonadota; class Gammaproteobacteria; order Enterobacterales; family Erwiniaceae; genus Pantoea; species Pantoea sp. Seng. The sequence goes on along the minus strand of NZ_SZZV01000014.1, from coordinate 142,342 downwards.
CTGGCAGGTGCACTACAACTCCAACCGTCTCGGCGTGCGCTTAGTGGGACCCAAACCGACCTGGACGCGTGCCAACGGCGGCGAAGCCGGGCTGCACCCTTCCAACGTACACGACTGCGAATACGCAATTGGCGCGGTGAACTTTACCGGTGACTTCCCGGTGATCCTGACCCATGACGGCCCGAGCCTCGGCGGCTTCGTCTGTCCGGTGACGATTGCCAAAGCGGAGCTGTGGAAAGTCGGTCAGGTAAAACCGGGCGACCGCATTCGCTTCCATCCGGTCAGCGCCGACGAAGCGGTGGCGCTGGAGAAAGCCCAGGCGCACAGCGTGGAAACCTTGCGCAGCACTCATGCGCCAGCCTTTGAGGTGCCCTCACTGGCGGCCAGTGACATCGGCTCAGCCACCTTACTGGCGGCGTTGCCTGCGACATCGACTACGCCAGCGGCGGTTTACCGCCAGGCCGGAGATAAATATGTGCTGATTGAGTACGGCGATAACGTGCTGGATCTGGCGCTGCGTCTGCGTGTGCACCTGCTGATGAATGCGCTGCGTGAACGTGCGGTGCCCGGCGTCGAAGAGCTGTCACCCGGCGTTCGCTCACTGCAGGTGCGCTATGACAGCCTGATCCTCAGCCAGAAACAGCTGATGAATCTGCTGCTGGAACTGGAAGCCGGACTCGGCGATGTCAGCCAGCTGAAAGTGCCTTCGCGTATCGTCTGGATGCCAATGGCATTTGAAGACAGCGCCACGCTCGGTGCGGTTGAGCGTTATCAGGAAACCGTGCGCGCTACCGCGCCATGGCTGCCGAACAACGTTGATTTTATTCAGCGCATTAATGGGTTGGAGAGTCGCGAAGCGGTGCGCGACACCATTTTCGATGCCAGCTATCTGATTCTCGGCCTGGGCGATGTCTACCTCGGCGCACCATGCGCAGTACCGATCGATCCGCGCCATCGCCTGCTCAGTTCCAAATACAGCCCGGCACGTACCTTTACCGCCGAAGGCACAGTCGGTATTGGCGGCATGTACATGTGCATCTACGGGATGGATTCACCCGGTGGCTATCAGCTGGTGGGCCGCACGCTGCCAATCTGGAACAAATTCCTCAAGAACGACCAGTTCGCGGCGGATGAGCCATGGCTGCTGCACTTCTTCGATCAGGTGCGCTTCTATCCGGTTACCGAAGATGAACTCACGCAACTGCGCGATGACTTCCGCGAAGGCCGCGCCACGGTACGCATCGAAGAGACGCTGTTTGATTTTGCTGCCCACCAGCAATTCCTCGCTGAACACGCCGACTCAATTGCCGAATTCCGTCAGCGCCAGTCAGCCGCTTTCGAACAGGAAGTGACGCTGTGGGCACAGGAAGAGCAGAACGCGCCGCTGACCAGTGAAGAGACGCTGATGGCCCCGGAAGCCGACGAAGATGCGCTAGCGGTCTGTGCCGATATGAACGGCAACATCTGGAAAGTGCTGGTGCAGCCAGCTGACGCGGTGGAAGCCGGTCAGACGCTGATCATCGTCGAAGCAATGAAAATGGAACTGGCGATTGTCGCGCCGCAGGCCGGCACGGTGAAACGCATTGCCTGTCAGGCAGGACGTCCGGTGAGTCCGGGCGACACTCTGCTGTGGCTGGAATAAGGAGCTCGTATGCATCAAAGCCCACGCAGCAAAGGCCGCCCGGAAGCGCTGGCGGAGAAGGTTTATCAGGCATTGAAACAGGACATTTTTGAGTTTCGTTTGATGCCCGGTGACCGCTTTAGCGAAAACGAAATCGCCGATCGGCTCGACGTGAGCCGCACGCCGGTACGTCAGGCGCTGTTTTGGCTGGAGCGCGAGGGCTATGTCGAAGTGTGGTTCCGCAGCGGCTGGCAGGTGAAGCCGTTCGACTTCGAATACTTCGAAGAGCTGTACGACTTCCGCACCGTGCTGGAGCGCGAAGCAGTGCGCCGCCTGTGCGCGCTGCCGCCGCTGGCCTGTGCGGAAATCCTGAACGAACTGAAAGGTTTCTGGATCGATGCGCCACGCCTGGAGGATGGCAAAGCGGTGTCGGCGCACGACGAAGCCTTTCATATGGCGCTGGTAGCCGCCGCGGGCAATCAGGAGATGGCACGCATCCACGCCGAACTGACCGAAAAGATCCGCATCATCCGTCGTCTCGACTTTACCCGTGACGACCGGGTAGATGCGACATACCGCGAACACGCTCAGATTTTACGGGCGATTTTCCAGCAACAAACCGAGGAGGCACAACGCATTTTAACCGACCACATTGCCGTCAGTAAGGCAGAGGTCAGAAAGATCACATTGCATATGTTACAGCAGGCCCGGCTTCAACCCATTGAATAAAAACACTAACACATTTAGAGGGTTAACGATGAAAAGACGTTGGTTGCTAAAAGCTTTTGCGCTCTCCGCCACCGTGACCAGTTTGGGCTTTACCTTTGGTGCCCAGGCCGCTGATACCATCAAAGTCGGCATCATGTCGTCGCTTTCCGGCACCATGGCGATCTCCGAGACGCCGCTGAAAGACGTGGCCCTGATGACCATTGATGAAATCAACGCCAAAGGCGGCGTGCTGGGCAAAAAGCTGGAACCGGTGGTGGTCGATCCGGCGTCTAACTGGCCGCTGTTCGCGGAGAAAGCGCGTCAGCTGTTAACACAGGATAAAGTCGCGGCGGTGTTCGGCTGCTGGACTTCGGTCTCACGTAAGTCAGTGCTGCCGGTGTTTGAAGAGCTGAACGGCCTGCTGTTCTATCCGGTGCAGTACGAAGGCGAAGAGATGTCGCCAAACGTGTTCTACACCGGTGCGGCACCCAACCAGCAGGCGATTCCGGCGGTGGAATACCTGATGAGCGAAGACGGCGGCAGCGCCAAACGCTTCTTCCTGCTGGGTACCGATTACGTCTACCCGCGTACCACTAACAAGATTCTGCGCGCCTTCCTGCACACCAAAGGCATTCAGGATAAAGACATCGAAGAGGTCTATACGCCGTTTGGCTACAGCGACTATCAGACCATCGTTTCTAACATCAAGAAGTTCTCTGCCGGTGGCAAAACGGCCGTGATCTCCACCATCAACGGTGACTCCAACGTGCCGTTCTACAAAGAGCTGGCTAACCAGGGCATTAAAGCCACGGATATTCCGGTGATCGCCTTCTCGGTCGGGGAGGAAGAGTTGCGCGGCATTGATACCAAACCGCTGGTCGGTCAGTTAGCCGCGTGGAACTACTTCGAATCGGTGGATAACCCAACTAACGCGAAATTCGTGGCGGATTACCGTGCTTATGCCAAAGCGCACAACCTGCCGAACGCAGGCACCGTGGTCACCAATGACCCGATGGAAGCGACTTATGTCGGCATCCATATGTGGGCACAGGCGGTAGAAAAAGCGGGTACCACCGATGTGGACAAAGTGCGTGCGGCGATGGCCGGACAGACCTTTAAAGCGCCGGACGGCTTCACGCTGACCATGGATAAAACCAACCACCATCTGCACAAGCCCGTGATGATCGGCGAAGTGGAAGAGAACGGTCAGTTCAACGTGGTGTGGCAGACCGATAAGCCAATCCGCGCTCAGCCCTGGAGCCCGTACATCGCCGGTAATGATAAGAAGCCGGATTATCCGGTGAAATCGACGAAGTAATACGCAAAATGCGCGCTGATGCCCGATCTGGCTCTGTAATGGAGCCAGGGCAAAGGCATCAGCCGCCTGCGGATCTTCTCTGGCAAAGTATGGGAGAGGATGCCGAATGTGATTAACAGCGTTCTTTGCTGGATCGGTCCCCTCTCTCGCTTACGGGAGAGGGTTAGGGTGAGGTCACCAACCGCCCCCAAGCCCAACGACATACAGGATCATCATCATGACAATCCGCCGTTATCTTTGCTGTCTGCTGCTGCTCCTGCCGTGGCTCGCCCAGGCGGGCGATGGCGCGGATTTCGCCGCTGCCAGCCGCACTGATCAGGCCAACCTGCTGCAACAGTGGGCGGCCGCACCGCAGGCCAGCCGCTTGCCGCTGCTGCAGGCACTGCGCAACGAAAGCATGGTCATCGACCAAAATAAACAGCCGTTCAGCAAGCAGGATGACAAACTCATCCCGCTGGATAGCGCACAACAGCCGACGGGTGAGACCAAAAAGCTGTTTATGAACAACCGGCTACGCGTGTTAATCGCCAGCGCCCTCGCCGCCCACCAGCTGGTGAGCGAGGATCCCGCGATTCGCCTGCGTGCCGCCCAACAGTTGCAAAACGACGGTGCCGCCGATCAGTTGCCGCTGATCGAACAGCGTCTCGCCGTGGAAAAAGACACTCAGGTTCACGCCGTGCTCGCCATGGCCGCCGCCTATCTGCAACTTGCTAGCCCGGATGCCCGCGTGCGCCTCAAAGCCGTCACACTGCTCGGTGAGTCCAGCGACCCGAATATGCAGGCCAGCCTCGATCGCTTAACGCAGGCCAGCAACGAACCCGATGCGCAGGTGCGCGCCGCGGCCACGGAGAGCCTGCAACAAATCAAACATCGCCTGATGTGGGGCGATCTCTTCGGTCAGGCGTTTACCGGCCTGTCACTCGGCTCGATCCTGCTGCTAGCCGCGCTGGGTCTGGCGATCACTTACGGCCTGCTTGGCGTGATCAACATGGCGCACGGTGAGATGCTGATGCTCGGTGCGTACGCCACCTGGTTTGTACAAAACTTGTTCCAGCAGTTCGCACCGCAGTGGCTGGCGTGGTATCCGCTGCTGGCGCTGCCTGTGGCATTCCTGATCACCGCGAGCATTGGCATGCTGCTGGAGCGCACCATCATTCGTCATTTATACGGCCGCCCGCTGGAAACCCTGCTCGCCACCTGGGGCATCAGTCTGATGCTGATCCAACTGGTGCGTATGCTGTTTGGCGCACAGAACCTGGAAGTGGCTAACCCAGGCTGGCTGTCTGGCGGCTGGCAAGTGTTGCCTAACCTGGTGCTGCCGTACAACCGTATTGCGGTGATCCTGTTTGTGTTTGCGGTACTCGGCCTGACCTGGCTGCTGCTCAATAAAACGCGTCTGGGCCTGAGCGTGCGCGCCGTGACGCAAAATCGCGCGATGGCCGATTGCTGCGGCGTGCCAACCGGACGCATCGATATGCTGGCGTTTGGTCTGGGCTCTGGCATTGCTGGACTGGGCGGCGTGGCGCTGTCGCAGCTCGGCAACGTCGGCCCGGAACTTGGCCAGGGTTACATCATCGACTCTTTCCTGGTGGTGGTGCTGGGCGGCGTGGGGCAGCTGGCGGGCACCGTGGTAGCGGCCTTCGGCCTGGGCATCCTTAACAAAGTGCTGGAACCGCAGATTGGTGCGGTGCTGGGTAAAATCCTCATCCTCGTGCTGATCGTACTGTTCATTCAGAAACGTCCACAGGGCCTGTTTGCCTTCAAAGGGAGGGTAATAGACTGATGAGCCAACCCCTGACGTTAACGCTGACGCGCAAAGCGCCGCGCCTCAGTATCAGCCTCGGCATCGTGATCTCCTTGCTGCTGCTGGTGCTGCCGTTCTGCGCCCTATTACCCGCCACGCATCCGCTGGCGATCTCTACTTACACGCTGACCTTGATCGGCAAAATCCTCTGCTACGCCATCGTCGCGGTAGCGCTGGATCTGGTATGGGGCTATGCCGGATTGCTGTCTCTTGGACACGGTCTGTTCTTCGCATTAGGCGGCTATGCGATGGGCATGTACCTGATGCGCCAGGCATCGGGCGAGGGCTTACCGGCCTTTATGTCGTTCCTGTCGTGGAATGAGCTGCCGTGGTTCTGGGCCGGCACGCAACATTTTGCCTGGGCGCTGTGTCTGATCATGCTGGTGCCGGGTTTGCTGGCGCTGGTGTTCGGCTACTTCGCCTTCCGCTCAAAAATCAAAGGTGTTTACTTCTCGATCATGACGCAGGCGCTGACCTATGCCGGCATGCTGCTGTTCTTCCGAAATGAAACGGGCTTTGGCGGTAACAACGGTTTTACCGGCTTCACCACCCTGCTCGGCTTTAACGTTACCGCCACCGGCACGCGCATTGGATTGTTCGTCGCCACCGTGCTGCTGTTGTTCATCAGCCTTGGCATTGGCTTCGCGCTGGCGCGCAGTAAGTTTGGGCGGGTGTTGACGGCGGTACGCGATGCCGAAAACCGCCTGATGTTCGTCGGTTACGACCCTAAAGGCTTCAAGCTGTTTGTCTGGACGCTGTCGGCGGTGTTGTGTGGCCTGGCGGGCGCGCTGTATGTGCCGCAGGTCGGCATTATCAATCCCAGTGAAATGTCGCCGACCAACTCGATTGAGGCGGCTATCTGGGTGGCACTCGGCGGGCGCGGCACCTTAATTGGCCCGCTTTTAGGGGCCGCGATTGTAAACGGGGCCAAAAGCTGGTTTACCGTCGCCTTCCCGGAATATTGGCTGTTCTTCCTCGGCCTGATGTTTATCCTCGTCACGCTGTTCCTGCCGCGTGGTGTGATTGGCCTGCTGCGCCGGAGGCGTGATGACTGAGCAACTGTTTACCCAACCCCATCCCGCCGATCGCCATCGCGATCAGAGCGATCCGGTGCTGCAACTGGAGAAGATCAACGTCTCATTTGATGGCTTCCGCGCGCTCACCGATCTGTCGCTGAAGATCGGCGTCGGTGAACTGCGCTGTGTGATCGGCCCCAACGGCGCGGGCAAAACCACGCTGATGGACGTGATCACCGGCAAAACGCGTCCCGATAACGGGCAGGTGATCTATGACCAGGATACCGATCTCACCCGCATGTCGTCGGTGGAGATCGCCCGGGCCGGCATTGGCCGCAAGTTCCAGAAACCCACGGTTTTTGAAGCGCTCACCGTATTCGAAAATCTGGAAATCGCGCTGAAAAACGATAAGTCGGTGTGGGCTAGTTTGCGTGCACGGCTTAACGGCGAACAGCAGGATCGCATCGATGAGGTGCTAAAACTGCTGCGGCTGAGCGGTGAGCGCCAGCGTAAAGCGGGCTTGTTGTCGCACGGTCAGAAGCAGTTTCTTGAAATCGGCATGTTGTTAGTGCAGGACCCGCATCTGCTACTGCTCGACGAACCCGCGGCAGGTATGACCGACGCGGAAACCGAGTACACCGCCGAGCTGTTCCGCAGTCTGGCAGGCAAGCATTCGCTGATGGTGGTGGAACACGACATGGGTTTTGTCGAGACGATTGCCGATCATGTCACGGTACTGCATCAGGGCCAGGTGCTGGCAGAGGGATCGTTACGCGAAGTGCAGGCGAACGATCGGGTCATCGACGTTTATCTGGGGCGCTAAGATGCTGCAAGTATCCGAACTGAATCAATATTATGGCGGCAGCCATATTCTGCGCGGTCTTTCGTTTGAGACGAAACCGGGCGAAATTACCTGCCTGCTGGGCCGCAACGGCGTGGGTAAAACCACGCTGCTGAAATGTCTGATGGGGCTGATTCCGGCGAAATCCGGTGAGATTCGCTGGCAGGATAAGGTGATAAACAGTCGTAAGCCGCACCAGCGTGTACAGGCGGGCATTGCCTATGTGCCGCAGGGCCGTGAAATCTTTCCGCGCCTGACGGTGGAAGAGAATCTGCTGATGGGGCTGGCGCGCTTCCCGGGGTCGCAGGCCAAATCCGTGCCCGAGGAGATTTACGAGTTGTTCCCGGTGCTGCGCGAGATGAAAGCCCGACGCGGCGGCGATCTCTCCGGCGGGCAACAGCAGCAGCTGGCGATCGGTCGGGCGCTGGCTTGCAAGCCACAGCTGTTGATCCTGGATGAGCCCACCGAAGGAATCCAGCCATCAGTGATCAAAGAGATCGGTGCAGTGATCCGCCAGTTAGCCCAGCGCGGTGATATGGCGATCCTGCTGGTTGAGCAGTTTTACGATTTCGCCGCCGAGCTGGCCGATCAGTATCTGGTGATGTCGCGTGGAGAGATCGTACAACGTGGCGCGGGTTCCAATATGGAAGCAGAAGGCGTGCGCGGGTTGGTGGCGATTTAACTTTTAACTGTAGAGTGCACGAAAAGGGCGCCATTGATGGCGCCCTACGACTCAATACCTATCGGTGTAACGGCGTAGTTTGTTGCGCGACGTTACTGAGCCGGCTTCGACTCCAACTGAAATACGCTGATATTCTCCACCAGCGAGCAGACCTGCTGATTCAGCGCGCGTGCCGATTGGGCGGACTGCTGCGACAGCGTGGCGTTCTGCTGGGTGGCGGCATCCATATGCGTCACCGTCAGGTTCACCTGCTCAATACCCACGCTCTGCTCCGCGCTAGCGGATGAGATGTTCTCCATCAGCTCGCACAGCTGCTTCACGCTATCGACAATCTCCTGCATCGACGATCCCGCGCCTTTCACCAGCGTGTTGCCCTGCGCCATCAAACTCACTGAACGATCGGTCAGACCACGAATATCACGCGCTGCGGAAGCGGAGCGCTGTGCCAGCGCACGCACTTCCGACGCTACCACCGCAAAGCCACGCCCGTCATTCCCAGCGCGTGCCGCTTCGACTGCGGCATTGAGTGCCAGAATATTGGTCTGGAACGCGATGCCATCAATCACCGTCACGATCTCGTTGATCTCACGCGAGAACTGGTGGATCTCGCCCATTGCCACCACCACTTTTTCCACCACCTCGCCGCCCTCGCCGGCGCGCTGGCGGGTATCACGCGCGATATCGCTGGCATGGCGTGCGTTCTCGGCATTGTTTTTCACCACGGAAGTCAGCTGCTCCATTGAAGCTGCGGTCTCTTCCAACGCACTGGCCTGCGCTTCGTTGCGCGCCGACAACTCGCGGCTGCCGTGTGCGACCTGATCGGTGGTATCGGCTATTGCCTCAGTCCCCGAACGCACGCCGGTCACAATACGCTTCAGGTTATGGTTCATATCACGCAGCGCCGCCATCAGCTGTGCGGTTTCATCACGTCCTGAGACCGCAATCCGGGCTCGCAGATCACCTGCCGCCACGGTCTTCGCGACGTTAATTGCCTGCTTCAGCGGACGCGTGATGCTCTGCACCAGCCAGGCCGTAATGCACACACCAACCAGCAAGATACAGCCCATCGCGATCAGCAGCAGCATGCGGGTTTTCTGGTAATGGGCGAGGTTGTTGGCTTCTATCTCCTGATGCATCTGCTGCGCGCGTTTCAGCGTGGCAGCCACCAGATCGTCGATTTGCTGTGTCGGTGCGCGGTCGATACCGGTGACCAGATGGTCAACGCGCGCCGCACTGTTAATATCGCTGATGCTGTAGTTTTCCAGTGCCGCCAGATATTTGCTCTCCAGCCCGGCATGCACCGCGCGCGCCTGTTCAACCGGCGCGACAGGTAAGCCCAGCGCGGTTTGGATCTGACTCAACTCGCTGAGCAGCGCCTGCGTCTGCTGGCTCTCTTTCAAAAACGCCTTTTTGTACTTATCGAAGGTCTCCTGCCCTTGGGTGCCGCGCAACAGGGTATTTTTCCACTCCTGTACCTGTATCTTGAACTGCACCTGCGCACTGCGCGCGGTGTCGATGCTGTCGGCAATCAGGACTTCACGTGCCATCACGTCCTGATTGTTTTCCAGCGCCTGCATATTGACTTGCAGTCCGTGCAGTCCCATCAACAATGTGGCGAGCAACAGCAGCGTGGCGAGAAAACCTAGCCGCTGGCCAATTTTAAACTGATTGAGCTTCATAAATCTGAACCCTGGTAAAGAGAGAGGAGAACCAATGTGACGAATGTCGCAGGGGTTATCGTCCAACCGGGCAGTTGGCTTTATAGGATTGGCAAGGATATTGCGTGACAGTTTCGTGAATAGCGAAGCGGTAAAAATTGAGGCGGCGCAAGGGCCGCCAGTGATTACAGAATGCCGGTCTCGACGCTGAAATGTCGCTTCTCGCCGGGTGCCAGCTCAATTAGGGTGCCAGCGCGCTGCGCCGCGTTAAATCCCTCCGGCCGACAGGTGGAAGGCAGCACGTAAGCCGCCACCTGCTGATCGTGATTGTGCAGCAGCCAGCGCGTGGCGTGGGGGAACTGACGGCTATCGAAACGCGTCATCAAGGCATAGCCTTCCGGCGCATGCAGTTCGAACTGCACCTCATGGCCGTACTGCGCCAGATCGTCGGCAAAGAACACGATCTCCGAATCGCACATCTCCGGCTGATCCAACTGCTGCAATGCCTGCGGATCGCGCGCCAGCTGATCGGTATAGGCGGTCCACTGCGGCGTCGGTTTCACGTGCGCCGGGATCGAGGTGCGCAGCTTGAAAGCATCCTGAGGGATCGACTGCTTAAAGCGACCATTGGCCAGCCAGGCGCTGTTCAGATGGCACATGTACTGCAGCGGCATCGGCGCGCCCGCCAGATTGGTGACGTTCATCTCAATCTGCAAGCGCGGCGCGTTAGCGTGCAACCGCACCGCTGGAGAAGCCAGATAGTGATGACCAAAACCTTTCACATATTCGGTTTCCCCTTCCAGAGAAACGCGATCTTGCTCCAGCACCATCCACGCGCTGTCCATACGTGCGCAGGCCATTTCACCGTGCAGCGGATGTTCGTCATCGGGCGCAGGACAGCCGTTCGCCAGCAATCCAGAGTGGAAGGCAAAACAGCCGTAAGTATCGATAATCGAACTGCCTGGCAGCGGCTGTTTAAAGCTGTGCCCCATGGTGAGGGAATGGCCATCGAAGGTCGCATCCCACACCATTTGACCGTAAAACGGCAGCACAATCACCGTGCCACGCTGGTTGCTGATACGCACCGCTTCGACACCCGCCGGATAGCGAAACAACTCGACGTGGAAATAGTCATTGTGCAACAGCGGGCTGGGCGTTTCATGAAACTGCTCACGACGCAGCGGCAAACGGGTTTTCATGGCATCTCCTCAACCAGACGACCTGCCTGCATCGCCTGATTTTTATGGCGCAGTTCGCCCCAGAAATAGAAACCCACCCACGCAAAGCACAACAGAGACACGCCAAACGCCAGTTGCATCGATCCGAGATGATCAGAGGCGAATCCCTGTATAGCCGGGATAAACGCCGCGCCGACAATCGACATGACAATAAACGCGCCTGCCACTTCGGTGTACTTGTTATCCACCGTGGCCAGCGTGCCCGCGTAAATCGTCGCCCAGCAGGGTCCAAACAGCACACTGACAAACACTGCCGCGTAAACAGCGGTAAAGTTTGGCACAAACATCACCCACGCGAGGGTGATCACGCCGAGTACCGAGTAGGCAATCAGCACTTTTTCCGCACGGAACCGTGTCATCAGGAAGTTGGCGACAAACTTACCGATAAAGAAGCAGATAAAGCTGTAAATCATAAAGTTAGACGCGTGGCGTTCGTTTGTCGCACCCAACGTCAACGCCAGACGGATGGTGAAGGACCACACCGCTACCTGCATGCCGACATACAGGAACTGCGCCACGATGCCGCGTTTAAAGTGGCGATTACCGGCCAGATAGCGGAAGGTTTCGCCCAGCGACGGCAGTGACTTCTCACTCGACGCCGGTTTGCAGCGCGGATAACGGGTAAACAGAAACAGCAGCATCACCACCACTAACACCATCACCAGATATTTATACGGCTCCAGCGTGTGTTCCAGCATGCTCAGGCGGAAGGCATGTGCCTGCTCGGCATTCATGCCCGCCATCTGCGTATGCAGACTTTCGCCGTCCTGGAACACCAGATATTTACCCAGCACGATGCCCATCAGCGCGCCAATCGGATAGAACGTCTGGCTGATGTTAAGACGCAGCGTGGCGTGATCGCGATGGCCTATCATCGAGCTATAGGTATTCGCAGCGGTTTCGAGAAAGCTTAAACCAATGGCGATGGCGAAGATCGCCGCGAGGAACATGGTGTAAGTCGCCATATGTGACGCCGGATAGAACAGCACGCAACCGACGATATACAGCACCAATCCCATCAATATCGCCAGCTTGTAAGTGGCTTTGCGGATCACCAGCGAGGCGGGAATCGCGATCAGGAAGTAGCCACCGTAAAAGGCACTCTGCACCAGCGCACTGGCAAAATCGCTCAGCGCAAATACGCTTTTGAATTGCGTAATCAGGATATCGTTTAAGCTCGCGGCACAACCCCACAATGGGAACAGGCACGAGAGCAAAATGAACTGAAACAGTGGCGTCTTATTCAGATAGCCGTCAGATTGCTGAACAATGTTCTGTTGCATGACTCGACCTCAGTTTAGGTTGAGAAAACGCTGGAAGGTTTCCGCGTCCGGGTAGGAACGTTGCGTGCCGCGTCCAGTGACGCTGCAGGCGGCATAGGCCGAGGCTTGCGCCATCGCCGTGGGAATATCGCCGGTCTTCACCAGCGTGTGCGCAAAGCAGCCGATAAAGGCATCACCGGCACCGCTGGTGTCCACCGCCTTCACTGACGTTGGCGCGACCTGATGCAGCGTGTCGCCCGCCATCCACAGTGAACCGCGCGCACCTAGGGTGATAATCAGGTTTTTGAGGCCGCGCTTGAGCAGCGTCTGGCCTGCACGGATCACCTCATTATCGGTTCCGACCGGCATGCCGGTGAGGATCTCCAGTTCGGTTTCGTTAGGCATAAAAAAGTCGCACTTGCAGGCGTAATTGATATCGAGATTCGCCACTGCCGGCGCCGGGTTGAGGATCACTTTGATGTCATGCTGACGGGCAAAATCAATCGCGTAATAGACGGTTTCCAGCGGGATTTCGAGTTGCAGGATAATCAGTTGGCACGCTTTCAGCCCCTCGGCCGCCGCATCAATATCGGCCGGTTTGAGCTGCTGGTTGGCGCCTTTGATGATCAGAATGCGGTTCTGCGATTGATCATCAACAAAGATCGGCGCTACGCCGCTGGAAGTGCCCGGCGCGGTGGTGACAAATTGGGTATCGACGCCCTGTTGTTTCAGGTTCGCCACGGTGTTCGGCGCAAACAGATCGTCACCCACTTTGCTCACCATCATCACGCTGCCGCCCATTTTCGCCGCGGCCACCGCCTGATTTGCGCCTTTGCCACCACAGCCGATGGCGAAATCAGGCGCTTCCAGCGTTTCGCCCGCTTTCGGCATCTGATTGGTGTAGGTAATGAGGTCCACCATATTTGACCCAATAACCGCGATATCCATTGTTTACTCCCCGGTGAATTTTTAGCATTTAAATGTTATTTAAATCACACTAGCAGGTATACAAAGTGATCTGTGTGACAAAATTCACATCCTGAGCAGCGTATGAAAACGATTTTTCTGACAGAAAGGCCCGCAACAATGTTATTATTTTAACAAAACAACATCAGCGCCGTTGACGCTTTCAGCGGGGTGTGGGAAGTTTGCGGGGCGATTTCATTACAGGTAAGATTGAAAAACTGCCGGCTAGATAAGTCGCAAATCATTAAAATATTAGAGATTTACCTTGGTTTGTCGGTGGCGCTTCTCTCGCGCCGACGGGTAAAACTTTTCCCCTCAGGATAGCCATAACACAGAGATGCTCATGGAAACCCGGCGCGAAGAACGTATTCACAAGCTGGCGCAAGCACTGAAGCGCACCGATAAGCTGCACCTGAAAGATGCGGCGCAACTGTTGGGCGTCTCAGAGATGACTATTCGTCGCGATCTGACTGAGCCAGCTTCGACGGTGGTCCTGCTCGGGGGCTACATTGTCAGCGATCCGAAAAGCCATGCCGGGCACTATTTCGTCTCCGACCAGCACGGGCAAAATGCCGCACGCAAACAGCGCCTGGCGCAGGCCGCAGCCAGTTTGATCAGCGAAAATGACACGGTGTTTTTCGACTGTGGCACCACCCTGCCTTATATCGTGGATGCAATTCCGGACACGCTGGCGTTCACCGCGATTTGCTGCGCCATGAACACCTTCCTCGCGCTGAAAGAGAAACCCGCCTGTAATGTGATATTGAGTGGCGGCGAGTTTCATGCCGATAATGCGCTGTTTACGCCGATTGGCGCGCACTCGATCCTCGACGATCTCTGCCCGACGCTGGCCTTTATCTCAGCCGCGGGGATCGATCCGGAACAGGGCGCAACCTGCTATAACATCAATGAGCTAGCGATGAAACATCACGCCATGCTGCGTTCGCGCACGCGCGTGTTAGTGGCGGACAGCAGCAAATTTGGCAAAGTGCTGCCCGCGCGCATTGGCGAGCTACGCCGTTTTGATTTACTGGTGAGTGACAGTGCGCCAGAACCGGCGCTGAAGAGCTGGCTGGCGCAACATAACATCCCGCTGCGCCTGCCTTAAAATTATGCCTTGCGATCGATCACCGCGTCGCCGTCGCGCAGACGGCGCAAGTTATCGCAGATCCCTTTGATAATTCCCTTCATTGAGACATCGGTGACGCCGCCAACGTGTGGCGTCGCGATCACGTTATAGCGGAACACCGGATCTTGTGGATCGGGTGGTTCCTGCCAGAACACATCCAGCCCGGCTCCAGCCAATTTTTTTGTCTCCAGCGCTGCCAGAAAGGCCTGTTTCTCGATCAGTCCACCGCGTCCCAGGTTGATCAGGAAGCTAGCTGGTTTCATCTGCGCCAGCGCATCAGCATTAATGATGTTATGCGTCGCCGCATTGTCAGGCAGACTGAGCACGACAAAATCGGCTTGCTGCAACAGTTCCGGCAACTGCGCCATATTGCCGACCCAGTCGAGTTGATGTTGACGCGCAAAAGCTTCATCCGCTTCACGTTTTACCCCGATCATGCGCATACCAAACGGAGCAAGTCGCTTCGCCAAAGCTTTGCCGATGCCGCCCAGCCCCACCAGTCCCACGGTTTTGCCCATCAGGCCTAAGCCAATGGGTTGACCCAGTCTCTGCTGCGCCAGGCAATCGGCGATCTCATGCTGGCGACGTGCCAGGCCAATCATCATCCAGATCCCCAATTCCGCCACCGAATCGGCATTACCGGAATGGTCGGAGGGAACATTCGCCACCACAATGCCGGCCTTTTTGGCCGCTTCAAGATCGACACCTTCCAGCCCGACACCCGCCTGCTGCACCAGCTTCAGGCGATCGGCCGTGGCGATCAGTCGGGCATCCACCCGGCACATACCAGGAATTAGCGCATCAAAACCGGCCAGACTCTCCGCCGCATGGCCCGCCGAGGCAATAAACTCCATATCCGGTAACGTCTGACGAATGGCCGAAATTAATCCGCCCCAGGCATGTTCATCTGCAGCAATCAGCACTTTCATCGAACCCCCTCCGTTTTCCAGGCAAAAAAGCAGCATAGCGACTGTTGAGTGAGAATCAATCAGTTATCCCCTGTTCAACCCCACTCCAGAAGATTCAACGCCATGCGGCTGTGATTGCCAGGTGAAAACGGCTAAACTTCAGCATCTGAGGTTCCACCATTCACAGACCAGAGGCTCATTACAACGTGGCTCAATTCGTCTATAGCATGCATCGCGTCGGCAAAGTGGTTCCGCCGAAGCGTCACATTCTGAAGAACATCTCTCTTAGCTTCTTCCCTGGCGCCAAAATCGGTGTACTCGGCCTGAACGGCGCGGGTAAATCCACCCTGCTGCGCATCATGGCCGGTATTGATACCGATATCGAAGGGGAAGCACGCCCACAACCGGGCATTAAAGTCGGCTATCTGCCGCAGGAACCCAAACTCAATCCAGAGCACACCGTGCGTGAATCTGTGGAAGAGGCGGTTTCTGAAGTGGTTGGTGCGCTGAAGCGTCTCGACGAAGTGTACGCACTGTATGCCGATCCTGATGCCGATTTCGATAAACTGGCTGCCGAACAAGGTCGTCTGGAAGAAGTGATTCAGGCGCACGATGGCCATAACCTCGACACCCAGCTGAACCGTGCTGCTGATGCGATGCGTCTGCCAGACTGGGATGCCAAAATTGGCAACCTGTCCGGTGGTGAGCGCCGCCGCGTCGCGCTGTGCCGCCTGCTGCTGGAAAAGCCAGACATGCTGCTGCTCGACGAACCGACCAACCACCTGGATGCAGAATCCGTGGCCTGGCTGGAACGTTTCCTGCACGACTTTGAAGGCACCGTGGTGGCGATCACGCACGACCGTTACTTCCTCGATAACGTTGCAGGCTGGATTCTGGAGCTGGACCGCGGTGAAGGTATTCCGTGGGAAGGTAACTACTCTTCCTGGCTGGAGCAGAAAGATCAGCGTCTGGCGCAGGAAGCTTCTTCTGAAGCGGCGCGTCGTAAGTCAATTGAAAAAGAGCTGGAGTGGGTACGTCAGGGCGCGAAAGGCCGTCAGTCTAAGGGCAAAGCCCGTCTGGCGCGTTTCGAAGAGCTGAACAACACCGAATACCAGAAACGTAACGAAACCAACGAATTGTTCATTCCACCAGGTGCGCGCCTCGGCGACAAAGTGCTGGAAGTGACCAACCTGAGCAAATCGTATGGCGACCGCGTACTGATCGACGATCTGACCTTCTCGGTGCCGAAAGGCGCGATTGTCGGCATCATCGGCCCGAACGGTGCCGGTAAATCGACCCTGTTCCGCATGATGTCCGGTCAGGAACAGCCCGATTCTGGCACCATCGAGCTGGGCGAAACCGTCAAGCTGGCGTCTGTGGACCAGTTCCGTGACGCGATGGACAATTCGAAAACCGTGTTTGAAGAAGTGTCAGGTGGTCAGGACATTATGCGCGTCGGCAACGTTGAGATGCCAAGCCGTGCCTATGTCGGCCGCTTCAACTTCAAAGGCACCGATCAGGGCAAACGCGTTGGCGAACTGTCCGGTGGTGAGCGTGGTCGTCTGCACCTCGCGAAACTGCTGCAGGTTGGCGGCAACCTGTTGCTGCTCGATGAACCGACCAACGACCTGGACATCGAAACCCTGCGCGCGCTGGAAAACGCCCTGCTGGAGTTCCCAGGCTGTGCCATGGTGATCTCGCATGACCGTTGGTTCCTCGACCGTATCGCCACCCACATCATCGATTATCAGGATGAAGGTAAGGTGGAGTTCTTCGAAGGTAACTTTACCGAGTACGAAGAGTACAAGAAACGCACCCTCGGCGCTGACGCGCTGGAGCCGAAACGTATCAAGTACAAGCGTATGGCGAAGTAATTGTTATGATGTGAAAAAGGCGCCGATTGGCGCCTTTTTTATTGCTGGAGGGTTAGGCCCCCAGCATCTGCTTCACCAGTTCAACGCAGCGCAGGAAGCGCGTGTCGTAGTCATCCTCTTTGACATGGACGAAGTCGATATTGTTTTCACGCAACATGGTCACCAGCATCGACTGAAACTCGCGGCGATCCATTGAGCTGCCCAGGCTGCGCAAACCGTCAGCCACCCACGGCACATTGTTCTCCAGCAAGATCACCAGATCGAAACGGTACTCATCGATCAGCGCCTGCACAAACGGATGCTCGCGCCCTTCATACTTGAGGCAAAACGCCTGCGTGGTGACAAAATCGGTATCGATAAACGCCACTTTGCTGGCGTATTTCACCGCGAAATCAATGTACTGCGCCTGCCCTAAGGCAATCTTGTCGTAGTCTGAATACTGCAGCGCCATCTCATCGCCACCGAGGTGCGAGAACACATAATCGCGGCCATATTCCCACGCGCTGGTGGTATTGAAGATATTTGCCAGCTTGTTGACCAGCGTGGATTTGCCGCTGGATTCCCCGCCTAGGATCGCCACGGTGCGCACAAAGAACGGCTTCACTTCGGTGGGAATATATTCCCAGTAGCGGAACGGATCCTGGCGAATCTGCCCGCCGCTGATGTTCATAAAGGATCGGTTGGGATCGATCACCACCGTCGAGATGCCGAGATGCTGTTGATACATCGCCGCATCCGGCTCTTCACTGGTGTAAATGCAATCCGGCTCAATGCCCTGCTCGGAGAGGAATTTCTTTACCCCTTCGCTCCACACATCCCAGCCGTGTGGATAAGGTTCGATCCCCTCTTCATCAAACGAGTGGATGCGGATGTTCTTCTGGTACTTGAAGGTCTGTAACAACCAACGCAGACGATCGCTGACGGTCGGCTGCTGTGACATGGCACTGTTTTCAAACAGCTCACGATCGCGCGGATCGTCATGGCCCATGATGATGTGCAGCTCATCCACCTGGCTGCAGGCGCGCTGGATCAGATAGATGTGGCCGGTGTGCAGCGGGTAGAACTTACCGAACACCACGCCAACGGTTTTGTCACGACGGGGGAATTCCAGCCCAAGAAATCGATGCAGTGCTTCCAGCTTTTGCGCGCTGGGGCTTTTGATTTTGGCATTCAGCAACTGGCTCAAGTAGCCTTTGGTCATCCCGCTGGCATCTGCAACCTGCTGCAGCGTATGGCCCTGCTGGCGTATGGCGGTTTTCAGGTAGTCGAACGATGACATTTGGTGCCTCCTGCATGGGAAAGAATGGGATGGGGTATGCGCTGGCCCTCACCCCGGCCCTCTCCCGTTTACGTGAGAGGGAAAAGTCTGTGCGGTACGTTTATCAAGATGCGCATGAATGCGCACGCTACAGTGACGGTGAAAGGCAGGGGCGGCAGGTATGCCGCCCGGCGAAATTACAGCTCGTCTAATATCGCCAGCGCATCCGCCAGCTTCTTCGCGCTATACACCTTCATGCCTTCAATCGCTTTCTTCGGTGCATTGCCCGCCGGCACAATCGCGCGTTTGAAACCGTGCTTGGCCGCTTCGGATATGCGCTCCTGACCACTTGGCACCGGACGTATCTCGCCCGCCAGCCCCACCTCGCCGAAGATCACCAGATCCTGCGGCAGCGGACGATCGCGCAAGCTTGATACCATTGCCAGCAGCAGCGCAAGGTCAGCACTGGTTTCGGTAACTTTCACACCGCCGACCACGTTGACGAACACATCCTGATCCGCCATCTGCAAACCACCGTGTCGATGCAGCACTGCCAGCAAAATCGCCAGACGGTTTTGCTCCAGCCCAACAGCGACGCGACGCGGGTTGCCCATCATCGAGTGATCCACCAGCGCCTGAATCTCCACCAGCAGCGGACGCGAACCTTCCCACACCACCATAACCGAACTGCCAGAGGTGACTTCATCTCCACGTGACAGGAAAATGGCGGATGGATTGCTGATTTCACGCATGCCCTGCTCGGTCATGGCGAACACGCCCAATTCGTTCACCGCACCGAAGCGGTTTTTATGACTGCGCAGCGTGCGGAAACGGGAATCGGCATCGCCATCCAGCATCACTGAACAGTCGATGCAGTGCTCCAGCACTTTTGGCCCGGCCAGCGAGCCATCTTTGGTCACGTGGCCGACCATCACAATCGCCACGCCGCGTGTTTTAGCGAAGCGCGTCAGGTAAGCGGCAGTTTCACGCACCTGCGCTACGCTCCCGGGCGAAGACTGGATATCCGCCATGTGCATCACCTGGATGGAGTCGATAACCATCAGTTTCGGCTGCTCCTGCTCGGCGATCAGACAGATCTGCTCGATGCTGGTTTCCGACAACATATTCAGGTTTTCAGTGGGCAATCCCAGACGATGGGCGCGCATCGCGACCTGTTGCAGTGACTCTTCGCCAGTGACGTACAGGGTTTTCATCCCTTCGGACAGCTTGCACATCACCTGCAACAGCAGCGTCGATTTACCGGCTCCCGGATTACCTCCGATCAAAATCGCACTGCCTGGCACTACGCCGCCCCCCAACACGCGATCAAACTCTTTGAAGCTGGTGGAGAAACGCGGCACGGCTTCGAGGCTGATTTCGGACAGCTTCTGCACCCGACTGGGCCCCGCGCTGCCGGCATAGCCACTCAGGCGATCGTTACGCGCTGCCGTAGGCGAGGCGGCAATACGCACCTCGGTGATGGTGTTCCACGCGTTGCAGGCGCTGCATTGCCCCTGCCAGCGTGGATAATCTGCGCCACACTCGTTACAAACGAAGGCGCGTTTTGCCGCTTTGGCCAAATCAAATCCTCAGTTAACGCTCTTCGTGAATCAGGCTGCCGGTCAGGATGCAGAACACCCCCATCAGATCGGCATGACGGATAATGATCGACGCCTGCTCATTCACTTTTGGTTTAGCATGGTAAGCGATACCCAATCCCGCCGCCTTGATCATCGGCAGATCGTTGGCGCCATCGCCAATCGCAACCGTTTGTTCTGGCGCGATTTCATGACGTTCAGCGAGATTCTTCAGGGTATCGGCTTTAAATTGGGCATCCACAATCTGCCCCAGCACTTCGCCCGTCAGCTTACCATCGCGCATTTCCAGCTCGTTGGCGACGGCCGCAGCCAGATGCAATGTCTGACGCAAATGGTCGGCGTAGTAAGTGAAGCCGCCGGAGGCAATCGCCACCTGCCAGCCCAGCGCCTGCAGTTTATGTACCAGCGTGGTCAGGCCCGGCATCAGAGGCAGCGTATCGCGTACCTGCTTAAGGATGTTGGCATCAGCGCCCGCCAGTTTTGCCACGCGCTCACGCAGGCTGGCTTTGAAGTCCAGCTCACCGCGCATCGCGCGTTCGGTGACTTCTGACACCTGCTCGCCGCAGCCCGCCATTTTGGCGATCTCATCGATGCATTCGATCTGAATCGCGGTGGAATCCATATCCATCACCAGCAATCCTGGGGTTTTCAGATGCGGGATCTTGCCAAGCGGCGCCACATCAAATCCCACATCGTGCGCCAGTTTGGTCGCACGGGGCGTCAGCGAACCGGCCAGACGAACCACCTGATACTCGTCGACATTCCAGGCACTGACGATCACCATCGCCGCACCCAGCAGATGCTGATAATCGGTCAGTTTTTGTTTATCGAGTCCGCGCCCATACAGCAACCAGCCAGTCCGACCGGCACGGTAATCCAGCGGCATCACTTCATCACCGCTGAGAGAAAGGGGTAGACCCGGCCAGAGTGAAACATCGGCGGGCAGATCGCACCAGGTAAGACGATTTGGCATTACAGCTCCTGTAGGGACAACAAAACCACGCAAGAGGCTACCTTGTCTGCGCGGGTTCTGGCAACATAATTGCCAGCCTTTCTGCTGTTACATCACACGGGTTTCTGATGGTTAAAACCGCACTGAAATTTCGCCTGCATCGCACGGTGATTGTTCTTATCTCGCTGGCCCTGTTAGTGGTGCTGATGCAAGGGGCATCCTGGTTCAGTCTCGGCCACCAAATGGCACGCTCTGAGCAGGTGGAAGAACTCGCGCATACGCTGACGCGCCAGGTGGCATTTAGCCTCAAACCGCTGATGGACAACAGCGACGACAACCGTACGCAAATCGAAGCCATCCTTAATCAGATGACCGATAACAGCCGCATTCTGGATGCCTCGGTGTATGCCGACGACGGCAGCCTGGTGGCGCACAGCGGCGAAAGCATTAACGTGCGCGATCGTCTGGCGCTGGATGGTAAACGTGCCGGCAGCTACTTCAACCATCAAATCGTACAGCCGCTGGAAGGCAAAGAGGGGCCACAGGGATTCCTGCGCGTGACGCTGGATACCCACGTGCTGGTCACCGAATCACGCCAGGTGGACAACACCACCAACATTTTGCGGTTGATGATGCTGCTGGCGCTGGCGATTGGCATCATCCTGACACGCACCCTGCTGCGCGACCGCCGTACCCGCTGGCAGCAATCACCGTTCCTGCTCACCGCCAGCCGCGCGGTAAAAGAGGATAAGGAACGAGAGGAAGAAGAAGCGGCCAGTAACTCAGAGAATGAAAAAAGCCTTTAAGCCATTTTGCGGATGGTCTCATCCAGCGTATCCAACTGCTGCCATGCTTGCGTGGCGATACGCTGGAAGTTGGCGCTGAACGTTTCGTCATCCGCAATCGCCTGCCAGTAGGTTTTCGCCATAGTGCTGGCAGCACGCCACACCTCACCTGGTAATGAAAAATCCAGCGTTAATGACAGTTCATCACGCATATGCCCCTGCGCGTTCGGTGCCAGTGCCATAGGCAGCATGTCGTAGGCTGGCGTCAGACTGAATTTTTCCTGGTCGGTGAAGAAAGACAAATTCCCTGCGTGCATATCACTGTTACCAATCAGGCGACCAAATGCCCATTGCAAGGTGCCACGCTGTAGGGTGACATCATCAATGCGCTGCTGATGGTGCAGTTCACGCAGCGCGGCAGGCCAGTGTTGTTGATGACCAACAAACTCTGCGCTGACGGCCTCAAGTGAACTCATCTCACGTCGACCACGCTCACCGATGCGATCAAAACGCTGCACTTCGAGAAATAACTGCTCTGCACCTTCAATCAACTGGCTCTGCGCCGCGGCCACGCCTGTAGCATGCAAATGCTTTAATGCCAGATGTTCCGCACGTAGCAAATCGCGCCAGCGCTGCGCATTATCACTGTGGCGCGCCACAGTGAATTTCACCAGACAGTGACGATCGCCATTGTCTGTCGCGGCATAACAGAGGAATTTAGGTTGCTCGCCCCCCGCTGATGACCCGGGCTCATCCCCACTCAGCGCATGATGTGCTCGCTGCGGATACGTTAACGTTTTCTCTTTTTCGCTGATGGCGTGCGGTGCTTCCTGCTCTAACCAACGCTGATAGGTGCGTTCACCGATGATGAACGCGCCCGGCATATCGACACCACCGCTTGCCAACGCCATTAAGCACTGATCATCACTCCACAGGCGAATGTCATCATTCAATCCTAATGGGTGGGCATTCTCTCTACCCCACTGACGACCGATAAAGCCCTGCGGGCGCATATCCTGTAAAAACCACGGCAACCCTTCGAAAAAGTGGCCTCGGCCCTGCTCATCCTGATGCAGGCAACTGCCCTGCGGCCAGGTGGGTAACAAAGCACCCGCGGGCTGCGCCTGGCCTTGTGCAGAAATGCGATACAGTGGGAAGCGGCTTTCGCCGCGAATCGGACGGAGCAAGGCATAACGCGTCGCGCGGGCTTTGCCCCATTTCACGATTTGGGGCTGTTGTCGTAATTGCCGCGACAACGTCGCCTGACTAATGCCAGAGCGTTGCAGTAAATCGGCTGCACTGAGCGGCCCCGCTAGCAGCAAACTTTGCAGATCGGCCATTGTCGTTCACCCTACCAGCGTCTGATGAATAGATTCGTGAATAGATTTATGCATAGATTTTATCATAAAAAAAGCCCGCACAGCGGGCTTCTTCGAATCATCACAACGTTAACGGTGAATAGATACTTTTAGCGTTCTGTCAGCAACGCCTGCAGCTCTGCCAGGGTCTTCACCTGCCAGGTCGGTTTAATATGTTCCGGTAACGGGCGTGTGCCGTGATCGATCCAGCAGGTTTTTAGCCCGGCATTCATCCCACCCAGAATGTCAGACTCAGGTGTATCACCGACCATCAACACCCGGCTGCGATCCGGGTTGCCAAGCAACGCCAGCGTGTGGTCGAAAATCGCCACATCCGGCTTCGGTACGCCGACCTGCTCAGAAATCACCAGCTCATCAAAGAACTCGCGGAATCCGGTACGTTCCAGACGTGCTTGCTGCAAAGCGGTGAAGCCGTTGGTAATGATGGCGATCTTCACCTTTCCCTTCAGCGCATTGAGCAACTCAGCAGCACCGTCGAGAGGCAGGCAAATATCTGCCATCGCACTGAGGAAATCACTGTTCAGCACTTCAGGCGCGACGCTGAGTTTCTCACCCCACAGGGTGAAACGACGTGTTTGCAGCTGCAAGGCTGAAATGGTGCCGTTTTGATAATCGACCCACAGCGGTTTGTTGATCGCCTGATAATCGGCGTAATCCTGATCGCTGAAGTGCACGTCATAGCTGGCAAACATGCGCTGTAAACCGGCGTAAGCGTCAAAATGAAAAAGTGTGTCATCCGCATCAAACAGGATGCAGTCCCAGTCGTTTAACATAGTGTCCCTTTTTAGAGAGTGAGCGCCATGATAATGGCATCTTCACGGCCGTTGGCGGTGGGATAGTAGCTGGGTCGTACGCTGACCTGATGGAAATCCAGTTGCTCATACAACGCAATCGCCGGGTGATTCGAGGCTCGCACCTCTAGCCACAGCGTCAGCACTTCGCGCTTTTCCAGTTCAGCAATCAAATGCTGCAGCAGCTGGCGCGCAAAGCCGCGGCGCTGGAAATCCGGATCGACCGCAATGTTGAACAGCGAGGCCTCATCCAGTACCACTTGCGTAATGGCAAATCCGGCCAGTTTACCCTCAGCTTCCAGACGATAATTCACAAAACGTTCGCCCTGATTGCTGGCAAACGTCTGCTCGCTCCACGGAAAGGCGTGGCTGCGACGTTCAATGGCCAGCAGCTGCGGCTGGTCTTCAGGGGTGACTAAAGAGATGGCTGTCATGGTTACACATCTGTTGCCACAGGGCGCGTTTTGCCGCACCACTGCTGATTAATTCGTTGAAAACGGCGGTGCAAAAGGTGATGCCGTTAAAGGTGTATTCGCTCTCGACGCCCAGCAACCAACCGGCACAATCCACCTGCTCAGGCAGCATCGGCAGCTGTTCCGGCGTCAGCGTCATCACCTGCGAAGGCTGAATATTCAGGGCATGCAGGACATCGCGAATTAAGGGTTCCTGCAGCGCGGGGGCATGCTCAGCCACCAACACCAGGCGGGTGTCCGGGGCCAGCGTCACGGCAATTTCGCCCTGCAGCACGCGCGGACGCCGCAATTGATACTGCGTAATCCCCATTTGCTGTAGAAGCCAGTCGCGCCTTGTGCTCATGCTATTACCCGTTATGCTGCCAGAATGCGACGCTATGCTAGCAAACCCATCGAACATGCGCCAACAAAGCACTATAATCCCCGCTCTGATTTAACAGGAGCGTTCCATGTCTGCTTTTACCCCGGCCAGCGAAGTCATTCTGCGCCACAGTGATGAATTTACCGCCCGCCATGTTTTGTTTGCTGGCGACCTGCAGGATGACCTGCCCGCCCAGCTGGAAACCGCATCAACGCGCGTGCACACCCAGCAGTACCATCACTGGCAGAACCTGAGCCGTCGCCTCGGTGAACGTGCGGTTTACAGCATGGTGGCCACTGCCGCCGATGTTGAAGGCTGCGATACGCTGGTTTATTTCTGGACGAAGAACAAGCCAGAAGCGCAGTTCCAGCTGCAAAACCTGCTGTCGCTGATGCCGGTCGGCTGCGATATCTTTGTGGTCGGTGAAAACCGCAGCGGCGTGCGCAGTGCAGAAGGCATGCTGGAAGACTGGACGAAACTGGAAAAAGTCGACAGTGCACGTCGTTGCGGTCTCTATCATGGTCGTCTGGATACACAGCCAACCTTTGATGCCAGCAGCTACGGCAATAGTTACATGATCGAGCACCTCACCATCCACACGCTGCCGGGTGTATTCAGCCGCGATGGTCTGGATATCGGTAGCGATCTGCTGCTCTCCACGCTGGAGCCGCACTTCCGTGGCAAAGTGCTGGATATCGGCTGCGGCAGCGGCGTGCTGGCCACCGTGATGGCACAAATCTCCCCGCGCGTGCGGTTGTGGCTCTGTGATGTGCATGCCGCAGCGATTGAAGCCAGTAAGCTGACGCTGGCCGCCAACGAACTGGAAGGGGAAGTGTTCGCCAGTAACGTCTTCTCGGATGTCACAGGCCGTTTCGATATGATCATCTCTAATCCACCGTTCCATGACGGCCTGCAAACCAGCCTCGATGCGGCCAACACGCTGATTCGTGGTGCCTTGAAGCATCTGAACAGCGGCGGTGAACTGCGTATTGTGGCTAACGCCTTCCTACCCTATCCGCAGATTCTGGATGAGACCTTCGGTAACCACGAAGTGCTGGCGCAGACCGGACGCTTTAAAGTCTACCGTGCCGTCTACGGACGCGGCGCCAAAGCGCGTAAATAACCCATTTTGCGCTTCCCGACGGTGAAAATGTTGTTTTTTGCAGCAATCGTTTCATCGTCGTGAAATATGTATTGACGCAAAGAGTAAAATCTCTAGAATGCGCCTCCGTGGTTAGCAATACTTTAGAGTGTTGCAGGGTACGCGACGGTGGCGGAATTGGTAGACGCGCTAGCTTCAGGTGTTAGTGTCCTTACGGACGTGAGGGTTCAAGTCCCTCCCCTCGCACCAATAATCACAAAGTTTATATCATAGCACTGAGCGATGGTGGCGGAATTGGTAGACGCGCTAGCTTCAGGTGTTAGTGTTCTTACGGACGTGAGGGTTCAAGTCCCTCCCTTCGCACCAATGCGATGGTATAAACAAGACAAGTAAAGACAACACAATGCGATGGTGGCGGAATTGGTAGACGCGCTAGCTTCAGGTGTTAGTGTTCTTACGGACGTGAGGGTTCAAGTCCCTCCCTTCGCACCACGTTGTCTTATTTTCCTGGCAGTCAATTCCCAATGTTGAATTAAACCAAAAAAATCACGCGCTAAGCGTGTTTTGTCGTTTCTGCCGTTCGAAAACGGCATCAAATAATGTGGAAGTTCACCGTAACGGCCGCAGCGCCCCCGGCCAATGCCAGGCAAGAAGGCAGCAGCAGATAGTGACGCAGACGATGATGGAACAACATCACTACTGTCATCAACAGCGCAACAATCATCACCACGCGCCACTGGCTGAAACTCGGCTCCCACAGCGCAAAAATCGGTAAAGCCGCACAGGGCAACAAGACTCCCCAACCACTGTCTAGCCGCTTACCCATCATCCAGCTCACGCCCCATAAGCCGCAGGCAGCCATCATCGCCATGATCATCGCGCAACCCTCAAATGATAAATATTCGTATTATCATATGACAATATTTCTCATCTTGCAGCGAATTTTTTATCGCGAGATGCGTTGGATGACAGATTTACTGGAAAATGCTAAATTGCCGCCGATAACTATTTCGATAACACGTCAATAACGTGCTCACTATCCGATTTGCGGGAGTATTTCCCACGGGTAGCGCTTTGATATTTCAGGGCTGTAAAGAGTAATAATAATGAAATTACAATCTTATGATGAGTTGAAACACAGCAAATATCGGCTTTCGCTGATGCTCTTTTTGTTTTTAAATGTCGCCGTTTCGCTTTTTTGCCTGTTACCTTTTTTAGGCATAGATAGCCCGGTAAGCTCGCTGCCAGTAGGGATTGTCGCGGCTTTCAGCCTGACATTACTGACCGTTTGTCTGATGATGCCAAAACGGAAATTACCGCTATTAAATCCTGTTGCCATGATATTAGGTGCGCTCTGGGCATGGCACATTAACCACAGGTATCATCAGGTTTTTTATTTTGATGGCAGCTTTTTAATAATCAGCTTGTTAAGCGTATTTTTTGTCAGTGCCATTGCGCTCAGTGATTATTTGATCGCATTTTGTTTACACATTACGCCCCCCGTATTAACCGTATTGTTATTAGATGATGGTCAGCATTTAATGATGATCATTTTTACGATCACGCTGCCGTTGATTGGTTTCTCGCTGCATCATTTAATGCGCCGCCGCTTTGATACTTTTACCCGACGACTGGTTAGCCAGCTATATGAGGAAAAAGAGAGTTTTAGCGATTTGAGTATGCTGGATCCGCTCACTGGTTTGTATAACCGCCGTGGCCTGAAAAATCGCCTCGACACCATCCTGGAAAACCACGCGGGCAGTCATTACGTACTGCTGCTGGATATTGACCACTTCAAAGCCTACAACGACAACTACGGTCATGCGATGGGCGATCAGGCGCTGGCGCGGGTATCGGTTGCCATTCGTGATGCCGTGCGTTCACGCGATGTGGTAACACGGTATGGCGGTGAAGAGTTTCTGGTGCTGATGACCAACGTTAATGCCTCGATTGCGATGAAGCTGGCGGAGCGCATTCGTCAGTACGTAGTGGACCTCGAAATCCCGCATCGCTTTAATGAAAAGGTCTCCACTCATGTCACCATCAGTGCCGGGATCGCGCCTATTTTTGGCGATGAGTTTGACCAGGCGGTGGCAAATGCTGACCGCGCATTATACGTCGCGAAAAATCAGGGGCGTAACACCATACTCGCCTGGGAAGATTTGCCGAGGCTGACGCAAGTCAGTAATGACCTGATGTAACCGGTAGATGAGCGAAGCCATTTATCACGGAGCGGCATCGGATCCTGATAAGTGGCGCCATCCCCCTTCTTCGCTTGATGACATCTTGTTCGCATTGACAGTAACGATTATCATTTGTCTCACGATTCCCGTTATCACTCAGGACCGGCATGACCATCATTACGCGTCAGGATCATCGCTTTAGCGACCATCCTCTGATCTTTATGCAGAGCGACCGCAGCTTAGCGAGCGCACTGGAAGATCTGATGCGCGAGCAACGAAGCTACATGCTGGATAACGTCAAACTCGGCCAGGCCGCTCCCGTAGGGACCTTGACGCTGGCCGAGTGGTCCACTCCGCTGCACTATCGTCGCCTGACACAGCGCTATAGCGATTATCTCTATCGCAATCACCCTGATGTGCAACAGGAAGCCAAACCGCTGCAGTCACTTTGGGCACAATGGTATTTTGGCTTGCTGTTGCCCCCGCTGATGCTGATGTTGCTGCAGGAGCCGCGGGCATTGAAGTGCGCCCCCCATCTGATTCATGTGGAATTTCATAAAAACGGCCATCCCTGTGCTTTCTGGATTGATGTGCAAGAAGATGAAGAGGCGCGTTACCTGAGTGCACAGCAGCGCATTGACCGCCTGATTCAGCAATGCCTGATCCCGGCTGTCAACGGCATGACGCAGCACGGTGATATCAACGCCAAACTCATCTGGAACAACATGGGTTATTCGTTTTACTGGTTCCTAGGTGAACTGAAAGGCCAGTTATCCGCGCCCGTCATCACTCAGCTGGAACAGGCATTGTTCTTCACCCAGACTCTGCTGGATGGCAGCGACAATCCGCTTTATCGCACCATGATCCCGCGTCATGGCGAGATGGAACGTCGCAGTTGCTGCCAGCGCTATCGCATTCCGGACGTGGAACGCTGTGGTAACTGCACGTTAAAAGTGGTTTAACCGGCGCGCATTCTGTTACAGATTCTCTTTTTATCCCGTTTACACTTTTCCCCCCTTATGGCAGCTTTTAGGCTCTGTTTTTACCGGAGAAAAAAATGAGCCTGGAGTCGGTACGGCACTTCTTTGCCGAACATGCACCGGATATCGACATCATCGAGATGCCGGAAAGCACCGCCACGGTAGAACTGGCCGCACGCGTCCATGGCGTGATGCCGGGGCAAATCGCCAAAACCCTGTCGTTGAAAGTGAAGGATGCCATTGTGCTGATCGTCACGCGCGGTGATGCCCGCCTCGACAACCGCAAGCTGAAAGCCGCACTCGGCGCTAAGGCCCGCATGTTGAGTGTGGATGAGGTGGTGAACTGGACCGGACATCCGGTAGGCGGCGTCTGCCCCTTTGGACTGGAAAATCCGCTGACCGTTTATTGTGATGTGACCCTGCGCGGTTTTGATGAAGTGCTGCCCGCGGCAGGTTCGATTCACAGTGCAGTGCGCATTTCGCCGCAGCGCATGGCTGAGCTGACTGCGGCGAAATGGGTCGATGTCTGCGAGGCGCTTTAACGCTGTTCGCGCGCCACGGCACCGGATATTTCAATACCCCGCGTCTCTCGCCCAAAGGCGACAAACACGCAAATCAGCACCGCCACCGTACCGGCAACGATCGCCATCCCCAGGCCGTAGTTGCCGCCGTGAGCCTCGGCAATGCGTGACTGCAAGGTCGCATTGACCGAGGCAATCAGATTACCCAACTGATAAACAAAGCCCGGCAGTACCGCACGTGCATTCGCAGGCACCAGTTCGGTAAGATAGGTCGGCACTACGCCCCACGCGCCCTGCACCATAAACTGCATCAGGAACGCGCCGATGCCAATCATCCAGGATCCGCCGGAAAACGCCCACAGCGGCAACACCGGCAGCGCAAGGAAGGAGGCAAGGATAATCGCTTTCTTACGGCCAATGCGTTCTGACAGCGCACCAAAAGTAATCCCGCCCAGCATCGCCGCAATGTTGTAGCTGATGGCGATGATGCTCACGGTGTGCGGATCAAACTGATGCTGCACTTTCAGGAAAGTCGGATAGAGATCCTGGGTGCCATGGCTAAA
The DNA here is from genome assembly GCF_009829935.1 of Pantoea sp. Seng. Taxonomy (NCBI): domain Bacteria; kingdom Pseudomonadati; phylum Pseudomonadota; class Gammaproteobacteria; order Enterobacterales; family Erwiniaceae; genus Pantoea; species Pantoea sp. Seng. The sequence goes on along the minus strand of NZ_SZZV01000014.1, from coordinate 112,371 downwards.
GAAGTTAAAGCACGCCATCAGCAGCACCATGTAGATGCAGATTTTCCAGTGCTGACGAATAATCGGCAGCAGCGCCGTGCTCTCTTTACGCTCGCGTGCAGCCAGCCAGACCGGGGATTCCGGCACTTTAAAATAGATAAACGGCAGCAGCAGAATCGGCAATGCGCCAATCAGGAACATGCCGCGCCAGCCTACCGACTCGAAAAACAGTCCGAAAATGATCGATGCCAGCAAGTAGCCACAAGGGTAGCCCGCCTGGAAGATGCCGGACATCAGCCCACGCGAGCGATCCGGAATGGTTTCCATTGCCAGTGACGATGCCACGCCCCAGATGCCGCCCATCGCCACGCCGTAAATCACGCGGAAGGCGAGGAAGGCGGTGAAGTTCGGTGACCATGCAGAGAGCAGCTCAAACAGTGAGAACATCACGATATTGAGCATCAGAATCGGGCGGCGGCCATACTTCTCAGCCAGACGGCCAAAAATCAGCGCGCCAATTGGTCGAACCGCCAGCGTGAGCATAATGGCAACAGAAACATCGGAGACACTGGTGTTGAAATACTGGGCAAGATCGCTGAGTACAAACACCAGGATAAAGAAGTCGAACGCATCCAGCGTCCAGCTGGCGAAACTGGCAAACGCCACGTTTCGCTGGGTCGCAGTCCAGTTGAACATAGGGGTATCCTGTCTGATTAGCTTCCGGTTCATTGACCAGAATTTATTGGAACGTTATCCGGCGAATGATTTCGCTGGTTATTATTGTGTTAACTATTTGTATATAGCATGTCAGAAAGGGGGGCTGCGGCGGGGAATTGTCAGGGAGTGATTCGCGGTGTAAGGAAGCGTGTCATCGAGTGAAACATTGCACCGCCGTACAGCAGTGCCATCTGAAAGGGCAAATTCCTGGCGGTATGGCAGGAAGACGGGTGCGGCTCAGTGTGCCGCACCCATCTATGGGCATTCAGCGCTGCAGTTGATTAAACGCCTTCTCAATCATCTCCAGCAGCAACGGATTGTTGACGTTCTGCATCACGTGCACCAATGCCCCGGTCTGCTCCGGCACGCCAATGTCCAGGCGCAGTGGCGACCGATACCGCCAGCTCTTGCCGCGCGTTGCGCCGGCACGTAACTCAATATCGACAAAGTAATCCACCCCATCCGCCACGCGCTGATTGAGTAGCCAGGCAATCACCAGCGCGTCGTGGATCCAGCAGCCCGGCAGATGGCGAGTGCGAATCGAGTAGTCAATCCACGGGCGCAGCGTCTCGCGGACAAATTGTGGCAATGGGTGGTTGTTGGTCGTCAGACGATTAAGATCCTGATGGGTCATCAATGTTTGTGTGGTGGCATCCATTGGCACCAGCGTGATGGCTGCTCCGCTGTGCAGCACTTGATGCGCCGCTTCGGGATCCAGACCAAAGTTGGTGTCTTTGATGTAATCATCTAAAGCGAACACACCGCCCATAATCACAATTTCTGCCACGGATTCAGCCATCTGTGGATAACGCTGCAACGCCTGCGCCACATTAGTCAGAGGACCGATCGCCACCAGAGTAAATTCGCCGGGATTATCGCAAATCAGCTGGCCCATTACGCCTGCGGCATCATTGCCATCTGCCGCGAGCAACTGCGGCTTACGCACGCCCCGCCACAGTTCAGCGAGGTTCGCATCCTTGACGCCATCGAGGCGTGCGCGCCAGGGGGCGGGGTCTTCGCGGAGTGCCTGTAACGCGCCCTGCACTACGGGAATATTCAGCCCTAATCGCTGGAGTAAATCTTTGGCAACCTGCGCCCCTACCGCACTCGGCGTATTGCCAGTGACGGTAGTGATCAGTTCAACCGACAGCGAAGGTGATGCCAACGCCAGTGCCAGCGCCAGGCCGTCATCGGTGTTCGCCCCTGCAATTCCATTTCCCGGATCACAATCAATAATCAGTCTTTTCATAATGTTATAAGTTTATTTTTGTTGAGTAAGCAGGCAACCACAGGACTCACCGATTTCAAGATAGTGAGGGAACTCTGCCAGTTGGGCTTCGCCATCCCCATTTTTCAGCATGGCGATAGCGCTGCGTGCCATTTCCCGCAGCGGTTGACGTACGGTCGTCAATGTCGGGACATGGAACGCGGATTGATCGGTGCCGTTAAAGCACACCAGGGCGACATCCTGCGGCACGCGCAAACCGTGTTCAGAGAGCGCACGGATACAGCCAATCGCCTGGCCCTCATTGCTGGTAAACAGCGCGCGCGGCACCTGTCCGCTGGCAATCATACGTTTTGTGGCGTCATAACCGCCTTGTCGCGAGTAGCTGGCAGGGAAAATCAGGGCTTCATCTGCCTGCAGGCCTTTCTCTGCCATGGCATCGCGCCAGCCCTGAATACGATCCTGGGCATTCAACATCTCCAGCGGACCGCTGATCATGCCAACTTGTTGATAACCGTGGCTGAGCAGATGTTCAGTCACCTGACGCGAGGCCTCGCGCTCATTGACCCGCAACATGCTCACACCAGGACGGGGGGCAACGCGATCCAGCATCACCAGCGGTGTACCACTGGCCTGAATCACATCAATGTATGGGTGGCGATCGACACTGGTATAAAACAGGCCATCCACCTGACGATTCAGCAAGCCCTGAATCAGTTCCAGCTCACGCTTGCGATCATCTCCGGCATCCCCCAGCAGCATCACGTGGCCGTGATCCAGCGACTCCTGCAGCAGCATATGCGCCATCGAAGCCACGAAGGGGTTGCTGATATTTGGCACTACCAGGCCAAAGGTTTTGGTGCTGCCGGATGCCAATGCTCGCGCCACCGCATTCGGTCGATAGCCGGTCTGTTTAATCGCTTCCAGCACCCGCAGCCGCGTGGCTTCCGCCACCGGGCGCGGTCCGTTGTTAATCACGTAGCTCACGACTGCCACTGAGGTGCCGGCGGCTTTCGCCACATCGCTACGTGTTACATTTCCGCCTGGGGATTTCGCCAATGCTCTTGCCTCTGCATGAATGCCATTGGCCGGAATAACCGGCCAATGGCACTGTTTCACTTACAGCGTGTTGCGCGTCAGATCGCATCTTCCGGTAGATTCAGATCGCGCCCACGCGTTTCCGGTGCCACAAACGTGGTCAGAAAACCGATGGTCGCCATCGCCGAGAAGTACACGGCAATCGCCCACCAGTGTCCGGTGAGCGATAACAGCGCCGCAGCCACCAAAGGTGCTGTCCCTCCAGAAAGGATAGACCCCAGCTCTTTTGCCACCGCCATCTTGGTGTAACGGTGTTTGACACCAAACATTTCCACACCCCACGCGGCCTGCACCCCAAAAATACCGAGCGAGGCCAGCGCCATGCCTACGACCATCACCGGGATCACAATCGCCGGGTCACGGCTGTCCATCAGGCTGAATGCCGGCCAGGCGTAAATCATCAGCAGCAGACAGAAACCACGGTAGGTGATACGGCGGCCAAAGCGGTCAGACATCCAACCGGCAAACGGAATAATCAGGAAACCCAGCAGCGAGGCAATAAACACCGCCGTCGTTGGCACCGACTTATCGAGCATTAGCACTTTCGCGACATAACCGACGATAAAGCCCTGCGCCAGATAGGAAGGACCGTTTTCGCCGATACGTAAGCCGACCATCGTCCAGAACGCACGGCTGCGCTGCCAGAAACTGCGGGTATCAACCTCGGCGGCGGCATGCTGCAATGTGGCGCTACGCTCTGCCTGCAGTTGCGCCTGCTGGCGCTCAAACACCGGGGTTTCACGCAGATGGCGACGCAGCCATAACGCGACCACGGCAATCAGCACGCTACTGAGGAACGGAATACGCCATCCCCAATCCAGCAAGGTTTGTTTATCCATCTGAATCACCGCCAGCCACACCAGCGAAGCGATCAGCGTGCCACTATTCGAGCCGAGGGCAATCACGGAAGAGACCAGACCGCGACGCGCAACCGGGGCATATTCGCCCAGCATCACGGTGCCACCAGACAGTTCCGCACCGGCGCCCAACCCTTGGGTAAAGCGCAACAGCACCAGACAAGCGGGTGCCCAGACGCCGATCGTGGCGTAAGAAGGGATGAGACCAATCAAGGTTGTCGATGCGCCCATCAGGATGATGGTGGCGATCATCACGGTCTTGCGACCTTTGCGGTCACCGATCCAGCCAAACAGCAGCGCACCAATTGGACGTGCAATAAACCCGACGGACCAGGTGGCAAAACTGGAGAGCAGCGCCATAGCGGGTGTGGCATTGGGGAAAAACACATCGCCAAAGATGATGCCTACTGCCAGGCCATAGAGTGCGAAATCCGCATACTCCATTGCCGTGCCGAGCCAGCAAGAGAAGGTGGCGCGCCAGAAATCTTTGCGGCCAGAAGAGGTTTCCAGCCGCATGTCAGCAGCTGAAGAGGTGCTCAGTGAAGTTTGTTGCGAAACGGACTGATGTACCGTCATGACCTTTTCCCTGAAATAGGTGAAAACAGCAAACGCCCTTCCGTGGGACGGTTCCCTTGCAACAAGCGGAACTCCCCGGTGAAGACGTTCAGTAGGCAAACCTGGATGAAAGTCAAAAGAACTCCCTGGTGTTGGAATTCACTCATTCGCCTGTTCTCGTCGATGTTTTTTTTCATCGATCGCATTAATAAGGCAAATGTAACCACGTCATCTCAAGGCCAACTTTGTCTCTGGCACCGTGAGTTATCACTGTGGACACAGTCTATCTACGCGCGTAGATAAATCAAGTGATAAAAGTGAAAATAATTAATTTATCTTCACTATAGCTCGGGATTAGAAAGCAAAAATGGCGTTAATTCATAACATTACAGCTCATTCAAACCAACAGCAGCGCATTAACCTCAATGCAATTAACGAGCGTTGCTTATCATTAGCTGAGTTGTGGCTGATCCTTCATCGCGCTTTTTTTCGCACAAATCAGTTAAGCTTTAATGACAATTGCGAATTAATCTTAAAACCCTTTCGCCAGTGCGGTTCAGCTATCACCTGCATTACACTGGGTAAAAATCACACAGGGCGCCTATGACCATCATCCTCATGCGACACGGTAAACCTGACCATCCGGTCAGCGGGCGCTTTACTGCGCGAGCGCTGGCCGACTGGTGTGAAGGCTATGACCTGGCCGACATTTGCGACTCGCCGCCGCCGCGCAGTATGGCCATCGCTCGAATGGCCCGCGTGATCGCCTCCAGCCCGCTACCCCGCGCGCGTTCATCGCTCACGCGTCTCGGCCTGCAACCGCATGAGGTGGATGAGGTTTTCAGTGAAGTGGCCATGCCGCTGCTGCCGTTCGAACGCCTGCACCTGCCGCTGACCGTTTGGCTCGCTCTTTTGCGCCTGTTATGGTTATGCGGTTACGCCGGGCATGTGGAATCGTTGACTCATGCCCGAGCACGGGCGCGTCAGGCGGCAGATAAGTTGGTCACGTTATCAAAACAGGGAACGGTGTTACTGGTGGGGCACGGCATCATGAACAAAATGATCGCCCGGGAATTGCGTAAACGCGGCTGGCAGGCGGAAAAACATGCCAGCAGCCGCCACTGGAGCAGCGCGATTTACCATCGCCCGTTTATTTAACCCTGTTACGTCCAATCAAACGTCGCGATCAGGTGCCTGACGAACGTTGCCACAAGGAGATGCCCCGCCGTCAGTTCAACTGGAAGTAACTCAGCACCTCACAGCCTTTTCCGGCGTTCGGGGTCGCTACCACTTTCATTTGCAGCAAATCAATCACGCTCAATGTTCCATCGCCTTCATTGGCAATCAGCAGTGTTCGATTATCAGCACTAAAACAGCCATCCATCGGTTTGTTGCCGACCGGAACATCCCCCAACGGATTGAGTAAATCATCAAACAGTGTGATGAGCGGCTCCTGATCGCCAATTGCTACCAATCGCTCACCGTTGGCGCTAAAACGTACCACCTGGCAGGGCTGTTGATGGGCCGTGAGTTTAATGCGCTGGCGAATACGATGGCTTTGGCGATCGACCACATACAGTAACGGCGCGTCGGCCGCGCTAGCGACCAGATAAGGATGCTTCGGCGAGGCCGCGATACCGGAGATCGGCCCCGGCAGCAGAATGTTGTCAATGATGCGCCCTTCTGCCTCGCACAGATCCACCACCGTGATGCTGGCGTCTTCTTCGTTCTCTGTGAACAATTTACGCCCGCTGGGTGAGAGCGTCAGACGATGCGCATTGTGCGATGGCAGCTTAATCATTTTTTCCACCCTATCGGTAACGGGATCGATGACTGCCACGGCCGCACTGTTTTCACAGCAGAGGTAGACTTTGCCATCGCGGCCCAATTGGCCACTGTGGGGCGACTGCAACGGAGATAAGTCGATAAAACCGCTGATCTGGCGTTTGCGTAGATCGATCACCGCCACTTTGTGACCGGGGTGGGGATTGTCTCCATGAATGCCATCACCATAGATCGGCACATAGGCTTTATCTTGCTCAGGCAACATCAGTAGCTCATGCGGACGCGGCGGAAACGCATTCAGCTCCTGTTGCACGGCAAAGGTGTCGGGATCGAGAAACAGAACCCGATTCCCCTGCTTATCGACCGCCAGTAATCCACGGTTGTGTGGCTGCATAGTGCCTCCTTTGTGTTAACCACCTCGTCTAAGCGTAGTTAACCTGCATCAGGAAGGGGCAAATCCCTGCCAGGCCAGCGAAAAATGTAGCCGCTTTAAACCATTTGAATGCGGGGATTTTTTATCTAAGCCGCAGCCAGCGCCAAGGCCAAGTTATTTTATTAGGAATAGTCCTAATGATGATTAATTATAAAATCAGTCGGCCATTCAATTATTTCCGGGAAATTTTACCCTTAACGGATCCTTCATTTTCCGTTTTATCTGAAAGAAAAAAAAAGTCATAGCCTCTAAGGCCAAAATGCTTTATTAAGCTGATGTGAGTACTTTTTACACACAGCCGTGAGGAAACATAAGAGCGCATAAGCTGCCAGCATCAGGGAATCCTTGCCACCATAATCACAATAATCAGGTGCACCATGAATAAAAAACGTCTCCAGCCAGCGCTCGCGCTCTGGCAGAACTGGAAAAGAATCGCTTTTACCAGCCAGACATTACTGCAGAAAAAACAGCATACTGCGCTCTGCGCGCCGGAGTACGATCCTCGCGAAGAGGACAATATCGTGTTGTTTTCTGGCGAAAAGTCGCTGCCAGAAATACCGAAAAAAGTGTGGATGTATTGGGATAAGGAATATTTACCGAAATCCATGATGTTAAATATTCAAAAGCTGCGCAAAGATAATCCTGATCACGATATCTATTTGCTCAATCGATTAACGGTAAAAGAAGTTTTACCTGATTTTATTTTCACCTCAACATTATTAAGCGAACAGCAAAAAAGCGAAGTCATTCGTCTGGAACTGCTGTTGCGCTACGGCGGTATTGCCATTGATTGCAGCACGCTGTTATTTGAAGATCTCTCATGGGTACATCGTGCTCATCAAGAGCGCTGCATGGATGTGATTGGTTATTATCGTGAAAACTCCACCGTCAATTATCTGGCGCCAGTGATTGAAAACTGGTTTCTGGCGGCGGCTCCGAATAACCCGTTTATTCGTGAATGGCAGAAGCAATACGCCCCCATCAAACATCTGGGTGAGCAGAATTATTTCAACGAGCTCAACAAGCGCGATGACTTTTCACTCCTGACCCAGAAAATTGATCAACCTCAGCAGCAGTTGGGTTCACTGGCACAACAGGCGGCGATGCGGGGATATCGTCGGGTGAATCTCTATCTGCGCAAGTGTGAAGCCAACGCTTACTATTATCAGCGTTTGAGCGGCTGGAAAAGCGAGGCGTTTGCACATGCCATCCTGTTCAACCAGCGTCCTATGACACCACCACCGGTGATTAAGCTCAGCGGTAACGAACAGATGCACCTCGACTTCAACCTGCGTTTAGGCAATTACAACCGCAGCAGCCTGCTGGGTGAGATGATGCAGCCGCATGCGGCGATGGCGTTGGCTTCACCCATCAACAAAGCGCGCGCGTAGCCAGTGGATAAAGGTGGTCACCGCCCGTGGCACCTGTGCCGCATACGGGCGTACCACCCACAGCCGATCGGCAAAAGCATCCACGGTTTGCCACTGCGGCAGAACCTGTCGCAACGTGCCTGCTGCCAGCGCCGCCGCGGCGCTGAAATCGGGCAGCATGGCAATGCCCAGCCCTTGCAACGCGGCATCGCGGATTGATTCGCTGTTATTGGTGGCAAAATTACCCTGAATTTTCACCTGCACGGATTCACTGCCGCCACTCACCGGGCGGAAACGCCATTGTGGCGATTCCAGACCACGCGGGTAGTAGAGGCAGTTATGTTGCTGCAACGATTCTGGCACCTGAGGCACACCGTTTTGCGCCAGATAAGCCGGCGAGGCCACTAACAGCGCGCGCGTCTCACACAGCGGCAACGCCACATGGGTTTCGGGCAATGTCTGGCTGTGGCGGATGGCGAGATCAAATCCTTCACTGCCTAACGACACTAAGCGATCGGTAACGTCCAACTGCAGCCGCACCTGCGGATACTCTCGCAAAAAATCACCGATAATCGGCACCAGCTGCTGACGTGCAAATGCCACCGGCGCGCTGACACGCACCAGGCCGCGAACTGGCCCGGCTTCATCACGTACGCTGAAAAAGCTTTGGGCGATGCGCGCGAAAGGATCGCGCAACTCATCCACCAGCTTCTCGCCCGCCGAGGTCAGACGCACGCTGCGCGTGGTGCGCTGCACCAGTGACACCCCCGCCATCTCTTCCAACTCTTTAATCTTTTGGCTCATGGCCGCTTTGCTGACATCTAATCGTTCAGCTGCACGAGTAAAACTGCCCAGTTCAGCCAGTACCGTTAGCCAGTGCAAATGCACCCAGAGCGCATCAGTTTTGATTTCTTTCATATGGATTGTTCAAAATAATAAATAATCATTTCAACCAGCGCGCTTTTTCTTTCCTGCAGCAAGCGGCAGCATAAAGCCACATCCTACTCTTATCTTGTGAGCAAAAACGAGGGTTTATTTATGCCGTTACTGACTTTTGATGTGATTCAGGGCCGTTCTGAATCAGAAATTCGTACCTTACTGGACGCCGCGCACCGCGCGGTATTAACCGCGTTCAAAGTACCCGCGCGGGATCGCTATCAGATTGTTCATGAGAATAAACGCTATCAAATGGTGTTTCAGGATACCGGGCTGGGTTTCGAGCGGACCGATAACCTGGTGATGGTGCGCGTGTACACCAGCCCAAGAAGCGAAGAACAGAAAACGCTCTTCATGGCAGAGTTAGCGCGCGAGTTGCAGGAAAATTGTGGCGTGCAGGGCAACGATCTGATGATCAGTTTTATCACTAACAGCAAAGGCGACTGGAGCTTTGCCGACGGCGAAGCGCAGTATCTGACTGGTAAGCTCTAATCCCTCCTCGCCCCTCGCTGGCAGCGACGCGTGCGTTGCTGCCAGGTCAAACCATAGTCAATATAAACCTGCCTTAAACGGATCGGAACCCGCCGCACAATTCTGTGTGGTTATGTTGCAGCACTGTGACAGCCCATATAAATTGACGCATAACCCCTAAAGAGGGCCGAGGGCGCAGGGATGGCGTCACTAATTTATGTGAGGATCAAACCTTGTCCGAGTTGGTTTCGGTTGTACTCTTTTTAGCGGCAATCGCCGTTTACTCCTGTAAAGCCGGGCGAAATAAATTCTGGTTTATCCTGATCTTAGTGCTGCTCACGCTGTTTATCGTGCTCAATGCCACGCTGTTTGCCAGCAACTATTTTACCGGCGATGGCATCACCGATGCGGTGCTGTATACCCTGACCAACAGCCTGACAGGTGCCGGCGTCAGTAAATATGTGGTGCCCGCCATTGGATTAATCATTGGCCTGTTTTTGCTGTTTTGCCTGCTTTCCTGGCTGCTACGCCGCCGTAGACGGCCGCATCATTTAGGCTGGAGTTTACTGGCTATCGCCTGCGCGGCAGGTTCGGTGCAAACCACACCTGCTTTTCGTCAGGTGAAAGATCTTATTGCCTCGCACTCACGTCTGGCCGACTCTGATTTCGATAAATATTATAAGACGCCCAATAAAACCATTCCCGAACCCAAACTTAACCTGGTGTACATCTACGGTGAGAGCCTTGAACGCACCTATTTTGATCAAGATGTTTTCCCCGGACTCGCGCCGGAACTGAGTCGCGAAAAAGACCAGAGCATCGATTTCAGTGAAACCGAACAGTTGCCAGGCACCTATTACACCATCGCGGGGATGGTGGCTTCGCAATGCGGTATTCCCCTGTTTGCGCCTTTTGATGGCAACGCCTCGGCCTCGCTTTCCAGCTTCTACCCACAGAATATTTGCCTCGGCGATATCCTGAAGAACTCCGGTTATGAAAACTGGTTTATTCAGGGCGCGGATTTACGCTTTGCGGGCAAGGACACCTTCCTGCTGTCACACGGCTTTTCGCCCGCACATATGTATGGTTCAGAAGAGTTAAAGAGCCGGGTTGCCGATCCTGGCTACCGCAACAACTGGGGTTTTTACGATGACACGGTGATGGATGAAGTGTTTGAGAAGTATGAAGAACTTTCACGTCAGCAAAAGCGATTTGCCTTATTTACCCTGACGGTGGACACCCATCATCCTGACGGCTTTATCTCGCGCAGCTGTCAGCGTAAAAGTTACAGCTACAATGGAAAACCCAATCAATCCTTCAGCGCTGTGGCATGCTCACAAGAGCATGTCGCGCGTTTGATTGCGCGTATCAAAGCGTCGCCCTGGTTTAAAAACACCATCATCGTGGTCAGTTCGGATCATCTGGCCATGAATAACACTGCGCATCAGTATCTGATTAAGCAGCCGCGCCGCGATCTGTTTATGGTGATTCGTGGTGACGAGCCACAGGCGGAAGTGCTGGATGGCAAACGCAGCACCCTGGATAACGGTGCCACGGTGCTGGATATTCTGGGTGGTGATAAGGCAATTGGACTCGGCCGCAGCGGCCTCTCTTCAACATCTTTATCGGCTCAGTTTGAAGACATGGCGCAGAAGGTGACGGCATGGAAAGCCGATATCATTCAGCTGTGGAAATTCCCCAGTAAGATGGATGTCTTCACCATCGATCAGCCCAAAAACACCTTCAGCTTCTCGGGATCAACCTTCAAATTGCCGATTCTGTTCCGCGTCGGGCAGGATCGCGTCGAGCCACTGCCAGAAGGCGAATATTCTGCTCCACTGCGCTACCAGCTCGCGGACTTTACCGCCTCGGATAAATTCGTCTGGGTCGATCGCTGCTTCAAGATGGGCCGCTTATGGCAACCTGATTTGGCCCTCTCTACCGATCTCTGTGTCGCCATGGGCCAGATGGGCGCAAAACCGACGGTAACGCGCATCGATAAACCGCAGTGGAAGGGCAAAGCGCAATTCCCGAAAGTCGAGGTGAGTGCCGCGACTTATCAACTTAACGAGCAGCAGATTCGCGTGGAAGATAATGCGATTCGCTATAACGCCGACAGCTTCCTGCTGACCGTGCCTGGCGCCCCCACTGGCGTGAAAGGTTTCACCGGGATTTCACGGCCCGAGAGCTGGGGAAGATGGTCGAATGCCAATCTGGCACCGGAAGTGAACATCGAATATGTCGATCCGTTGCCCGCCCGTTTTGATCTGGTGATCACCGCACGCGCCTATGGCCCTAATGCGCATCGGCCCATCCCGGTGCGCGTCGGTGATGAGGAGCAGAGACTGAATCTCGGTGATGAATTCTCTACCACCACGCTGCACTTCAGTAACCCCAACGGCAGCCACAATTTGGTTATCGCACCGCCGGAGCCCCAGCCCTCCAACGATGGCAACATCACGGGCCAGGACCCGCGTAAATTGGGTATCGGTATGGTAGAGATAAAAATAATTCCACAGCCCTAACGCGAACTATTTCTTTCACAAACCAAGGCCTGCCTGTGCGCAGGCCTTTTTATTAGCCATTCACGTTACTCATTGTAAGCATTGATTTTTTCCGAGGTAGCGCGCAAAATCCATATTGTCACATTGAGAAACTATCACCCTCTGGATACGCTTGCTTCTTCATGGAACGACACCAGAGGAAATAAGGATGATATTGACAATGCTTAACACTCATAAAGCCTATAAAGCCTTGCAGGACGCGGGCGTTGCGGACAAGCAGGCCGAAGTCATGGTGGATATTTTTGCTGACATGCAGCAAGAAAATGCCTTAACCAAATTCGACTTGTCGCAAGCAACGGAAATCTTAGTACGAGAACAAAGAGCGACTAATCAGCGCATTGATTCTCTTGAAGGGCGTGTTGACAAGTTCGAAACGGAGGTCAATCAGCGATTTGACAAAATCGATGCAAGGTTTGACAAAATCGATGTGAAATTTCAAAAGATCGATGAAAGATTCGACAAAATCGATGTGAAATTTCAAAAGATCGATGAAAGATTCGACAAAATCGATGTGAAATTTCAAAAGATCGATGAAAGATTCGACAAAATCGATATGAAATTTGAAAAGATCGATGAAAGATTTGAAAAGATCGATGCAAAATTTGAAAAAATAGATGAAAAGTTTGAAAAGATCGACCAGCGGTTTGAGAAAATCGATGAAAAACTCAGCCAGCACGATGCTAAATTTAACGAATTAGATCAACGCATGCAGATTGGTTTTACCGAGCTAAAACAAGACAATGTCTGGATGAGACGCATAATGTTCACTATCGCCACCACAATGATCGCGTTTACCACCAAATATCTGTTAAGCAACTGAGCCGGGTATCCCGCCCGGCTGTCAACATGCTATTAACGCTGCGCCTGCAACTTTGCGCGCTGCGTTCCATCCTCATTGAAATTGTCTGCTGCCAGCCAGCGCTCAAAGGCCTGTTTCAACTGTGGCCACTCTCCATCAATAATGGAGAACCAGCAGGTGTCACGGCTGCGGCCTTTGTACACGATGGCCTGACGAAAAGTGCCTTCAAATTGGAAACCTAACCGCAATGCTGCCTGGCGTGAGGGCTGGTTGCAGCTATCGCACTTCCATTCGTAGCGACGATAACCCAATTGCTCCAGTGCGTAGCGCATCAACAAATAGTGCGCTTCCGTTGCCATACGGGTTTGCTTGAGCAGCGGCGAAAAAGCCACATGCCCGATTTCGATTGAACCGTGCGTGGTATCGATGCGCATCAGCGCCAACGTTCCGACGGCACGCTGAGTCTGCAGGTCAATCACCGCGAAATGCATCGGATCGCGACCCTGCTCGATCTTGCTGGCATAGGCCAGATAAGCATCCTCATCGGTGAAAGGCTCAGCAAACATATAGGTCCAGTCACGCCCGTCGCTGGCCTGCGCATAGGCAGCATAGAGTTCGCGCCCATGGCGTTCAGCACTGAGTGGTTCCAGTCGGCAGTAGTGGCCGGTAAAGGTCTCATAAGCGGGCCAACTGCGCGATTGCCACTCTGGCAAAGGTGCGCCTACCGGTTGTCCGTACTGGTTAGTGTGTTGCGTCATCGCTCAATTCCTTTGTCAGAGAATACCTGTTGCACAGCGTGCCAGTTCGCTGGCATGTTAAAAAGCACCACATTCAGTGAAATTTATGGATCCACGAAGAATCATAATGAATGATAGTGAATTGCACAGCCTGCTACTGGCACCGTTACTTCCCGAGGGCGCACTTACGCTACAGCAGCAGCTGTTACAACGCATTAAACAAGCCATTCTGACAGGCGCACTCTCCGCAGGAACGCCTTTGCCCTCAACACGTCAACTGGCTGCCGACCTTGAGGTGTCACGCAATACCGTAACCGGCGTCTGGGCACAGCTTCAGGCCGAAGGCTTTTTGATTAGCGATCGTCAGGGCAGCCGCATCAGTCCTTTCGCGCAACCGCCATCCTCCCCTAATCACGACGTCAGCGCTAGTGACCTTCTGTTACCGCCAAGAGTGGCGCAGCTTCGCTCCAACCACCGCCCCCTAAGCCAGGAGATGGCGCTGCGGCCCGGTGTTCCCGCGCTGGCACACTTCCCGCTGGCCCAGTGGCGACGAACGCTTAATCGCGTGATGCAGCATCAGCCACAGCAGCTCCTCGGCTACGGTGATCCGCTCGGCGAGCCTGCTCTGCGTGCCGCACTGGCCCAACATCTGGCACTGGCGCGCGGCGTCCGCTGCACACCGGAGCAAATCGTCATTACCGAAGGCGCGCAGCAGGCGCTGACGTTGTGCGTGTCTCTTCTAAGCCAGCGCGGCGACATAGGTTGGGTGGAAGAGCCGGGCTATCGCGGAGCAAAAGCCGCCATGCGCCTTGGGGATATGCGCGTTGAGCCTATTCAGGTGGATGCACAAGGCCTGGCTCCGCAAACCCGTGACTGGCAACAGCGCCCGCCGCGGCTGATCTACAACACCCCAACTCATCAATATCCTACAGGCGTGGTGATGAGCGCGCCTCGTCGTATGGCTCTTCTCGCCACAGCGCGCCAACATCAGTCATGGATTATAGAAGACGACTACGACAGTGATTTCCGTTACAGCGGCGAACCGATCGCTGCGATGCAAGGCATGATGCAGCCATCATCGGTGATTTATGTGGGATCGTTCAGTAAAACGCTGTTTCCGGCACTTCGCATTGGATTTATGGTGCTGCCGCCCCAGCTATTGGCCCTGTTACGTCCGGCCTTGCATGAGTTACTGCGCGGGGGAAATCGCCCCGAACAGCAAGCGCTGGCCCAGTTTATTCACAGCGGGGACTACAGCCGTCATCTGAGCAAAATGCGTCGCCTCTATCGGCAGCGTCAAACCAGCTTGCGCGAAGCACTGTTGCTAACCCTGGGGACGCAGACGTCGTTGCTGGGCGGCGAGTGCGGCATGCATCTGGTATTGCGCCTGGCTGATACACAACAAGATGCAGAAGTGGTGGAGAGGCTGATGGCCAGCGGCTATGCGCCCGGTGCACTGTCGGGGTTTTATCTGGGAGAGGAAAAGCAGCAAGGGTTGGTGCTCGGGTATGGCAACAGCAGTACCAGTCAAATCATTGCCGGCGTCGCGCGCATCGCGCAATGCCTGGACGTGAAGTAGCGGCGGCCTGATAGCCGCCGCGACAAAGGATTAACCTTTGAAGAAGATGTCGCCAGATTTACCCATCACAATCTTGCCGCTGTCGTCGGTGATCAGGATGTAGTTGGCATTGATATAAGCCCAGTGTGTACCAGGCTGCGGTGCTGGCAGGTGGCGTGGCTGCCACTCCACAATGGTGTACTGCTTTTTACGATACTCATCGGGTACCACATCACCGACTTTGTACTCTTTGTAGTCGATAATGATGGTATTCAGATCGTAATTATTTTGCCCGGCAGGGGCATCTTGCATCCCGTTCTGCGATGGGCGAATCGGTGCCACATCACCGCTGGATTCGGCTGGTTCATTGCTGGCCGGGGCATCCACTGCCGGAGCCTGAGTTTGTGCGTCGGGTGCGGTCTGCTGCACCTGAGGTGGCGGTGGTACGTTATCCGTTTGCTCGCCTTCAGCCAGTGCGGCTGGAGTCAGGCTCAAAGCGCCCAGAAAAATTCCTGCAGAAAGAAGGGTGACGTGTGTCCTGCGCATTGGTGATTTCCACTCTGGTTAATTATTAACTGTCCAATTTACTGACAAGTGCAGCACGCACAAGGTTCCCCCGGCGCGTTTTGCGCGTCAAATTTCGCTGCACAGCATACCTCAGCAAAAGCGACTTTTGGCGCAGTAAAATTGCAAGCAACCATGTTCGCTACTCTGCCTGATTCTTCTGTGCCAGATCCATCAACAGAGCAATACCCAGATAGTTGCTCCAGTTAAAGGCGTTCTGCAGCACCACAATGGCATTGCCATTTTGCTTATCAAATCCGATAAAGCTGGAGTAACCGCCAATGTAACCCACCTGGTAAGTGATTTTCTGATCACCATAGGTGTCTGTTACCCAGGCAATATTCTGAGACTGATTGCCATGTTGCTCGTAACCGTGATTGACCTGCGCAAAAGCCGCATTGATGGGTGCGCTGGCGTCATTGTGCAGATGCGCATCCAGGTAGTGGATTAAATCACGTGCGTTGCTATACAAACTGGCGGCGGCCACCATGTTATTGCTGAATGCCCAATCCGGCGTCAACTCACCACGCGGAATCAGCTTTGGCTGGTCGCCCGCATGGCCCAGCGCACGCATCGGATAGCCACGCAGGCTTTGTGGTTTGAAGCTGCTGCTGGTCATGCCCAGGGGTTGGAACAGATTGCGTTGCGCCAGGCTTTCGATGCCCTGATGCAGACGGTGCTTCAGAATATAGCCGAGCAGCGCATAGCCCAGATTGGAATACTGCGCCGCGGGTTTTGCTGGTGCGTCAAAATCAGCCAGATAGCTCAGCACTGCATCGCTATCGAGGTTGCCGTAAAAATTCTCACCGCTGCGCAGATACGCCATAAATTTCATAAACATCGGTTAATCCATATCCTGACGCGGCAGGCCAGAGGTGTGCGTGACCAGTTGCAGCAGCGTGATGCGTTTTGCATCTTCACTGAGCGGCACCTCCGGCGGCAGCAGCGTAGCAAGCGTATCGTTCCAGCGCAGCTCACCGCGATCCACCAGCTCAATGATCACCTCCGCCGTTATGCCTTTGCTGAGCGATCCAAGCGCAAACAACGTATCGGGTGTGATCGGATAACGGTGTACCGCATCAGTGACGCCAAAACTATAAAACTGCGCAGGCTGGCGCTGATGGATAATCGCAATGCTGATGCCCGACACCTGCTTTTGCTGCATGTAATGCTGCACGATGTCATCGACGTTTTCATTGAAGGTCGCATGGGAGAGATAGACTTTATCGCCGACCGGCGCAGAAGTTTGTGACAGCGTGCCACAGGCGCTCAATAGCAAACTGAAGCACAACAGCAGCGATCGCGGAATGATGCAGAGCATCACCGATTATTCCTGGTGAAAGTTTTCATAGCAATTAATTTTTAAGATATTTTTTATTTTTAGCAAAAAGTGCGATGGGTGTTTGTGGCGAAATATAACACAGAAGAGGTGAATCGCCACCTGCCAGAAACAGGTGGCGAGGCGGGATTATGGGTTGACCGGAATCACCGAACCTTGATAGTGCTGGTTGATAAATTCAGCAGTTTGCTTTGACTCCAGATCTTTGGCTAATTCGAGAATCCGCGGATCATGGGCCAGTTTTGGCGTCGTCACCAGCACGTTCGCATACGGATTATCTTTTGCCTGCTCCAGCGCCAGCGCATCTTTCGATGGCACTAACCCCGCCTGCAACGCGTAGTTACCGTTAATGATCGCCAGTTGCGCATCATCCAGTGCACGCGGCAGCTGTGGCGCTTCGATTTCAATGATCTTGAGGTGATGCGGATTGTCACTGATGTCTGCCGTCGTCACCAGTGAACTGGCGTTGCTGCCCTTGAGCTTAATCAGACCGCTATCCTGCAGCAGATACAGCGCACGGCTGAGGTTCGTGACATTATTGGGCACCGCGACCTGCGCGCCATCAGGCAGATCTTTCAGGGATTTCACTTTATGCGAGTAAATACCCAACGGCTCAATATGCACCGTCGCCACCACTGCAAATTTCTCCCCCAACGCTTTTTCTTGATCGCGCAAATAAGGCACATGCTGGAAGTAGTTTGCATCCACATCGCCGCGCGCTAACAGTTCATTGGCGTTAAGATTTCCGTTGAGCTCAATCACCTTCAGATCGAGCTTTTTATCGGTTTGTTTGATGTGGTTGAGGATTTCGCTGTGCGGCACCGGATCGGCCGCCACACGCAAGGCAGCTGCCGAAGCATAAGTGCTGAATACCGAGAGCAGTACCAGGGTTGCTATCACCTTTTTAGTCATGTGCTTTCCTTACTTTTATTATGATTGAACGGTGTTCTGGGCGTCGGCGTAGTAACGCGCTGCCACGTCGCGATGCGATCGCAAACGCCCTTTGAGATAGTTCCAGCCCACTTCACGCAGCAAGGGATTGGCGGGATCGCTGGTCGGCCCGTGCGCTTCTGCCGCCAGCTGCGGCGGTAATTGATAAATCGGCACTTCGGCATCCAGCTGTGCACCGAGGAAAAAGGCGATGGAAACACGCTCTTTGCGTGCAGGCGGCGATACCACACGGTGAACCGTGGCACGCAGATAACCATTGGTCGCAATCTCCAGCAATTCGCCGATATTCACCACAAATGCGCCCGGTTTCGGCAATGCATCCACCCAGTGACCCGGCGTCACTTCAACCTGTAAGCCGGGCTGCCCATCCTGTAGCAGAAACGTCAGGAAGCCTGAATCTTTGTGCGCGCCGACGCCCTGCTGGCTGGCATCGCTGGCCTGGCCGGGATAACGAATCAGTTTCACATGCTCGTTGGGATGCGTGCC
This sequence comes from Pantoea sp. Seng, assembly GCF_009829935.1. Lineage (NCBI taxonomy): Bacteria > Pseudomonadati > Pseudomonadota > Gammaproteobacteria > Enterobacterales > Erwiniaceae > Pantoea > Pantoea sp. Seng. The sequence goes on along the minus strand of NZ_SZZV01000014.1, from coordinate 93,947 downwards.
GTACAGTGCATCAAATGCATCTGGCGGCAGCGACAACGATTTGGCAAACGCACGCAACAGGCGCAGTGCAATCCCGGTCATCGCCTGCTGCCAGGCGTGGATCACTGGCCTGAGCTGCGGCAGCGCCTCTGGCCATAGATTTGGCCCCTGCAGACGCTTCCAGGCGGGATCGCCCGCTTGTAACGCTAACGCCACACGTTCCGCGCCAATATCAAACTGCTCGCGCTGGTCGCGTTGCTCACGGGTATATTCCACGCCAGCCCGGTTGTAGCCGCGGAAATGCGGTGAGTGGATCATCGAGACACGCTGCTTCTCCTCATCCGGCAGGGCAAAAAACGCCTGGGTGATGCTTTGCACGTTCTGCAGCAACTGTGGATTGATGCCATGATTGATCAGGTAGAAAAAACCGACATCGCGCGCCGTGGTGCGCAGTTCGGCGAGATAAGGCGACTGATCAGCATTCGGGAGTTCCAGCAGTGCCAAATCCAGCACCGGCAATGTTTCTGCCATACAATTTGGTCCTTAACGCAGTAAAGTTCTGCGTTTACGCTGCCACTGGCGTTCCATTCCAGCCAATACTGTTGCGCAATATGTTATGGCGAATGATTTTTAGGAAAGCTTCAGCAATCTATATGCAAAAAGCGGTAAATCCGTGCCGCTTACCGCTATAATCGCGCCGTCAAAATTTTGCCTACCCGCACCGCACAGGAGATGCCGTATGAACCAAGGCCCGTTAACCGAGAAAGAACTGAACTGGCTGGAAGATATGCTGGAGAAATACGGCAATGAACAGTCGGTGGTGGATACTTCCGAGCTGGATGGCATGCTGACGGCTCTGCTCTCCGGCCCGAACGATATCGAACCGAGTGAGTGGCTGGTGGCGCTGTGGGGCGACAAGAAACACATTCCCAAATGGGCCAACGAGCGTGAAATGGATCGCTTTATGGCGCTGATTTTCCAGCACTTCAACGACATTGCTGAGCGTCTGGCTGATTTTCCGGATCAGTTTGATCCCCTGTTTGGCATGCAGGAGATGGAAGGTCAGGAGTTCACTGTGGTGGAAGACTGGTGTTATGGCTATCTGCGCGGCGTAGCGTTAGATCAAGATTGGGATCAACTGCCTGAAAGCCTGCAACCGGCGATGGCCGCCATCACGCTGCACGGCAGTGAAGCGGAATTGGCAAAGCGTGAAGCGTTCTCGCCAGAGGAGTTTGAGGCCAGCATTGACGCCATTCGCCCGGCGGCGCTGGAGTTGCATGAATACTGGCAGGAACAGCGCATGGCACAGCCCGATCCGGAACCCCAACTGCCACACTTCGCGGGCGAGAAAACCGGCCGTAACGATCCCTGCCCGTGCGGCAGCGGCAAGAAGTACAAGCAGTGTTGCGGTAAATAACGCCTCATCACCGTGAGAGGGCGCCAGGTCGCGCCCTCTCCTCAATCTACTTTCAATGCTGCAACTTCACTGAACCCAACTCAGGGCGTGTAGGGCGATTAGGCCCTTGTGCCGGCTTTTCACAAAATCTCACAACGCATTAAGAGGCGGGCTTCACCGCAGTGACCAGGGTCGGCAATTGCCATGCACCGCCAGCGCGAATCGCACGACACATGCCGGTGGTAGCATCACTGCTCTGCACGAAATCCTTGCCATCCCATACCCAGGCCGCTGTACTCCAGCAGTCGCCAATACCGCGGCCTTTCTGCGCCTCGGAAATCACGCCCTGGCTGTAATCGGAACCGGAATCGGTGATCAGCTGCGGTTTACCCTGAAATGCACGATCCATCAGCCAATAGCCATAGCCTTCGTTATAGGCACCGCGCCAGCACAGCGCGGCAATCAGCACATGCGTATCATCCACTGGCGTTAACGTGAGCGGCTCAGCGCCCTCTTCAGGTTGATCATCCGTAGGGTCCAGATTATCGCAGCTGTCGTCATCGGTCAGCGAAGCAATCAGCTTCGGCTTGAGCAACGCCAGTTCATCCGCACTCAACGGACGAGGCGCGGCTTTCTCAACTTTGACCTGCTGAATCACCGGCATTGCGACCGCCGCAGGAACACTGTTTTCAGGCTTATTGCCCTTGCGCACCAGCGCGCCAGGCGTACTCAGACGACCCTGTGCATCGTCCATCTTCAGCAGCGTGGCAAAGGCACCATTGCTGGAAAGCTCGAACGGCTCTTCGCCGCCGCGAAACTCCACTTTGCTACTGCCTTTGATGGCATTAATCAGCGCCAGCGTTTGCGCATCGGTCAGCGTCCACTCATCGTTCTCGACTTTGGTGACCTCGCCCTGCGCGTGATCATCAATCCACAGCGCCAGTGCATCCACTTGCCTGGAGTCATCATCGCCAGTATCGGCCAGCACCACGCGTCCATGGGTCGGTGCATTGGGCCCGCCCTCACGTGTGAGCAGGACTGAACCACCCGCGCCCTCTTCAGCGCTGTAACCCGCAGCGCGGCAGGTTAAGGTATTGTCGCAGGCGAGTTCCCAGTCTTTATGGCTGAAGGAGACGCCATCTTCATCTGCCAGCAATGGCACGCTCAAACTGGTGAGCAGCGCGAACGCCAGCAGCAATCGGGTTTTCATGCCATCACTCCATAACGGTAAAGGTGGCTAGTGTGATGATTTTTAGTGCGCGGGAGAAGTGAATTTTTTGCGCTGATAGGTTTTCCATGATCCTGCGTGATAATGACGCCACACCAGTGAATCGGATGCCCCGCAAGAAAATAAAACTCACTGTTTCCTCTTTTTTTAATAGATTTTTTTAATAAGTGAACGGCAACTGGCGCGCTGATATTAGAGCAGAAAAGGAGTCTGAAGTGGCATGACCGCTGGGTTGATGGAAACATCGGCGTTAACGTTTCACGTAATGAGCCACATTGGCTTGAGTGGAACGCGTTATTTGGTCAGGTATTGAACGACTCAAAGCTTGCGCACATACTCTCATCACATTCAATGAACGCCCGATGCCTTATGACAATTGCCAATATTAATCCTGCCATGCTCAGTTGGTCCCGCGAACGGGCAGGTTTTACCCTGGATAAATTGGCACAAAAGTGCGGCATCAGCCTGGAACGTCTACAGGAATGGGAAAGTGGCCAGCAACCCTTAACATTCAATCAGGCAATGGCGTTTGCTGGCAAAGTACATGTTCCCTTTGGCTACCTTTTCCTGCCCCATCCTCCCGAAGAACAACTGCCCATCCCAGACTTGCGCACAATTGGCAGCAAAGGGCCACTGCGCCCAAGTGCTGAATTGATCGACCTGCTGAAAGTTATGCTGATGCGCCAGGAATGGTACAGAGAGTACTTACAGCAACAGTTAATTGCGGCACCCAATATTAGTGGGCGTTTTACCGTCGGCAGTTCAGCTAACGCGATAGTTGAGGATATGCGCCACAAGCTTAATCTACCGGCGCACCCAACACGCGGTACCTGGGAGAGCTATTACAATGAATTGATAAAGCGTATCGAAGATCTCGGTATTCTGGTAATGCGAGCGCCTTATCTCAATCATCATACGCGTCCTTTCAACGTGGATGAGTTTAGAGGATTCGCCATTGCGGATGATTTTGCTCCCATTATTTTCATAAATCATGCAGATACACCCGGCGCTCGACTATTTACGTTAATTCATGAGCTTGGTCATATCTGGATTGGACAATCCGGTGTTTCTGATGGAGGCACATCAACTCACAGACAGGAAGAAATCCTGTGCAATGCCGTTGCTGCCGAATTCCTGGTTCCGGCGAGTGAATTCCTCTCTTTATGGAATACCTATAAGGAAAACTGGCGCGAAAATCTTGCCCCGCTGGAAGGGCATTTTCATGTCAGTTGTTGGGTCATCGCCCGCAGAGCTTTGACACTTCAGTTGATTTCCCATGAGGATTATCAGCAATTTATCCAAGAGCAGAAACTTGCCCATCAACAGCGCAGTAAAAATGATAGCGGCGGTCCCAGTTATTTCAGAACGAAGAAGGCACAAATAAGCCCCTCTTTTTCTCGTGCTGTCTTAAGCCAGGCACTGAGTGGTCAAATGTTATTACGTGAAGCCAGCGATTTGCTGGATGGTATGCAGCCTTCCAGGCTATCAAAATTTGCAGAGGAGATGGGGCTTTGAAATATTTGCTGGATGCAAACACTTATATCATGGCGAAAAACTTTTATTACGGAATGGATATTTGCCCCGGCTATTGGGAATGGCTGGATAGACAGTTTGCATTCAACATTGTCGGCAGCGTAGACATGATCGCCCGCGAATTACGAGACGGAAATGATGAGCTATCAGACTGGGTAAAAGCGAGGCCTGCACATTTCATTGCTAATAATGATCATGATACCCAGCTGATTTTTCAGCAAATAGTGGAAGGTGTAATGAAAGCCGATTTCAATCCAGGGTCACGCGATTTATTTCTGGCAAAAGCTGACCCATGGATTATCGCAAAAAGTAAAAGCATCGGGGCTACCGTTATCACGCATGAACTTCCTCTGCCTGCCAACGCACGCAAAGTGAAAGTGCCCAATATCTGCCGCCAATTTGGTGTTCCTTGCATGACCACATTTGAGTTTTTAAGAAAGCTCAACGCGCGTTTCGTGCTGGAACGGCACGATTAATAACCGCAACTGCACGTGAAGTGATCGCGCGGCGTTGGTATTACTCATACAGCCAACGCCCTGCTTTGGCGGATTCAATCAGCATACCCAGGGTAAAGTCCGGCACCACCGGGACTTCTCGCTTATTGAAGGGATTCAGGATCTGCGCCAGTGACGGTTCTTCCGGATAGTAGGTATCAATCATAAATCCGCCGCGATCCACCTCGAATTCGCTGAAGAACTCGTCCATTAATGCCCGCGCTTCTTCGCGCTCGAAGTTAAGATCGGTATCGATATCGATCTGTGGCGTCAGCGTTTTTTGTTTAAACAGATAGACGCCGTCGTAGCGACGTACTAATTCGTAGATACGCTGGTCGATTTCGTCGGTCATGATCCACCTCCTGTTAAACGAGCGGCTATTCTGCCATGCAATCTCATCCGCCTGGTAGCGTAAAAGATAGCGCGGTGCCGCTACGCTAACGCATCGGTCACAGCATCCATGGCATCCAACTCCTCACGGCTTAGCAGTTTCTCAATATTCACCAAAATCATCATACGATTATCCACCACACCCAGACCCAACAAATAACGGCTGGAAAGCGCTGCCGAGACATCTGGCGTGGGTTTGATCTGCTCGTGATCCAGTGACAACACGTCCACCACGCCATCCACGACAATACCGACAATGCGGTCGCTGAGATTCAGCACAATCACGACGGTGTTCTCATTCTGGTGAACCACCTGGAGGCTGAACCGCACGCGCAAATCTACAATCGGCACGATGACACCGCGCAGGTTGGTCACACCGGTGAGAAAGTCCGGCGCATTGGGCACGCGCGTCGCCCGGTCGCAGCCACGGATCTCCTGCACTTTGAGAATATCGATGCCGTACTCTTCATCGCCGAGACGAAAAATCAGATACTCCTGCGCTGCCGTATCACCCTGAAGCGCTTTCGATAATGTCATGCTGCTACCTCCTGTTGGCTGACACGCAGACGGTCAGCGTTTTCCTGTGGAAGCGCTAAGGTTGCCAGCTCAACCACATCCAGAATCAGCGCCACGCTGCCATCACCGAGAATGGTGGCAGCAGACACGCCGGTCACTTTGCGATAGTTTTGTTCGAGGTTTTTCACTACCACCTGCTGCTGGCCAATCAGTTGATCGACCCACAGCGCGTAGCGGCAGCCGGCACTCTGCACAATCACCACGATGCCGTTATCACTCGGGGCTTGCCCGCTTACCGAAAAACGCTGACGCAGCATCACCAGCGGCAAATACTCGCCGCGCACCTGCAGCAAACGTTCGTCACCCACATAGCGGTACAGCATCTCCTCCTGCGGCATCAGCGATTCCATCACCGCACCCAGCGGCAACACATAAATCTCCTCGGCCACTCTGACCAACATGCCGTCGAGGATCGCCAGCGTCAGCGGCAACAGGATGCGGACTGTGGTGCCCTTGCCCTGCCGCGATTGCACCTCCACATGGCCGCCCATCGCCAGAATATTTCGCCGCACCACATCCATACCCACGCCGCGCCCGGAGACATCGGTGACACTTTCTGCGGTGGAGAATCCGGCGGCGAAGATGAGCATCCACACTTCGTCATCGCTGAGCGTGTCGCTAATGCTCATGCCCTGCGAGCGCGCTTTGGCGAGAATTTTTTCCCGGTTCAAGCCCGCGCCATCATCCGTTACTTCAATCACGATGTTGCCGCCGTGATGTTCAGCGGAAAGCGTCAGATTGCCGGTGCCCGGTTTGCCTTGGGCAATACGCTGTGCTTTGGCTTCAATGCCGTGGTCGAGACTATTGCGCACCAGGTGAGTCAGCGGATCGATAATGCGTTCAATCAGGCTTTTATCCAGCTCGGCAGATCCGCCTTTCAGCGTCAGCTCAATCTCTTTGTCGAGACGCGAACCGAGATCGTGCACCAGACGAGGAAAACGGCTAAAAACGTAGTCCATCGGCATCATACGAATCGACATCACCGACTCTTGCAGTTCACGCGTGTTGCGCTCCATTTGCGCCACGCAGTTGAGCAACGCGTCATGATTGGCGTTATCCAATGTTTGGGTGAGCTGAGACAGCATTGCCTGGGTGATGATCAGCTCGCCGACCTGATTAATGATTTGATCGACTTTGCTAACGGCAACACGAATGCTGCTGGATTCCTGGCTGGCCGCACGCGGCGCGGTGGAAGGCGTGGGTGCCGGGGGTATAGACGTGGCCGTAGAAGTGGCTGGCACCGGAGCTGTAGAAGTGCCCGGGGACGCGGTTGGCGCCGGAGCAGTAGAAGTGCCCGGGGACGCGGTTGGCGCCGGAGCAGTAAGCGGCACCGTAGATGTCGGCGCAGAAGGTGCAGCCAATACGGAAGCCGTGGGCTCGGGTTCCGCAGTCAATGTGGGGGCAGCAGGTACGGCGACCACCGGTTCAATAGCGATCTGCGTGTCATTCAGCACAAAACCAAGCACCGCACGAATATCGTCGGCTGGCGTAGCGGTGGCGAGCACCACTTTCAGGCTTTTCGACGTCTGCTCCTGATGGCGCAGCGATCCGAGGTTTTCCAGCTCTTGTCTGAGCAGCGTTTGTTCGCCTTCTTCGATATCACTCAGCGTAATGCATAATTCAGCTTCAGCGGCATCACCTGCTATCGCAGCTGGCTCGGCAGCCTCAAGCGCAATCTGCCGCAGGGCTTCGCAGATGTATTGAAAGCGCGCCTCATCGGGCGGCTGAGACGCGCGGTACGCGGCAAGCTGGTTTTGCATGATGTCTTTGCTCTCCAGCAACAGCTGAACCGTTGCCCGGTTAAGCCTGCGTTCACCGCTGCGCGCCTCATCCAGCAGGTTTTCCAGCAGATGGGTGGTTTTCTGCAGCGCATCAAAACCAAAGGTACCCGCCCCGCCCTTCAGCGAGTGCGCGGCGCGAAAGATGGCATTGAGCTGCTCAATATTGGGCGCGGCAATATCCAGCTGCAACAGGTGCAGTTCCATCTCTGCCAGCAACTCTTCAGCTTCACTGAAAAATATCTGCGAAAAATCATTCAATTCCATCGGAGTGTCCTTCAACAGGCTGAATGGAGGCATCCTGCAATAGGGCATCAGGGTGCTGCGCGAGGGTATTTTCCATCTGGATCTCCTGCTCTTTCATGTGGCTGAGGACAAGAATGCTGATGCGGCGATTACGCGGATCCTCTGGTCTACTTTCTTCCAGCGGCATACGGCTGGCGGTGCCAATCACCCGCAGAAAACGTTCATCCGCCAATCCGCTATGGGTCAGCACGCGTCGCGTGGCGTTGGAACGTCCCGCTGACAGTTCCCAGTTGCTGTATCCACTGACACCGCCCGCGTAGGGCAGCGAATCGGTGTGGCCGGTCAAACTGATCGCATTCGGCAACTCGTTGAGCAGCGGCACCAACGCCTCCAGAATGCCCAACATGTAGGGTTCGGGCTGCTCGCTGCCCAGCTTGAACATCGGGCGCTGTTGCGAATCGGTAATCTGAATCAGCAGACCATCCTGCGTGAGCGTCAGCAGCAGATTTGACTGGAAATTATTCAGTCGGGGATCGGTGGCAATCATCTGCTGCAGTTTCTGTTTTGCCCGCTTCAGGCTCTCCATCTGGCGCTTTAACGCATCCAGCCTGCTTTTATAGACTTCGCCCTGCTGTTTAATCAGATCGTCCCCGCCGCCGGGAATGACGCTGTCGCTGAGGCTGGCTTTGTTGCCCTGCGCCAGCGTGGTTTTTAACGGGGTGCGAAAGTAATCGGCAATCATTTCGCGTTGCTGCGCGGTGGACTGCGACAGTAGCCACATCACTAAAAAGAACGCCATCATCGCGGTGATGAAATCGGCATAAGCGATTTTCCACGTCCCCCCATGATGCGCATGTTTATGCTTTTTACGGCGGCGAACGATGATGACCGGGCTGCCGTCCTTCATGCGCTGGCGTCCGACGGCTTCATTTTGCTGGCGTTCGATTTCACGCTACGCACGTGCTCTTCCAGCTCTTCAAAGGAGGGGCGTTCGCTGGTGAAGATGGTTTTGCGACCAAATTCCACCGCAATCTGCGGCGCATAGCCATTTAGGCTGGAGAGCAGCGTGACTTTGATGCACTGCAAAATTTTGACCTGATCGCTGCTCTTCTGTCGTAGTAGCGTGGCGAGCGGCAATACAAAACCGTACGCCAGCAGGATGCCAAGGAAGGTGCCGACCATGGCGTGGGCGATCAGCACGCCCAGCTCGGAGGCCGGTCGATCGGCGGCGGCCAGCGCATTCACCACCCCCATCACCGCCGCTACGATTCCGAAAGCGGGAAAGCCATCACCCAGCGTGTTCATGCTGTTAGCCGGCACTTCCAGCTCCTCTTCGCAGGTTTCAATCTCTTCATCCATCAGCGCTTCGATTTCATGCGCATTCATGCTGCCGGCGATCATCAGGCGAAAATAATCCAGCACGAAATTTTTTAGCATGGGGTCATTGAGCAGACGCGGATAGGCGCTGAAGATCTCACTGCTTTCCGGTTCTTCAATGTCCTTCTCCAGCGACATCAACCCTTGCATGCGACTCTTCGACAGCAAGAGGAACAGCAAAGCCATCAAATCCATGTAAATCGCTTTGCTGTAGCTGCGGCCAACAAACAGCTTTACCAACGCTTTGCCCGTGGCCTTCAGCGACTTAATATTGTTGCCCACCAGAAAGGCACCCATACCCGCGCCACCAATGATCAGCAGTTCGATAGGTTGAAACAGCGCGGCCATTTGACCGCCAGCCAGCATAAATCCGCCAAACACTGTTGATATAACAACAAGATAGCCAAAAATAACTAACACGATTGCTCCTTGTATTATTGATAGCCCGCGCCAGACTGGCCACGGGCGTATGACTTTCTTGTCACTGAAATAGGGCTAGCGCCTCAGGCAATGACCGGCATAAAAGCGGCGGCGGCCTGAATGTGCCGTTGATTAACGTGGTCAACCTGAGATTTTTTACTGGCGCGTGAGGGTGGGCTGCACAAACTGCAGGTAAAGGGTTTCTTGATGTTCTCGGTGATCACCACATATCCCCCCTGACAGATCCGGCACGCTTTACGGGAAATAATGCCGCACTCAATAAAGCGAACTAACGTCCAAGCGCGCGTCAGACCTAATATGGGCTCCTCATGACTCTGACCGTAACACTGTTCCAGATAGAGCCGATACGTTTTCATCAACACGTTAATCGGCGGACCTTTTTCCGTCACTTTCAAATACAGGTAGATGTTATAAAACATCGACGAGTGAATATTCTGTTCCCACGACATAAACCAGTCTTCGGAGAAAGGCAACATGCCTTTCGGTGGTGGGCATCCACGTAACTCCTTATACAAGCGTAATAGTCGTCGTCGACTTAGAGATGTCTCAGATTCTAAAACCTGCATACGTGCTCCGAGAGAGATCAACACCATGGCGATTTGAACGTCATGCACTTCCTGCAATAAATTTCTTTCACTCATTCTCGCCCCCTTAATCCACAGCCATAGGTTCTTTATTAATTGAATTAAGCAAATCCGTCGACAAGATAATGCCGGTGTGAATTTTCTGCAGAGCCTCAATCCGCGATTCTTTCGTGAGATTCTCAATCAAGACTTCATCATCAATGCGTAAGCGGCAAATTAATTGATTGGTCGAGGCCAGCTTCATCAATTGGGGTAACGTCAGCGCCTTCAAATTATCAGTGGTAGACTCCGATAATCCAAGGCGAAAACCTGCCGCAAATTTATCCTGTCGAATTAATTGTTGCGCCAGTAGAAGGTAAGATAAATTCATATCGTGGATATGCTGAAGATACTCATCAAAGTCAGACATTGATAACACCTTATATTTATCGTGCAAAGCAGAGGTCATTAAGAGAGGAATATCCATTCCCCATGTGATGCTGATAATCGTGTGGTCGTAGGGTGAACATTTTTGTGACTATCGATCATCCCAACAGCCGACGATTGAGCCGCATCCAGCAATGAAAAAATGATAGCCATCAGAAATTTCCGTAACAACACGTCAGAAAACCCTCACATGAAAAACCCAACTAACCAAATGATTAATAACGATAATAATATTATTAATTGTTATTAATTATCGATGATGTCCTTTTACAACTTTGCAGGTGCTGCATCACTTTAGATTGCTCCATCATAATCCATTCGACTACGCAAACGTTTTATTGCCAGACTGTGAAGTTGACTCACTCGTGTTTCCGTAATGTCGAGAAGTAAAGCAATCTCGCGCATATTGAGATCATAGTGATAATAAAACTGTAAGATGCGCTGCTCCCGCTCAGGAATATAACGTACGTAGTCAGCAATACGCTCAATCAAATCCTCCTGAATAGAGTGATGCAGGGGGTTCAGCAAGGCATGTTCTTCATCAGCTTGTTCCCAAAGATCGGCATAATGCTCTTGCAATTCATCCATGGAAAAAAGTTGGCTGTTGTTATTATCTGCCAGCATCTGTTGAAAATCCCGCAGCGATACGCCCATTCGTTCGGCAATATCTCTTTCACTGGCACTGGCGCCCTGCTCCTGTTCAATTATCTGGATAACCGCAGATATCTCACGCGAATGGGTTCTGACCCGACGCGGCACCCAATCACGTTCTCGCAATTCATCGATTAACGCCCAGCGCACGCGTTGTGTAATCCAGGCGCTGAGCGTGACACCTTTCTTCGCGTCATAACTGTCAACCGCAGCAATAAATCCTATCGCACCTGCCTGAATGAGATCATCGAACTCGACGCTAGCCGGTAATCTTTTTTGCAGGCGTAACACTTCCTGCCGCACCAGATAATGGTAGGTTAGCCACAGTTCGTTTTTATCATTCAGACCGGATGCGTTATATAACCTATCCATATTGCCACCCATCTGATAGTCTTGTTATTAATTATCAGCTGAGCGTTATTATTTATATAGCGCAATAAGCTCTTAGTACCTGGGCTATTTAATCTCTTTATTTCACTAATGGGTAATACGTTAGAACGATTCCCACTGCGTATTCTCTTTTTCCGATATCAGATCCTGATGGCGGTTATTCACTTTATTGACCAAACGAGCCGGTTGTGCGGAGCCTTCATGAGTTAACACAAACTGTGCCACCAGCTTCTCCAGCGCGTCGGACTGCGCTTCTAATCCACCAGCCGCCATCGCGGCTTCTTCCACCATCGCCGCGTTCTGTTGAGTCACCAGATCCATTTCGTTTACCGCCTGCGAAATCTGGTTGATACCGGTGCTCTGCTCATCTGACGCTGAGGTAATTTCCCCCATAATCTGCGTCACCTGCGCCACCGAGCTGACGATATCCTGCATCACGACGCTGGCCTGGTTCACCTGGCGCGATCCCGTATCCATATTGCTGACGCAGGTGTGGATCAGCTGATTGATCTCTTTGGCTGCATCAGCGCTGCGCCTGGCGAGGTTACGCACCTCTTCAGCCACCACCGCGAAACCACGTCCCTGTTCACCGGCGCGTGCCGCTTCGACTGCGGCATTCAGCGCCAGGATATTGGTTTGATTAGCAATGCTGTCAATCACGCCGTTGATATCGGCGATTTGGCGCGAGCTGACGGTGATCTGCGCCATGATCTGCTCCAGACTTTGCATCACATTGCCGCCCTGCTGCGCATTGTCGCTGGCACTAACCGCCAGCTGGCGCGCGGTGTGGGCGTTGTCGGCATTCTGCCGCACCGTGGTTTTGATCTCCTCCATACTGGCGGCGGTCTGCTGCAACGAGGCTGCCTGCTCCTCGGTACGCGCAGATAGATCGCTGTTGCCTTGGGCAATTTCCTGCGCATTGGTATGAATGTGCTGCACACTCTCACGAATACTGAGAATGGTGCCGGTCAGCGACACGCGCATTTGTTCCAATTCGCTCAGCATAGTGCCGATTTCATTGGCGCTGCCGATCTCGACGCGGCGGCTCAAATCACCTGCCGCCACGCGTTTCAGTACCTCAACCGTGCCTTCCATACGACGCACCAGCGTCTTGCGCAGCCAGATACGCACACTAATCAGTAAGAGTGCCGCCAGCACGGTAACGCTGATCCCAATCACCAGCATGGTGCGGTAATTGCTCGCCGCATGGCTGACATACTCCTGATTCTGCTTAAAATTAATCTGGTTATAGCCCTCAATGCGTTGATTCAATGTGGTGCGCAACCCCAGTTCACTTTCCAGTGAACCGCGATAACTCTCCTGGCGCTGGAGCTGATCCAGTTTAATCTGCACCACGTCATACACCGCTTTAAAAGCGGTGTTCACCTCTTCGGCGACTTTGGTTTCCTCTTCGCTGTTGAACGGTGAGCTCATAAACTGCTGCATATCTTCTTCAGCGCTTTTCAGGATCAGCGCCGTGGTTTGCAGCAGCGTTGGCGAGGCCGTTTCTCCCTGCGCCTGCAGCAGCATAATGCCGTTGGTGTTAGCCAGTGCTGCACTGATGTTATAGGCAGCATCGCGCATCTGATTATTACTATACGAGGCGATCTGTATTTTATTAAAGTTCTCGTTATTGGAATAAGCGTTAAATAGCGAAAAAGTGACGGTAGAAAAGAGGACGACAGCAAACATCACGATAATCAAGCTGACCGCAGTGTAGATTTTTATTTTATTAAACATAGGATTTACTCTCGCGCTACACGATGATATTGAGAATCAGAAAGGTAAATTTATAATTTATTGAACAAGTTCATTTTTTGCATCGACTGAAAGACCATCATCGACGCATTTAACGCATATTCAGACATCTTAGAATCCATAATTAACGATGTCATGGTGCCGTAATCTGCGCCAATCGCATTTTGTACTTTGACGATGGTGTCATTGATCAAACTCTCACCGCTTAAATCGAGGCTATCAAGTTGCTGCAGATGGGTGCCCAGTTCAGCCTGCGCTTTGCCCAATCGATCCATGCCTTTGTCGACCGCCTGGCTGGCAGCGCTCAGGGCTTTCTCCAGTTCGTCTCTGTCGATAGGATCACGGCTCAACTCCGCCACCGCCTTATCCAGATCGGCAAAGATGTCACCAAATACCGCATCGCCCAGTCGGCTAACCGACATGCCAGTGCCATCTGCTACGGTTTGCTGGCGCGCTTCGCTACCGCCCTGATAATTTCCTGCCGCATCAAAGGGTGCAGTATCACTATGATAACCCGAGAAAATATAGCGTCCCTGACTGTCGCGCGTATTAGCAAGATCAAATAAGGTGCCGCGAATGCCGGATAACTCTTTTCCCAGCGCAGCGCGGTCTTCTGCGGAATAGGTATCGCTTTTCGCCGCGATGATTTTCTCCGTCAGGCTGGTAGTGATGATACTGCCGACGCTGCTGAGAATACTCTCCTCGTGCTCCATGGCACTGCGCGCGCCGGATCGCACGCTGCGGTACAACTCCAGTTTTGCCAGCGCGTCCTGGTTTTTTACCGCGTCGGTGGCACCTTGCGGATCGTCTGATGCGCGTAACAGTGATTTACCTGCCGAGAGGCGCAAGTAAATATTGTTATTCTCACTCACACGCTGCGACATACTTTCCGCATTCTGTTTGAACATATATAAAGTGCTTAATCGCATCGCTGACTCCTTTATTTAATCGATAGCAGCGTGTCAAATAACGTGGTGGCGGTTTGCAATATTTGACTGTTGGCCTGGTAGTACTGCATAAACATCTGCATATTCACCATCTCTTCATTCATATCAACGCCGCTAAGCGACTGTTTGGTGTTGAATTTGTCATCGAGATCTATTTTGGCCGATTCCAGTCCGGAATTAACCGCGCGCGCATTGGAGCCGATGGTGCCAACCAGTTGGGTATAGGCATCGGTGAGCGTATTTTTGCCGATCAGTTTTTCATCCTGAATTTTCAGCATCAGTTCCAGATTTTTGTTATTGGAACTGCCGCCAGCAGGATCATCAGAGGCGGCAAATTTGCTGGCGCTGTCCAGGGCACGGCCAATCCCTTCAGCAGCACCGGCCATCGGATTGAGGCTAAAGCTGTCGCCCGCATTCACGCCAGCAGGTAGATCGATTTCCACGCCGTCAAATGACAGCATGCCGCCCGTCACCGTCGCCGGAACCGTGCGACCATCCGCACCGGTAACATGCCAGTCTGTGCCATCAAAGCTGACGTTATAATCTTCGGCATTCACCGCTTTGTAGTCGGTAACACGGATGGAATCGAGCCGGCCGCTGCCGGTGTTTTGGCTATTAGCGAGGGCTTTGATCTCCGGCAGCGAGAACAGATCCTGACCGGGATTGCCGTCCGCATCGAAGCCCGCATGGTGCTGTTCGTTTAAGCGGCTCGCCATCATAAAAGCGATATGGTTCAACTCATTGCGCGCCACCGCCAGATCGTCATTACGGAACTTAAATAATCCGGCGAGACGGCCTTTGGTGACGCTGGTTTCACTCAGTGGCTCAGGCTTGCCATTGTGACCCACGTAAGAGACCACGGTTTTATTGGGATCGCTGGCGGACGGCGAGGTTTGTAACTTATAGGCGCGATCGCCGGCGATAAGGGGGCGCCCATCAGGCAGAGTCACATCCACACGGCCCGAGGCTTTGTCTTCAGTGACCTCAACACCCAGCTGTTCGCTGAGCTTTTCCAGCAAGCCATCGCGTTGGTCCAGCAGATCAGCGGGGGGATTACCGCCCTGCGCCTGCACTCGCTCCAGCTGTTTATTGATATTGGCTAACTGGTCGCTGTAGCTGTTGATGTCCTTCACGCTCTGCTCAATGTGCGTGTTGGTGCTTTTCTCCAGCCCAGTGAGTTTTTTACCGCTGTCGTTAAAGCGCTGCGTTAATACACCCAGCGCACTAAATAGTGCGGAACGCGCTGGCCCATCAGAAGCATCACCGCTCAGCGTGGCCATGGCCTTGAACAGATTGTTAAGTGAAACCGAGACGTTGTCGGATTCGTCGCCGAGCATGTTGTCGATTTCAGACAGTTGCTCCTGTCGCCCTTTCAGCCCGGCCCAGTTGCTGATAGAGCCGCGCAGTTGTGAATTGGCAAATGCGTCATAAGCGCGATCGACGCCATTCACCTGGGCACCGTAACCAAAAAAGCCCAGCGAGGTATTCATGCCGCCTGATTCACCAATCAAAATATTGCGGCGGCTGTAGTTGTCGGACATGCCGTTAGTCAGATTACTGCCCACCACACTCAGGGCCGCCTGACCGGTGCTTAAACCACTTCGGGCTAAATTAAACAGGTTGTTCATCGCTATCCACCGCTTGTCTTTGAGGTTGCTCTCTATCTTTCATCGGTGATTCGCCGATTCTCTAAAACACCGGATTAAAATATTTTCGTCAGATCACTTTGATAGGCGGCAGCAGGTTGTTGCAGCGTGGTCTTAACCTTATTAATCAGCGAGATAAGCTTTTGCGCATAAGCGGGATCGGTGGCATAGCCGCTGGATTGCAGGGCGCTAGCACCCTGCTCCGCTGAGGTGGCGCGCACCACTGACTGGTAGCGCGCGTTGTGGCTTAACAGCGCGGCATAATCGCCTAGCCCCTGCTCGTAAGAGTCATAGACGCGAAATACCGCTTTTACCTGCTGTTTCACGCCATTGATGTATTCGCTGGTGGTAATTTCACTGGTTTTTCCCCGCCAGCCCGCGCTGGCTTTAATGCCAAACAGGTTATGACTCGGGGAACCATCGGCGGCCGGAATTTCACGCTGGCCCCAACCTGACTCCAGTGCCGCCTGCGCCACGATCAAATGCGCATGCAGGCCGGTTTGCTGCGCCACCCGCTGCGCAGCAGGCAGTAAGCGTGCGATAAAGAGATGCGTGCTTTCAGTCTGAGGAGAAAAGGCCAGCGGCGCGGGTAAGCGCAGTGGACCACTGGCGCGGCGCGGCGGCGGGATCGGGGAGCGCATATCGCCACCACCTGATTGCCTTACAATCATTTCGGCAAATCCCAATTGGCCGCTGCGGGCGATTTGCTGCGCCACCTGCTGGTCGTGCATCGCAGTAAACATGTCAGAAGCCGCGCTGTGCATTAGTTCATCTTTGAAGGTGGCATCGCGCATGCTCTTCATCATCATCTGCACAAAAATGCCTTCCATCTGCTGTGCAGCAGCCTGCAGCGCTTCAGGTGAGGAGCGCTTTGCTTCGCGCTTGAGCGCATCCAGCGAACGCAGATCAAATGCCGGACGATCGGCGATCATCATTCGAACTCCAGACGCGCGCGCAGGCAGCCCGCATTTTTCATCGCCTGCAGTATCGCCATCAACTCATTCGGCGTAGCGCCTAAGGTATTTAACGCTCGCACCACATTGTTAAGATCGGTGCTGCTGCGTACATTTTGCAGCGCACCGCCGCTATCACGCACCGAGATATCCGTTTGCGGCGTCACCACCGTTTCACCGCCGGCAAACGGCGTGTTGGGTTGGCTGACCACATTACTTTGCGCCACTTCTACCGACAGCGATCCATGCGCCACCGCGCAGCTCTCCAGCGTAACGTGGCGATTGATCACCACCGATCCGGTACGCGAGTTGACCACCACTCTGGCATCCTGCACCGCCACGCGTAGCGGGATGTTCTGGATATTGGCGAGAAATCGCACGCGGGAAGGGCCATCAGCGGGCGCAAACAGGCGCACCGTGCGCGCATCTTCCGCGATGGCCGCCCCTCCGCTGTAACGCTGATTGATGGCATCGCTGATCTGCTGCGCCAGCGAGAAATCGGAGTGATTCAACTGCAAACGCACCACGCTCTGCTTAGCGAAATCATTCGGTACTTCACGTTCAACGGTAGCACCCGCACTGATTCGGCCGCCATTCAGTTGATTGACTTGCACGCGGCTGCCGCCTGCCTGCGCACCTGCGCCGGAGATCAGCACGTTGCCCTGCGCCATGGCGTAGATCTGGTTGTCGGCGGCCTTCAGGGGCGTCATCAGCAAGGTGCCACCGCGCAAGCTTTTGGCATTGCCCAGTGAAGAGACTAAAATATCCAGTTTTTCACCGGGTCGCGCAAACGGCGGCAGCTCCGCGGTCACCATTACCGCCGCAATATTTTTGAGCTGCATATTGGTGCCAGGCGGCACAGTAATACCGAGCTGCGACAGCATGTTCGTCAGGCTTTGCCCGGTAAACGGTGCCTGCATGGTTTGATCGCCGGTGCCGTCCAATCCCACCACCAGCCCATAGCCCATCAGCGCGTTAGAACGTACGCCCTGCACGGTGACCAGATCGCGGATACGTTCGGCTTGTGCGGCGGGCAGCACGCTAAGGCTCAGCAGGCTGACAATAAAAACAACAAAGGCTCTGTTCATGGTGATCTCAAAAAGGTGAAAGGTTGAGAAACAGGCGCTGCAGCCAACCCATGGTTTGGGCTTCATTGATGTAGCCATCGCCGACATATTCGATGCGTGCATCCGCCACCTGCGTGGAAGGCACGGTGTTGCTGCCGCTGATGGTGCGCGGGTTCACCACGCCGGAAAAACGAATGAATTCGGTGCCTTGATTGATGGCGATCTGCTTTTCGCCCACCACGCCAAGATTGCCGTTGGGCAGCAGCTGATTCACCGTGACGGTAATGGTGCCGGTAAAGGTATTGCGCGCCGCCGCACCACCTTTGCCGCTGAAATCGTTCTTGCCTTTGGCATCCAGATCCCACTTGCCGTCACCCAGCCAGCGATTAAGCTTGTCCGGCACCGAGAGCAGCTCCATGCCCGCCGAGCCATTACGATTGGCGTTGGCCGACGCGCTTTTGCTGGCGCTGACGTTTTCCTGCAATAGGATGGTTAAGGTGTCACCCACGTTGCGCGGGCGCCGATCCTCAAACAGCGGCTGATAGCCGTAATTCATGCCCTGCCCCGCCATAAACAACGAACCGCCGCTGGCGAACATTGCCATCGGTAACGGAGCGGCCGAAGTCGGCCCCGCTACCAACGGCTGCTGTAAAATATGTGCACAGCCGCTCGCCAGCAGCGCGGCACTCATAATCACCACACGTCGCATGTTGATTCCTGTGTTGAGCACTACAGCTGCGTGAGGCGTTGCAGCATCTGGTCAGAAGCCGATACCGCTTTGCTGTTGATCTCATAGGCGCGCTGCACCTGGATCATGGTGACCAACTCTTCCGCGACGTTGACGTTGGAGGTCTCAACGTACTTTTGCTTTAGCGAACCGGCATCTTCCATGCCCGGATTCAGCTCGTTCGGTGCGCCAGATGACTGGGTTTCGCGGTACAGATTGCCGCCCACGCTTTCCAGCCCGGCTTCGTTGATAAAGGTCGCCAGGGTTAGTTGGCCGATTTGCTGTGGCTGCGCCTGACCGGGCTGCGTCACGCTGACGATGCCGTCATTGCTGATCGACAGGGTTTTCGCATCCGGCGGGATCACAATCCCCGGCTGCACCGGATGCCCCTCCGCATTCACCAACTCACCGTTCTCGTTTTTATCGAAGTGCCCATCGCGGGTATACGCGGTGCTGCCATCCGGCATTTGCAACTGGAAGAACCCTTTGCCCTCAATCGCGACATCGGTTTCATTGCCGGTTTCGTTATAGCCACCCTGGGTGTGGATCCGCTGCGTCGAAACCGGGCGCACGCCGGTGCCCAACTGCAAACCGCTGGGCAGCGTGCTCTGTTCCGAGGCCTGCGCACCCGGCTGACGCAAGGTTTGATACAGCAGATCCTGGAACACCGCGCGCTGGCGCTTGAAGCCGTTGGTGTTAACGTTGGCGAGGTTGTTGGAAATGACATCCATATTGGTCTGCTGCGCTTCCAGACCGGTTTTTGCAATCCATAACGATCGGATCATTGAGATCTCCCTGGCAGGCGCTTAGCCCACGCTTAATAACTGATTGGCTTTCTGCGCGTTTTCATCGGCGCTGCGGATCACTTTCATGTTCATGTCGAAACCGCGCGAGTTAGCGATCATCTCGGCCATGGTGTGCACCGGGCTGACATTACTGCCCTCCAGCGCTTCCGGGCTGAGACGCAGCGTCTCATCCTGCGCCAGCGCATTCCCCGTTGCGGCGCGGAACAGGCCGTCATCGCCATGCCGCAACTCGCTCATCTGCGCACTGACCAGCTTGATGCGACCGACCGGCACCACAGCGGTGGCATCATTGCCAGCACCCAGCGCGGAAATCGTGCCATCGGCGGCCACGGTGACGTGCGATTGCGGTGGCACCGTCAGCGCCGCGCCATCGCCCATCAGCGGCCTGCCGTTGATGCGCAAGCCCCCTTCGTTATCGACGTCAATGTTGCCGTTGCGGGTGTAACCCTCGCTGCCATCCTCTAACGCCACGCTAAGCCAGGCGTTTTGCGGCATCGCCACGTCGAGACTGCGTCCGGTGTGGGTAATCGGCCCCATGCTGCTGTCATGCATCGGGGTCGAAGCCGCCACCAGCGCACGCGTGGGCAGACTGTCACCGTTGACTGGCACGGCGCGGAAGGCCGCCAGCTGAGCGCGAAAGCCAGCGGTGGAACTGTTTGCCAGATTGTTGGAGGTCACGGCCTGGCGGTTTAACGCCGCCTCCGCGGCCGTCATGGCGGTATAAATGGCGCGATCCATCGTCGATGTCCTTAACGCAGGTTAGTCAGCGTTTGCAGCAGTTCGGATTGGGTTTTGATGGTCTGGGAATTGGACTGGTAGTTGCGTTGGTAGATGATCATGTTGACCATCTCTTGCCCCATATCGACATTTGAACCCTCCAGCGAGCTGCCTTTAAAACTGCCAAAGCTGCCGCTTCCGGCAATACCAAGGAAGGGCTGACCAGAGCCGGGGGATTCCGCCCAGGCGTTGCCGCCCTGAGGCGACAGACCGCCGCTGTTAGGGAAATCAGCCAGCACAATCTGCGCCACGGTCTGTTTTTTGCCGTTACTGTAGGTGACCACGATCTCGCCGTTATCACCGATGACAAAGTTTTGATACTTGCCCGGTGCCTGGCCATCGATCTCGTTGAGTTTGATGCTGCTGTCACCGCTGTATTTGGTGATAGCAGAGAGATCCAGATTGATATCCAGCGGCTCCGATCCGTTCAGCGACAGACCTTTGATGTTGATGTTGGCATCCGGCATGTCAATCTGGCCGCTGGAATTAAAATTCAGCTCCAGTTCGCTGTAACCAGCGGGATCGGGCGCAGTTTCATCGCGCGCATAGGCCTTCCATTCCCCCTCCGCAGTCTGCACAAAGTAGAGTTTGATAGTGTGCTTATTGCCGAGACTGTCAGTGGCTTCAATCTGGCTGCTGTAGTTATAGGTTTTTTGGTCTTCGTGATTAAACGGGTCGGTGATGACGTTATCGTCGTCTGCTTTCAGGTTGCCGTTCAGTGATCCTTTGGACGAGGCATTTGGCGGCATATCGTCTGTGGGAATACGGATTTTGTCCACCGGCGCGCCGGGTTCAATAGTCGGCGGCGTACCGGTCGCCTGAAAGCCAGTGAGGAACAGGCCATTGCTTTTGTTGTAAATATTGCCGTCAGCATCACTGTCGAACTGACCGTTGCGTCCGTAAAACACGCCGCCGGCCTCGTTCTCCATGCGGAAGAACCCGCGCCCACTCAGCGCCATGTCCAGCTTGCCGCCGGTGAAATTGATCCCGCCGTCAGCGAAGTTCTGGTTGACGTTGGAGACCTGTACGCCCAATCCCACCGACCCGGCGAAAATATCGGAGAAGGTGATCGAGCCGCTTTTAAAGCCACTGGTTTGCGAGTTAGCAATGTTGTTACCCACGACATCGAGGGCTTTGGAGGCGGCGTTGAGGCCGCTAAGACCTTGTGAAAAGCTCATAATGTTTCCCAGAGAGTAAGTGAGGCACTATTTTTGGATCACCACCACATCGCCGATACGGATGGGATCGTGGTCGAGCAGATGCAGCACCGCGCCGTCCGGCGTAATGGTGACGCCCTGCACTTGTTCCTGAATCAACCCGGAGATTTTTGGCGGCTCGCCGTCAGGGTTTTTCGCGTCAAAGCTCAGGGTGTATTCCCGATCCTGCGGCGGGCCGGGTTCCGGCTGGAAGTTTTGTAAATCGTCGAGGGTGAAGGTCTTCACGCCCGCCTTCACGTTCTTCAGCTGTGCGGTGTAGCTGTTGCCTTCGGCATCGGTGAGCGTGACGGTGACCGTTTCGGCTTCGCCCCCCAGCAGGAAACTAAAGGTGTCGTTCGCCTCATCCCCCTCTTCAGCGCCACCAAACGACACTGTCGGGTCGCCCTCGATCAGAATGCTGCGGCCGACCCATGCGGCGGTCCCCATGCCGCCCAGTTGCGCCATCAACGCCTGCACATCCGCCACTGAGCTATTGAGTTTTTCGACGCCCGCCGCCGTAGAGAACTGCGCCAGCTGCGAGGTGAGCTGGTTGTTGTCCATCGGATTGGTGGGATCCTGGTTTTGCATCTGCGCCACCAGCAGTTTCAGAAAGCTGGCGCTAAGATCGCCTGCACTGCTGCCCGATCCGTCGCCGCTGCCATTGTTGTTATTGACCTGAGGTATCACGGTTGCACTTCCTTATTGGCCGAGAGTGAGCGTTTTCTGCATCAGCGCTTTGGCGGAGTTCATCACTTCGACGTTGGCTTGATAGCTGCGTGAGGCCGAGAGCGTGTTGACCATCTCGTGCACCACATTGACGTTGGGCATGCGCACATAGCCCTGCGGATCTGCAAGCGGATGGCCCGGCTGATACTCCAGACGTTCGGGTGCACTGCTCTCCACCACCTCACTGACCCTGACGCCGCCGATCTCACTGCCCGGCGCGGCATCAACACGAAACAACACCTGGCGGGCGCGATAAGGCTGCTGATCGGGACCCGCCACACTGTCGGCATTGGCCATATTGCTGGCGCTAACGTTGAGCCGCTGCGATTGCGCCGCCATCGCCGAACCGGCAATATCAAATACGCTAAATAACGCCATTTATTTACCCCTGACTCAGCACGGTCATCATTTTCTTTATATCCGCCCCAAGAAAAGTGAGGCTGGATTGGTATTTCAGGGCGTTATCTGCAAAATTAACGCGCTCGCGATCCATATCGACGCTATTACCATCGGCACTGGGCTGATCGGGAATGCGATATAACAGGCTATCGTCATTGAAGTTTGTCGATTGCGCCGCGATATGACGGTCTGCGGTTAATGACAAAGACACCGCTGATTTGCCAGCAGCAGGAGATGCCATGGCGCTTTTTAACTGCTGAGAGAAATCGATATCCCGTGCCAGGTAGCCCGGCGTATCCGCATTGGCAATATTAGCCGCCAGCACGTCCTGACGGCGAGAGAGTATATTGAGCGCCTGCTGTTGAAAGCGAAACGCCTCATCGAGTTTAGTGTTCATAATAAGGGAGATCCTGCCTCACGTTATCCAAACATCAGCAGTCTAATCAGGAATAATGAAATATCACACTGTGAAGAGTGCACAGAAATAGGGGCTATTAGTCTGTTAAATACATACCCGGTTAATTACCTACATAAACGAGATTATTTAGCTCGTTTGAATATTCATTATTCCATTTATCATTAAGGGAATGACGATATTAAAGGCATCCTGATGAGACATGATGTTTTACGCCCGATCATTTTATTTCTCTTAACCCTTTCCGCGCCAGCGCAAGCCAGCATCCCGGCTGAGCATCGCTTGCAGCCTAAGCTGGATGCGTTATTAAAACTCCCCGATAACCAGGGTGAGATTGTACGCAGCGCAACGCTGCTGGCGACGTCAGAACAGCTGGCAGCCCTGTGTGATGCGCCCGTATTGAGTCTGGCGGGTAAAGATTCGCGTCTAACCGGTAGGCGAACGCTGGTCGCACGCTGTGGTGCGCGTAAGTACTTTTTAGCCATCCGTATTCACGCTCAGGGACGCTGGTGGGCAGCACGAACGTCTTTGCCTGCCGGACATGTGCTGCAAGCGGGCGATATCGTGGCGCAGCGTGGCGATCTGGCCGGGCAACCTGCGGGTTTGATCTTTCAGCAGCGCGATATCCTCGGCCAGCACCTGATACGTGACGTTGAAGCGGGCAAGCCGCTGTTATCTCAGCAATTGCGCCAGCCGAGGTTATTGCGTGCCGGTCAGACGGTGGAGGTAATCACACTCGGCGAGGGATTTCGTGTGCGCAGTCAGGGCAAGGCGCTGCATCATGCGGCGGAAAACGACACGTTGCGAGTGCAGATGCGCAACGGACAAACGCTAAGCGGGCTTGTCAGCGCCGGCGGTTTGGTGGTGATCTCGCTAACACAATAATTTTTAGATTTCTCAGCGATCCCCGATGTAAAGGCTATACAACCTATTGCTTTCGAGGATCCCATGATTGACCGAACTCAACCTGTTTCACCCATTGCGGGCACCCATGAGCTACCTGCCCGCTCCACACCACAATCACTCCGCGCCCGCCCGGATGCGGAGCGTCAAAGCACCGTGAGCCTGAGCAGTGTGATGAAACAACTCCAGACGGACGATAGCCGCGATGTGAATATCGCACGCGTTGTCGAATTGCGCACCGCACTGGAAGCCGGTGATTTGCCGATTGCCGCAGAAGAGATCGCGCGCGGCGTGGTGCACTCCCTTATCTCGCCACAACAGTGAGGTGTTTAAGTGATGGAGACACTGCATACAACATTGCTTCAGATGAAAAGCACGCTGGAGGAGCTGGATGCCATTATGGTAGCCGAGGCGAATCAGCTTGATCGCCCCCAGATCAACCCTGTGGCGCTGCAGGTGCTCACTGACAGCAAGAGTCAGTTACTTGCGACCTTGCAGCATCACGATGAGATGCGGCTGCAGCAGGAAGCACGCTTAGCCATTGCCGCACCCTATCTGCATCGCGTGCAGTTGTTTGTGTGCTGGCAGCAAATCACCGAGCGCGTCCGTCGCAGTAAGGCTTTGAATAGTGAGGTGGAGGCGCGTTTGCAACATCATCTGGAGAAAACCCAGCGGGTACAGAAGGTGGTGGATCAGCTGGGGCATCATCATACGCTATACGGGTCTGGCGGGGAGTCTGGCCCAGCTGTGGTGGGTAGGAAATACGATATCAGTGTTTAGGGGGCTGGGTGCGGGCTCGCGCCAGCACCCATGTCCTACGACACCGCATAAGCACGAGCAGAGTGACGGGATTTACGCAGCGCGGCGATCTCACTTTGCAGCGTTGCCAACCGAGCCGGAATGCACTGCATCAACTGCATATCCTCCGCCAGTAACTGTGCTAAACACGCTGCATCCGCCTGACTGAAATCACACGCACACAGCGCTTTCATCCGCTGTGTATACTCCACAATCTCCTCGCTAAACGCCTCCCACCCGTCCTGATGCGCTAGTGCAATCAGCCGCTGGTTCAGTACCAACAAGGCTTGAATCTGCTCCTTCACGTCACTGGGCATATTTCACCTGCGGATCGATGGCTTTCCAGGTGTCGGACATCTCCACCATCAACGTAATCAGTTGCGGCAACGACTCAGCCGATTGATTGACGCTCGCCAACAGCAAATTGCGCGACACATACTCATACAACCGCTCCAGATCGGCGGCGATCTGCCCGCCCACCTGATGATCAAGCCCGGCACGCAAACCGTTATCAATGATGTTAATCGCACGTGAGATCATCTCGCCTCGCCGGGCAACATTGCCGGTTTGAAAATAGATCTCAGCGCGGCGCATGGCATTGATCGCGCCTTCGAACAACAGCGCGATCAGCTGGTGCGGTGTTGCGCCGCTTACCTGGCTCTCTAATGAAACCGCAGAATAGGCGCGGTTACCGGTTTGACCGTACATCGCCCGTTCCTCAGCCTAATCCTGCCAGCGCACCCTGCAACTGATTGCTCATTGCCTGCATATCCGTCATCGCTTTATCCAGACGCATAAACTCTTTCTGCTGGCGCTTCAGGCTCTCTTCGATGCGCTGTTCCATGCGCTCGATCTGCTTCACAACCCGCGCTTCTTGATCTTTAAGCCCTTTAACAGTCGAAGCGATGGTGCCTTCCGTTTTGGGGATCGACTCGTTATCGCCCAGATAACTTTTGAACACCTCGCCCATCTGGCCCTTGATGCCCTGCGCACCGTCTTTACCAAGGAACAGCGCTTCCACCTCTTTCGGGTGCTCTTTCAACGCGGCATCCAGCTTTTTACTGTCGATACTCAGCGTGCCCAGCGTCGCGGTGCGATCTTCGCCGGGCTTTAACTCCTCGAACTTCACGGTGATACCGATACTGGCTAGCGAGTGATACAACTCGCTCGACTCACCATAGTTGCCGCCGGCAGCCGATTTCATCTGGCTGTTCAGACGGCGTAAGGTGCCATCGCTGAACAGTGGGCCATTTTGCTTGTTCTGCTCATCGGAATTTTTTTCCGGTGGCTTATAGGTGCTGGCGCTGGCGGAAGTACTGAGGAAGCTGTTGTAATTATTGATGAACTCCTCAATCAGGCTTTTCACTTTTGAAGTATCCGCCGTCACTGACAGCGTTTCAGGCTTAAACTGACCGGGATCGTCCGGATCTTTTTCCGAGACTTCACGCAGCTCAAAAGTAATGCCTTCAATCGCATCGCTGATGGTGTTTGAACTGCGCTCCACCGTGATGCCATCGATTTTCATCAGTGCATTTTGCGCAGCGCTGATCTGCTTCATGCGCGTTGGATCGTAACCCGGATCTCCCGGCACATTGGCGGCTTTGGGATCGTAGTTGAGTACACCGGCCAGCTGGCTATCTCCGCTGACTTCCATCTTGATTTGGCCGTCACTGCCGGTTTTTTTCGAGGTCACCACCAGCTGAAACTTGCCGCCTTCGGCAGGCATCACTGAGGCGCTGACATCGCCATTCTGCGCATTGATCTTCTTCGCCACTTGCGCCAGCGAGGTTTCATCATCTTTCAGCTCCACCGACAGCGGTTTACCGTTGCCCAGCGTGATGGTCAGAGTGCGCGTTGCCGAGCCATCCCCCAGCTGTGCGCTGTTACTGTCCTGCTCCGGCGAGCCAATTTTGTGTGCTTTTGCCAATTTTTCGACAATCACTGAATAGCTGTCGGGAATCGCGCCTTTTCCGGCTGTGGCTTTAAAAGCTTTATTATCGCCAATGCTGACACCGTTAAAACCTTCATTCTGCAGCTTATCCAGATTCGATTTTAACGAGGCCAGTGAATTGGATATTTTTCCCCATGACGATACCTGGCCGTTAAATTTACTCTGCTTATTTAAATAGGGATTCAGTTTCTTGCTCTCCCCATTTTTAATCTGCTCCATCAGCGCGGGGATATCTAAGCCGGATCCGCCCAATCCTGAAATAGGTGTCGTCATTTTTAAATTCCTTGATTCATCGAGGGTATCAACTTTTACCATCGGTGCCGGCAGGAATTCGCTTAATAATTTACACAATGATATTCATCCATCGTCTTAAGTCTCGATATAGCGGCATACCTGTCGTGATTTTTTGCCTTTGCATGAAAAAACAAAAAATTATTTCAGCACCTGATGACTCCCCCGATGAATAAGGTATGCGTCACCTCTCACGCATATTCCCGCTGCCACGCTTAAGCAGCATTCACTGGAAAAAAGGATATCGATTATGGCCCAGGTCATTAATACCAACGCACTGAGTCTGATGGCTCAAAACAACCTGAACAAATCACAGAACTCACTGGGAACAGCGATTGAGCGCCTCTCTTCGGGCCTGCGTATTAACAGCGCCAAAGATGATGCCGCCGGTATGGCCATCTCTAACCGCTTCACCTCATCGGTGCGCGGTTTAACGCAGGCAACGCGCAATGCCAATGACGGCATTTCACTGGCGCAAACCACTGAAGGCGCGCTGGAAGAAGTGAATGAAAACCTGCAACGTATTCGTGAACTGACGGTGCAGGCGAAGAACGGCACCAACTCCAAAGAAGACCGCGAGTCGATCAAAAAGGAGATCACCGCACGTCTGGATGAGATTGGCCGTATCGCCGAATCCACCAACTTCAACGGCGTGAAAATGCTGGATGGATCGCAGGAAAAACTGTCGATTCAGATCGGTGATAAAGATGGCCAGACCATTGATATCAAGCTGCCGAAGATGGCGCTAGGTTCGCTGGGTCTGGATACCTTTGCTAAAGACTTTGAGAAAATCATCGACAGTCTGCCGATGGATTCGAAGTTTACTGCTGCGGGAAGTCTGCGCGGTGTGGATGAGCAGTTTGCCGTTCCGGGTATGGCTGAACCCTTCGAACTGAACGATGTTGAACGCGCGAAGATTACCGCACTGGTCGGCGGTGCAGTGGCCGATACCGAAGTGGTGACCATGGAAGACAGCAAAGGTAATCTGCGCTTCTTCGCTGCTGACAGTGCTAATCCAGGCAGCGCAGTTGAGTTGGATATCACTTTCCAGGCGAACGCCACGCCTGGCGATCCTTCTGAAATTGACACTATTGCGGTGAAAGAAAAAATCACCACGCTCGACTTCGACATTCTTAAGAATGGCCCAAGCGATCTGAAGAACCTGAAAAGTCAGGGCATCGGCGCGCAAATCGGTAGCAAACTGATTGATGAAGCCACGCTGAATCAGATGTCCAATGACATCTTCGGTGCCGACATGGCGGATACCGAGATGCAGATCTTCAAAGCCGACAACGGCAATTACTTCGCCATCAACAAAGACGGTGAAGTGAAATCCTTTACCTGGGATGATGCCGCAGGCGGCGCTACCGCGGTAGCTGATGCCAGTGCGCGTGATACTCATGAAGTGCAGAAGGTCGCTAACCATCTGCTGGAACGTCTCGATAGCGCCATGACCGACGTCAACAGCTTCCGCTCGGATCTGGGTGCGATTCAAAACCGCTTTGGCTCGATCATTGCCAACCTCAACTCTACCGTCATCAACACCAGCGAAGCGCGTTCGCGTATTCAGGATGCGGACTTCTCGGTAGAAGTCTCCGCCATGAGCCGCGCCAACATCCTGCAGCAAGCGGGTGTTTCAGTGCTGTCGCAGGCAAATCAGGTGCCTCAGAACGTGCTGAGCCTGCTGCGTTAATTAGTGCCTCTCCTTAATTGCATTCAGCGTGCACTTTTCGCCCTCCCCGTGGAGGGCTTTTTTGCTTCTGCCCGCAATTTTCTGATGAAAAATACTAATCATTTTTACCCGAACAACTAACGTGAAACGGCCATTAGCCTTGTTAATAATCGATAAAAAATAACTCTATAAATCTTACGGGTTAGATCAAATAAATAACCTTAATGATTAAGAGGATTTTGGGTGACTTTCGGGAAAATAAACGCGGGAGAGCGCTGAAAATCTGGCACTCTTTAGCCGCAAAAAATGGGAGCGGTTAGCGCAAAAATAACATTAACAACCGACCCGCTCTTTACCCTAATTGATAGACGAATTCTCTATGCCTAACACAATCTTGCTTGGTCAGGCGGCCAGATTAGATCGACGTACGCGCATCCTGAACCGGACGCTGGATGATATGTCCGTGACGCTGCCCGCCAGCGCCGCGCGCTGCCTGTATGCACTCGCGGAGGCGCAAGGCGAAGTGCTGACGCATGAACAGCTGATGGAGATTGGCTGGCGTCGTGCCGGTTATGCCGCCACCGATAACAGCGTGCGCGTGATGATCAATAAACTGCGCCGTGCATTGATGTCGCTGGAACTTGAGCAGCAGATTAGCCTGCTGGCCGTCACGCGCAGCGGTTACCGCTTGATCATCAATACGCCGCCAG
Source organism: Pantoea sp. Seng (assembly GCF_009829935.1). Taxonomy (NCBI): domain Bacteria; kingdom Pseudomonadati; phylum Pseudomonadota; class Gammaproteobacteria; order Enterobacterales; family Erwiniaceae; genus Pantoea; species Pantoea sp. Seng. Next base: position 64,716 of record NZ_SZZV01000014.1, on the reverse strand, counting down.
CCGTCGAGCAACCCGCCGCACTGACAATGCCCCTTTCGCTACCGGCACGGAGCCCGCTGAATGGGCGGCGAGTAGCAGGCGTCACCGTCGCTGGCATCACTGCCGGGTGTCTGGTGGCTTTACTGGTACAACACTTTTTTCTGCTTACGCCAAAACCGATTGATTTTGTCAGCTGGCAGGGACCGTCCATCCCTGCTGGCAGCAGCGTCTGGGTGCCGAAAGGACATCACACGCAGCACGCCTTAATTGAAACCACGTTACGCACTTATCGCCGTTATGTACTGGAGACGAACCCGGATAAACCTGCGGCCAGCGTGCTGTACGTCACCCTCAGTTCAGCCAACAATCCGCAACATCAGGGTGTGATTGCGTGCCAACACCCCTTTGAGGAAGCGAACAATGCATGCGAGTCGTTCTATTTTCGCGTCAATTAAATCCCCGCAGCTCTGGCTGTTTATCGGTTGCTTTGTGCTGGCGTTTTCTGCCGTGATCGGTCGCTGGCTGACCACCACCACACAGCAGTCCCAGTGCCTGTTTCCGCTGGCATTTTATGACATCAAAAGTGAGCGTGAATGGGTGCTGACGCAGGGGATTTACCGCAGTTATCGCGATGGCTTCAGCCAGGGCCATTTAAGCTATCTCGGCACGCTTTCGCGTTTTGAGGATGGGCAACTGACGGCACCGATCACTCCGATTCATCGTGCAGTGTGGTTTAACGGTGAGTTCAACCACAACCTGCTTAAAATCACCGTCACACAACACAGTCGTGGCCTGGGTGACAAAAGCCGCGATGAGGACGTGCAAAAGTATGTCTTCCCGCATTTGCAGGCAGGCGATGTCAGCGTGATTGCCATGTATCTGTTCAATGGCCGCGTGCTGGCCTCCGGTACAGAGAGCGTGGCGCGTAATGTCTGCATCAGGTAGCCAGATTATTTAGCGTAGCGTGGCTAACAGCTGTTCAAGGTGAGTAAACATGCGCGCGGTGAGGTGGGTAAAAAAGGGGGGCAAGGTATCGCCCATCAGGAACAGCGCCAGCATGCCCGCCCCTAACGTCAGGGGAAAACCCACCACGAAGATCGAGAGCTGCGGGGTTAAACGGTTCAACAACCCCAGCGTCATATTGATACAGAGCAACAGCGTGATGATTGGCAATCCCAGCATCAATCCCTGGCTGAAGATCAACCCGCCCTGCATCACCAGATAACGTAGGCCACCCGCGTGTAACGGTTCGGCATCCACCGGCAGGCTGGTAAAGCTCTCTGCCAGCAGCGCCAGCAGCCAAAGATGACCATTGATACTGAGAAACAGCAGCATCGCCAGCAGGTTGAGCAGACGTGATATCACCGGCGTGTTGCCGCTATTAGGGTCAAAAAAGGTGGCGAACGAAAGTCCCATCTGCATGCCAATGATCTCGCCGCACAAACGCACCGCAGCGAAAAGTAGCTGCAGCATCAGACCGAGCGCGGCACCGATCACAACCTGCTTAACCACCAGCCAGGCACCGCGCCACGACATCAACGCCACCTGCGCATCTTCCACGCTGCTGGCAATTAGCAAGGCGATAAGCAGCGCCAGTGCAGCCCGCAGCCGTTTACTGATCGCCTTCTCACTGAAAATCGGCGCGACAAACAGCAGCGCGGCCACGCGCACCATAATAAAAAACACGTGGGCAATCTGCGCGGTCAGCAGCTCAAACGGGATGCCAAACGCCATTAGCCGATCGCGAATGAGATGCTGGTGAACACCGTGCGCATGTATTCAATAAAGATTTTCAGCATCCACGGACCCAGTAACACGGCAACGCCGACAATCATCAGGATCTTCGGGATAAAGGTCATGGTCATTTCATTGATTTGAGTGGCGGCCTGCATGATGCTGATCGCCAGCCCGGTGACCAGTGCGGCCAGCAGCAACGGCCCGGCAATCATCAACCCTACCTTTATCGCCTGCATGCCCAGCACCATCACACTTTCGGGTGTCATTCGCGGCTCCTTAGCTGTAGAAACTTTGTGCCAGTGAACCCAGCAGCAGCTGCCAGCCGTCGACCAACACAAACAGCATCAGTTTGAACGGCAGCGCGATGGTGGTGGGTGGCACCATCATCATGCCCAGCGCCATCAGAATACTGGCGACCACTAAATCGATAATTAAAAACGGGATGAATATCGTGAAGCCAATCTGGAAAGCGGTTTTCAATTCGCTGGTGACAAAGGCAGGCACCAGAATACTGAGCGGCACTGCATCCGGCCCGCTCATCGGCGGTGCTTTGGCGATACGTGCAAATAGCGCGAGATCCGCTTCACGCGTTTGATCCAGCATAAACGCGCGCAGCGGTTTAACCCCTTCCGCCAACGCTACTTCCATGGTGATGCTGTTGTTTTGCAGCGGCTGCCACGCTTTTTCATAAATCTGGTTCAGCACTGGCGACATCACGTAGAAAGTGAGGAACAGCGCCAGCCCGACCAGCACCTGATTCGGTGGTGCGGTGGGCGTCCCCAGCGCATTGCGCAGTAACCCCAGCACGATCACAATGCGGGTGAAACCCGTCATCATTAGCAAAATGCCGGGAATAAAGGTAAAGCCGCTCAGCAACACCAGCGTCTGCAGCGGCAGCGTCCAGCCATCTTCACCGTTGGGTCGGGCGATGACAATGTCGCTGTTGGCGGCCCCGGCGCTGGCGGCGGTGAAAAGCAGCAGCAACGCTATGACTGCGCGCCCTTTCATCGTCCGTCCTTAGCGTCAGGTTGCGGTGATTGGTTCAGGCAGGTGATTTGATGCGCGGTGATGCCAAGCAACAGCCGCTGCTCACCGATATCCACCAGCACCAGCCGCTCGCGTGCGCCGAGCGAGAGACGCGCCACCACGTTAATGGCCGGATGGCTGCGTTGATAACGCTGCAGCCAGCCGCTGCGTTTCGCACTCCACGCCAGCAACAGCATCAGTAAAATCACCAATCCCAGCGCACCGAGCAGCGTCATAAGCAGCGAATCATCAGCAGAGTGTGTGATCATTAGCGACTTAGCCGGTGCATACGCTCAGACGGCGTGATGATTTCGGTGATGCGAATACCAAATTTATCCGACACCACCACCACTTCGCCCTGGGCAATCAGATAGCCATTGATCAGGATATCCAGCGGTTCTCCCGCCAGACCATCCAGCGTCACCACTGAACCCTGGCTGAGACGCAGCAGCTCTTTGATAGTCATTTTGGTACGGCCCAATTCCACAGTCATTTTCACTGGGATATCCATTATCAGGCTCAAATCGTCAGTGCTTTGCGACGCGCTGCTGGCAGCCTGCTGCTCGCTCATGGCGTCTCCCCAAAGATTGTCGATAGAGGGATCTTCAGCGCCCGTCGAGGTTGGGTTATCGCTCATGGGGATGTGGCTCCTTGCTTATTGATGACAATGCAGGCTGAATTTTTTGTTCAACCTTGAGGGCATATTGGTTATTCACGGCCCCGTAGTGCGCAGTGAATATCGGCACACCGCCGGCGCTGGCGGTGATGCGATCCTGTTTGTCGAAGGTCAGTACATCGCCCTGCTGCATGCGCAGCACCGATGAGAGCCGGGTTTCCATTTGCGCAAAGGTCGCCACCAGCTCCAGCTCGGTTTCGCGCATCTCGCCCGCCAGCATGCCGCGCCAGTGAGCATCTTCACTGCGGGAGTGGCTGAGCGGCGGATTGCTTAACAGTTCGCGTAGCGGTTCGAGGGTGCTAAACGGGATACAGATATTAAATTCGCCACGATGCGAGCCAATCTCGACCGCAAATGGGGTGGTGACCACCACGTCATTGGGTGATGAGGTGATGTTGGTGAATTTCACCTGTATTTCCGAACGAATGTACTCGGTTTTGATGCTGAAAATGGTGCTCCAGGCGAACTCATAGGCTTCGCGCGCCATGCTCACCATGCGGTTAATTACACGCTGCTCGGTGGGGGTGAATTCGCGCCCATCGGCTTTGGTGGGAAAACGCCCATCGCCGCCAAACAGGTTATCCACGGCCATAAACACCAGCCCCGGTGAGAAGGCCATCAGCGAAGTGCCGCGCAACGGATGCAGATGCAGCAGATTCAGGTTGGTCGGCACCGGCAAATTGCGCGCAAACTCGTGGTAGGACTGGATGTGAATATTGCCAGCGGTCACATCCGGGCCACGACGCAGCAGATTAAACAGCCCGATGCGGAACTGACGAGCAAAGCGCTCATTAATGATCTCCAGCGAGTGCAGACGCTCGCGAATCACCCGACGCTGCGTATGCGGATCGTAAGGCCGGATATCACTGGCTTCTGCACTGTCTGAGACCGGGGCGCTGCTATCACTGTCGGCATTCAGCAGGCGATCGATTTCATCCTGAGACAAAAAGCTATCTGACATAGTATTTACCGCAGAATAAATTCATTAATTAACACTTCAGCGGGCGTGATTGCCTGTTGATGTGGCAATGGCTGGCTGAGTGCCGTTTGAATATCGGCAATCAACTGATGCTTTCCTTCATCCGTTGATAACTTTTCAAAAGTTTGCTGGGTGAATAACATAAACAGCCGACTGCGATATTCCGGCATAAATTTCGCTAACGTCGCCGATGACTGTGAGTCAATAAAACTCACCGTAATGCCTAAATACAGCACGCGATCAGCTTCTTCCTCGGTGGGTTTAAGGCTGACGGTGAAAGTATTCAGCGGCACATAGACCGGCTCCACTTTTTCTATTACCGGTTCTTTCGGCTCGTCAGTCGAGACGCTCTGTTTTTCCAGCCAAAACCAATAGGCTACACCGCCACCGGTGGTTACCAGGCTGAGTGTGAGAAATATAATAAGGAGTGTTCGCAGGCTGCTACGTTTTGGTTTATCGGTCTTTTCTTCTTGCATAATGAATACACTCAGCGTGAGAGTTAATAGACTCAACAATATTGATGAAGAGCATGATTATAATATTTTCCGATGGAGTGGAATAAGCCAATGTCATTTCACACCTGAGGCTAATTCACCCTTTTATACGAAATTATTTATTCCATAACTATTTCCCGGAGCTGACGCTATTAACTCTGTGGTGGATTCTTCTTCTCCCGCTAGATGGTCATCTGCATCGTCAGGCGATGGTCGCTGTGAGGATCCGCGCTGGCCATCTGCATTGGCATGCGGGTTCTCATTGCCCACGCTGGCTTGCCCCAGCTGCACACCCGATTCGGCCATCGCCGCTCGTAGCTGAGGCAAGGCCTGCTCAATGGCCTGACGTACGCCGGCATGTTCACTGACGATATGGATCTGCGCCTGTTCTTGCTGCATGCGCAGGGAAATTTGCAACGCACCTAAGCTCTCCGGGTGCAGACGGATCTCCGCACTGTGCACGCCCTGCCGGCTCAGTATCGCAATCTGCTGGCTGAATTCCTGCTTCCACGCGGGGGATTCAGGTGGATGTTGCAGGGCAACCGTGACCGTTGCTGGCGCGGGCAGCGCTCGCTGTAACGGCATCGGAGTAGGATGATTGGTGGAGAGTCCCAGCTCGGTGATCGCTATGGTGTCAGCTTGCGATGCCAGAATTGGTGTACTTTGTCGCTCGGCGAGTTGGCCGCTGGCTGCCGTGGCAGAAACTTCGGGCTGCGGCACAGGTGACCGGCTGCCTGAACCTGGCTGACTAAAGCGATCGGCGGGCGCGCCGCGCATTTCGGCGAGAAGCGGACTGCGCGTCTTCACGACAGGCTGGCTACTCGCGTTGGCGAGAAGCGCATGGCGCGTGTCCACGGCAGGCAGACTATCTGCATTAGCAACAAGTGCATGGCGCGTATTCGTGACAGACAGGCGATCCGTGTCTGCGAAAAGCATATTGCGCGTGCCAGCGCTAAAGGCTCTGGCGGTAGCATCAGACCCGGCGTCGTCTAATCCGATGGAGTCGGCTGGGGCCGATCCGTGAAGGTTGGCCGTCTGTTGGCTTATCAACTGCTGCAACTGCCAGCGGGGATTGTCGCTGCCAGTGAGTGCAGACGCTGGCGCCCGCCCGGAATTCGACGATGCCGAACTCCGCATGGAAATGGCAGTGGCCAATACCGATAGCAAAGGTTCCTCCATCGCCAGCATGCCATCCTGCTTCTCCAGTAACAGTTCGCTAAAATCCTCGTCAGTCGGCTCGCGGGTTTTCAACACATCGCTGAGTTTGCCGTTAAGCAGTGCCGTGATATCCATCGTCATAACCGGCCACGCAGATGATTGATTCGCTGCGCACACTCATCCATCAGCTTCTGCTCACGACGGCTGGCCGCCTGCGCCTCATCACTCTGCCGCCGCGCCAGCAAGGTTTCAAACGCGTTCAGGCGCTGCTTGTCATTAATCCAGCATTTTTTCGCGCCATCGACGGCACGTTCGCACTGATCGACCTGGTTCTCATGTTGCCTGACCACCTGATTGAGCGACACGATAAACGCCTGATGGTTGACCAGATGCGCCACCGACATACCGCTGCCCGTCATGCCCCGCCGCAGTGACTGCTGATACTCATCTGCATAGGTTTGCAGCTGCTGATGCTGCGCCATGGCGTGCTGCAACGTCTGCTGCACCTGCCCCAGCGTTTGCGTGGAGGCGGTCAGTGTCTCTTCGGCTCTGTCACGTAACATAACCATGGGATTGCGCATGTGCATTGTCACTCCGGGATGTCAGGGAATAATTGAGCCAGCGCCGCCATTGCAGTCGGGTAGTCGCTGCGTTGGTGGATCGCCTGCTGGAGAAAGGCTTCAAGAGCGGGAAAACGATCGATGGCCTGATCGAGTAGCGCATCGCTGCCTGACGCATAGGCACCGACACTGACCAGATCGCGGTTACGTTGGTAGCAGGCCAGCAGCTGCTTAAAGCGCTGCACCTTGCGATATTGCGCTTGCGGGATCAGCTCGGTCATAGCGCGGCTGATTGAGGCTTCAATATCAATCGCCGGATAGTGCCCCGCTTCCGCCAGGCGACGTGACAGCACAATGTGGCCGTCGAGAATCGCGCGTGCCGCATCGGCAATCGGATCCTGGGGATCGTCGCCTTCGGTCAATACGGTATAAAACGCGGTGATCGATCCGCCGCCTGCCATGCCATTGCCCGCGCGCTCCACCAGCGCGGGCAGCCTGGCAAATACCGAAGGTGGATAGCCTTTGGTGGCGGGCGGCTCGCCGATGGCTAACGCCACTTCACGCTGCGCCATGGCATAGCGCGTCAGGGAATCCATGATTAGCAGGACATTCATGCCGCGATCGCGAAAGTCTTCTGCAATGCGCGTGGCATACACCGCACCCTGCATGCGCAGTAGCGGCGATACATCGGCAGGCGCGGCAATTACCACTGCGCGCGAACGCCCGGCTTCACCCAGAATATTTTCAATGAAATCTTTAACTTCGCGGCCGCGTTCGCCAATCAATCCCACCACGATCACCTCGGCGGTGGTAAAACGCGCCATCATGCCAAGCAGAACACTTTTGCCCACACCGGAACCGGCAAACAGGCCCATGCGCTGACCACGCCCCACCGTCAGCAGGCCATTGATCGCTTGCACACCAACGTCCAGCACGCTTTTGATCGGATCGCGATGCAGCGGATTGAGTGAAGCGGTGAACAGGCTCGCCAGCGGTTTGCCCAGTGCAGCACCGCCATCCAGCGGATGGCCCTGCGCATCCAGCACCCGACCCAACAGCTGGGGCCCAACGGGCAACTGTTTATCGCCGCCGCTATCGTGCGCAGGCGCATACACGCGCGCACCAGGCACAATGCCCTCCACCTGCGCCAGCGGCATCAGATACAGCGTGTGGCCGTTGAAACCCACCACTTCCGTGTCGACCACGGTTTTGCCTTGCGGGGTCTGCCGCTCGACGAGACACAGCGCGCCTATCGGCAATATCAGCCCCACAGCTTCCATCACCAGCCCGGTGGCGCGCGTCAGTTTGCCGTATTGGCGAAACCCCGGCACCGCCGCCATGTTGTGCTCAATGGTGTCGAGCGCATCGAGCCACTGCCTGAGTTGCTGGCTCATGGCACAATCTCCTGACGCGCCAGCTGGCACAGCGCCTGCCAGCGCGTTTCCAGGCTGGCATCGAACTCGCTTTCAGCGGAGGTAATGCGACAGCCGCCGGGCGCCAGCTGTGCATCGCTGTGTAGCTGCCAGCCCGTCTCAGTTAACGCCTGCGCCAGTGCCTGCTCAATCACCGCACGATCGTCGGGATGCACGTAGAGCTGGATAGTACCGTGCAGCAGTGCGTCATGCTGAAGTAACTGGCGAATCTGTTGCAGCAGCGCGGGGTGATCGATCTGTGCCTGGCGGCCATACAACTGCTGCACGGCGGTGAGCGCCAACTGCACCAGACGACCGGGGATCACACTGTCGAGATTCTCGCGCGCCAGCCTGAAGTTTTGCAGCCAGCACTCGGCCTGACGCAACAGCGCCTGCTGCTGTGCTGCGGCCTGTTCGATGCCCTGCGCCAGACCCGCTTCATGCCCTTCGCGCCATCCAGCTTCGTAGCCCTGCTGCTGGCCCGCCTCTTCACCCTGTTTCATGCCCTGACTGAAACCTTGCTGTTCAGCCTGTTTACGCAAGCGCGCCAGATCTGCCTGCCGCTGGGCCTCTGAGGCCGTGCTGTCGATTTCAACCGTGATTTCCGCCGCTTCCTGCAGCAGGTTATCCGGCTGCCAGCGGCGCCATTGTGCGTGATCAGACATAGGCATCGTCGCTGCCTCCAATCACAATCTCACCGGATTCCGCCAGTTTGCGCACAATATTCAGGATGGTTTTCTGCTCGGCCTCAACCTGCGACAAGCGCACCGGGCCACGCGAAGCCAGATCGTCGAGGATCAGCTCCGCCTGGCGGCGCGACATGTTGGCAAGGAACTTGGTGCGCAACGCCTCGTTGGCCCCTTTTAGCGCAATCAACAGAGTTTCATTTTCAATCTCTTGCAGCAGACGTTGAATATGGCGATCTTCCACTTCAATCAGATTCTCAAACAGGAACATCTCATCGATCAGTTTCTGCGCCAGCTCCTGATCAAAATCGCGCACCGCTTCAATCGCAGAAGCCTCCTGCTGAGTTTTCATCAGGTTAAGGATTTCGGCAGCCGGTCGCACGCCGCCCATTTTGCTGCGCTTGAGATTTTGACCATCCAGCAAGGTATTCAGCACTTCGGTCAACTCTTGCAGCGCGGCAGGCTGGACGCCGCCAAAGGTGGCGATGCGCAGCATGATGTCGTTGCGCTCGCGGTCTTCAAACTTGCCCAGCACATCAGCGGCCTGATTGCGCTTGAGGTGCACCAGAATGGTGGCGATGATCTGCGGATGCTCTTCGCAAATCAGATCGTACACCGCCTGCGGCTCCATAAAGTTGAGCGTTTCCATGCCGTTGCTGCCCTGCTGGGTGTCCAGCAGATCTTCCAGCAGCGAACTGGCACGATCTTCGCCCAGTGCCTTCACCAGCACGCTGCGCAGATAATCATTGGTGTTCAGGCTGAGCGCGGCATATTCACTGGAATCCTGTTCAAACTGCTGCAATACCGCCGCCATTTGCTGATGGCTAAATCCGGCCATGTTGACCATCGCACCGCCGATCTGCTTCACCTCATGCGCATTGAGATGCTTAAACACCTCTGCCGCCAGCTCGTCGCCCAGCGTCAGCATCACCACCGCACTCTTATCTGCCGCATTCATGGCCTGCCCTCCTGGTTCATCCACTGGCGCAGCACCAGCGCAATCACGCGAGGCTCCTGCTCTGCCAGCTCACGCAGTTGCTGAGTGCTAATTTCGGTATGCGCACGCTGCTGAGCACGCTGGCGCACATCGTTCTCTGCCGCATGTTTTTGCGCTGCAGCGGCCTCGTCGCGCGCCTCTTTCTCCAGCTCCATCTGGCGCAGCGTGGTCTGCTGATGGCGTTCCCAGCTCGGTTGCACCAGTTTGCGCCACATGATCCAGGCGATGATCGCCACCACCAGATAGCGAAACAGATTCATTAACAGCGTGTGGAAACTCGCCTGCTGCCACAGCGGCAGCGGAGGCTCATCGACCAGGCCGTTAAACGGCGCATGCATGATATTGATGCTGTCTCCCCGCGTGGCTTGATAGCCAATCGCTTCCTGCACCAGGGTATTCAGGCGGGCCAGCTGCTCATCACTCATCGCACTCACGCTGCCCTCTTCGCCCTGCGGCAGATGGTTAATCACCACCGCCACCGAAAGGCGTTCAATGCGGCCGATGCTGGATTTGCTGTGGATCAGTGTGCGGTCCAGCTCAAAATTGGTGGTCTCGTCGTTGCGATTATTGAAAGGCTGGCCTGCGGGACGCTTGCTGTCGCTGACACCTAATGGCTGGGTAATCGGTGCCGTGGCGGGCGTGGGCGGCTGATGGCTGAGTGCGCCAGGAACACCGCCAGTGCCACTGTTGTTGCCCTGCTCTGCCTGGCTGGCCTGTCGGCTGCGAATCGCCATTTTTTGCGGATCGCTATTCGGCTGATATTGCTCCTGGGTCTGCTCCAGCTGGGTGAAATCGATCTGCGCCGTGACCTGCGCGCGCACGTTGTTTTCACCCACCAGCGGCGCCAGCATACGTTGAATTCGCTGCTGGTAATCAAACTCAATGTCGTTGGTGTATTTCAGCTGTGAGGTTTGCAGACCGCGCATGCCACTCTGCGTCAGCAAATTGCCACGCTGATCCACCAGCGTGACGTTCTCTGCTGCCAGGCCGGTTACCGCACTGGAGATCAGATGCGTTATCGCCACAATCTGGCCTTCATCCAGCGTGCGGCCGTTGATTAGATTGACGCTCACCGAGGCGGTAGGCGCTTTCTGCTCACGCACAAACAGGGACGGTTTGGGCACCGCCAGATGCACGCGCGCCGACTGGATCGGCCCCAGATTCTCAATGGTGCGCGACAGCTCCCCCTCCAGCGCACGCTGGAAGTTCACCTGTTCGCTGAACTGGCTGATTCCAAATTTTTCCTGATCCAGCAGCTCAAAGCCGACTGCACCGCCCTTGGGTAAACCCTGCTGCGCCAGCTTCATACGGACTTCATGCACCTGCCCTTCTGGCACCCGGATCGCGCCGCTGGATGCGTCAATGCGATACGGGACGTTCAGCTGGGTGAGCTGCGCCACGATGGCACCGCCGTCTTCATCACTGATATTGCTGAGCAGGATGCTGTAACTCTGCTGATTGGCCCACATCACCAGCGCGATAACCACCGAAAGCGTGGCCGCTGCGGCAATTGCCAGCGCGATTTTCGGGCTGGATCGCAGCGATAACAGCACCGATTTTAATTGTGCGGACGGGTGATGATTTAAATCCTTTAACGTGGCACTCATGCCGCCTTCCTGTAAAAATAGTAATAGGTCATCAGGAATATTCAGAGAATCATTATTCATCGAAAGCGCGATTTATTAATGGGCAATAAGCTCGAAGTTGTGTTGTCTTATTGCATTTTCTGATGAATAGCCTCGAATGCTAATCTGCCGATCTGTATTCTTATTCCAATGGGCGTGAAGCATGTCAGCGAGCTTATTACGAGGCGTACTCGATCAGATTCAATCTCAGGCGCAACAAGTCACAGGCGCGATATCTCCGCGCGATAACACCCCTTCCTTCTCAGATAAGTTATTGCACAGTATCAATGAGATAAATAAAACCCAGCTGGATGCCAAAACCAAAACGCAGCAGTGGATGTCAGGCAGCAGCGATCTCGGCCTTAACGATGTGATGCTGGCGATGCAGAAATCCTCAATTTCATTTAGCTTTGGCATGCAGGCTAAAAATAAAATAATTGCTGCGTATCAGGAAGTGATGAATACGCCGGTATAAGGCTTGATGGCAATGCATGAAAATAACACCACAGCTGCGCGCTTATTACCCGGCTCGCTGTCATTAACCGATATTGAATTAATTCGTCTGGGAAAACTGATTTATCAGCGCGCCGGCATTGTGGTGAATACACAAAAAAAAGAGATGATATTTAACCGTCTCTCACGCCGGGTGCGCGAACTCAAACTGAACACCTTTACCGCTTATGCCGACCTGCTCGAATCCCACCCTGAGCAGCCGGAGTGGCAGATTTTTATCAATGCCATGACCACCAATCTCACGTCGTTTTTCCGGGAAGCGCATCATTTCCCGATTCTGGCGGAACATGCACGCCAGCGTCCGAAAGATTATCGCGTGTGGTGTACCGCCGCCTCGACCGGTGAAGAACCCTGTTCAATCGCCATCACGCTGGATCAGGTTTTGGGCAGCGGATTACGCGTCTGGGCGTCTGATATTGATACCGATGTGCTGGCCAAAGCGCAGGCGGGAATCTATCGCTTTAGCGACATTCAAATGCTGAATCAGACGCAGAAACGCCTCTATTTTCTGCGCGGCAGTGGTCACAGTCGCGAGTACGTCAAAGTGAAACCCGCGCTGTTGGCGAACATCCATTATCAACAGATCAATCTGCTGGCGGACAGCTGGCCGCTGCCACAGCCTTTTGATGCCATCTTCTGTCGCAACGTGATGATCTATTTTGATTTTCCTACCCAGCTGCGGCTGCTTGAGCGCTTCGCTCGTCTGCTTAAACCCGGCGGTTTGCTGTTTGTTGGCCACTCTGAACACTTCTCCCAGCCCACGCTGCCTCTACAGTTGCGCGGGCAATCAGTGTACGAACGGATGGAGGTTGCACCTTGAAGCGGATACGCGTGATGGCGGTGGATGATTCCACCTTAATGCGCAATATGCTCAGCGCCATCGTCAATCAGCAGGCCGATATGGAGATGGTGGCTACGGCACCCGATCCGCTGATCGCCCGTGACCTGATTAAACAACTCAACCCGGATGTGCTGACGCTGGATATTGATATGCCGCGCATGGACGGGCTGGAGTTTCTGAGCCGACTGATGCGGCTGCGGCCCATGCCAGTGATCATGATCTCCAGCATGACCACGCGCGGATCCAGCGCCACGCTCAATGCATTGGAACAGGGCGCGGTGGATTTTATCCCTAAACCCGGTAACCAGATGCCCGGCGATCTGGCGGCATGGGGCGCGCTGCTGGCAGACAAAATTCGTGGAGCCGCCAAAGCCAATCCCAATCGCTATCGGCTCAATGCTGCCCCCGGTGCGCTGCTGGCTGGCATCAAGACCGATGCCTCGCAAATTATCGCTATTGGTTCGTCTACAGGCGGCACCGAAGCGCTGCGCCGGGTGCTGACACAGATGCCGTTAAGCAGTCCCGGCATCGTCATCGCCCAACATATGCCTGCCGGTTTTACCCGCTCCTTCGCCCAACGCATGGACTCACTGTGCCAGATTTCGGTACGTGAAGCCGAACACGGTGAACCGCTGTTGCCGGGCAATGCCCTGATTGCGCCGGGCGATCGTCATCTGGAGATCGTGCGCCTCAGCCGGGGTTACGAAGTGCAGATCAGCGACAACGCGCCGGTCAATCGCCATCGCCCGTCGGTGGATGTGCTTTTCCATTCCGTGGCGCAGCAGGCAGGCAAACTCGCCAGCGCTGCCATCCTCACCGGTATGGGCAACGATGGCGCACGCGGCCTGCTAACGCTGCGGCAGGCCGGTGCCTGGACGCTGGCGCAGGACGAAGCCAGTTGTGTGGTGTTCGGCATGCCGCGCGAAGCCATTGCGCTGAACGGTGCCTGTGAGGTGGTGGATTTGGATCAGGTCGGCCAGCGTTTACTCGACGGTTTCAGCAACAACCTACAACGCAAATAAATGGATTAACCGGTTCAGGAGAACATTGAGATGTCAGATAAAAACCTGCGTTTTCTGGTGGTAGATGACTTTGCCACTATGCGACGCATCGTGCGTAACCTGCTGCAGGACCTCGGCTATCAAAATATTGAAGAGGCGGAGGATGGTCAGGATGCGCTGAATAAACTGCGTGCCGCCACGTTCGATTTCGTGGTCAGCGACTGGAATATGCCCAATCTCGACGGGCTGGAACTATTGAAGGCCATTCGCAGCGATGCCGCCATGGCCAAACTACCGGTGCTGATGGTCACGGCCGAAGCCAAGCGCGAGAACATTATTGCCGCCGCACAGGCGGGCGCGAACGGCTATATCGTCAAGCCCTTCACGGCTGCCACGCTGGAAGAGAAGCTCGGCAAAATCTTTGAAAAACTGGGGTAATCAGCATGAACTCACCCACGGATATGCCGAGTGAAAACCCGAAAGATCTGTTTATACGTATCGGGCATCTCACACGCCTGCTGCGTAACAGCATGGCTAATCTGGGTCTGGAGCAGACCATCTTTGAGGTGGCCGATGCGTTTCCCAATACGCGTGACCGCCTGCGTTACGTGGTGAGTAAAACCTCGCAGGCGGCCGATCGCGCCCTGACCAGCGTCGAGGCCGCGCGCCCGCTACAGCTGGCTTTGAGCGATGACGCCAGCGCACTGAGCGATCGCTGGGATCGCTGGTTTGCCGATCCGCAACCGCTGGATCAGGCGCGCGAGCTGGTGCACGACACCCGCGCTTATCTGCAAAGGGTGCCTGATTTAACCCAACAGACCAATGACGAACTCACCGAGATCATGATGGCGCAGGATTTTCAGGATCTCACCGGCCAGGTGCTGAACAGCCTGATGCAGGTGATCGATACCGTGGAGCGCGAGCTGATCAGCGTGTTAGTCGAGAACATGGGCGATCGTGATGCGCCTGAGGATCCGAGCGAAGTGCAGTTGAAGAACGGGCCGCAAGTCGATCCCCACGCTCAGGGGATCGCCGCTTCACAAGAGCAGGTGGACGATCTGCTGGACTCGCTGGGTTTCTGATGCGTCATGGCTGAAGAGAGCGACAACGAGAAGACCGAGGATCCCACACCCGAACGCATTAAAAAGTCACGGGAAGAGGGACAGGTTCCGCGATCGCGCGAACTGACCACGCTGGCCATGCTGCTGGTGGGTTGGGGATTGATGGCGATCGGTGGCAGTCAGCTGGCGCGAAAGCTGCAGCAGTTGATGCACAACGGACTGGCGTTTGATCGCCTGCTGGTGCGCGATCCGCAGCATATGCTGGATCAGGCCGCATCCTTACTGGGGATCGCTATGCTGGCGCTGTTGCCGCTGGTCGGCGGGTTGTATCTCACCGCGCTGACGGCGCCGGCAATCATCGGTGGCCTCAACCTCAGCGGCAAGGCGATCAAGTTCAATCCCAAAAAGCTCAACCCGCTGTCGGGCCTCAAACGTCTGTTCTCTTCACAGATGCTGTCCGAGATGGTGAAAGCGATCCTTAAAGTCTTACTGGCGGCGACCGGCGGCGGTCTGTTCCTGATGCTGAATAAAAGCCAGTTGGTCGCGTTGATGTTTGAACCCCTCAACATGGCGCTTAACGATATCAGTCAGTTACTGATGCTGTGCATGCTGATCATCATCCTGTCGCTGATCCCGATGGTGATTTTCGATGTGGTGTATCAGCTGTGGAGCAACTGGAAAAAGCTGCGTATGAGCCGTCAGGACGTGAAAGATGAGTTCAAAAAACAGGAAGGCGATCCGCTGCTGAAAGGCCGTATTCGCCAGTTGCAGCGCCAGATGGCGCAGCAACGACAAATGGCTGCCGTGCCTGACGCCGATGTGGTGGTGAATAACCCAACGCACTACTCGGTGGCGCTCAAATATCAGGAAGGCAGCATGGGCGCGCCGGTGGTGGTGGCGAAAGGCAGCGGCCTGATTGCCCTGCGCATCCGCGAACTCGCCGCTGAGAACCGCATCCCGATGCTGGATGCTCCACCACTGGCACGCGCCTTGTATCGCCATTGCGAGACCGGCGCCCCCGTGCCAACCGAACTGTATAACGCCGTGGCGGAAGTGCTGGCGTGGGTTTACGGCCTGCGCCGCTGGCGCAAAGGCTACGGCAACCCACCGTCACGCCCGATGAATTTGCCGGTCCCGGAAAAACTGGATTTTGCCCAAGAGAGTGAGAGTGATGGCTAATATCGCCACAAAATTACGTTTGCCGACGCTGAAAGAGACACAGTGGCAGGTGCTGGCCGGGCCGGTGTTGATCATGACCATCCTCGCGATGATGATCCTGCCGCTGCCGACCTTCGTGCTGGATCTGCTGTTTACCTTCAATATCGTACTGTCGATCATGATCCTGCTGGTGGCGATGTTTACGCAGAAGACGCTGGAGTTCTCGGCGTTTCCCACCGTGCTGCTGTTCTCCACCCTGCTGCGCCTGGCGCTGAATGTCGCCTCGACGCGCGTGATTCTGATGCAAGGCCACACCGGCTCAGATGCGGCGGGCCAGGTGGTGGAAGCCTTTGGTCATTTCCTGGTGGGCGGCAATTTCGCCATTGGCATTATCGTTTTTATCATATTGATTATTATTAACTTTATGGTGATTACCAAAGGCGCCGGACGTATCGCTGAAGTCGGCGCGCGTTTCACACTGGATGGCATGCCCGGCAAACAGATGGCGATCGACGCCGATCTCAACGCCGGTTTGATCGGCGAAGACGAAGCCAAGCGCCGTCGCAAAGAGGTGACGCAGGAAGCGGACTTTTACGGCTCAATGGACGGTGCCAGTAAATTTGTGCGCGGCGATGCGATTGCCGGACTGATGATCATGGCGATCAACATCATCGGTGGCCTGATCATCGGCATAATGCAGCATGACATGACCATGGGCGTGGCGGGTGAGACTTATACGCTGTTGACCATTGGCGATGGCCTGGTGGCACAGATTCCAGGGCTGGTGATCTCCACCGCAGCGGGCGTGGTGGTGACGCGCGTGGTCAACGATCAGGATGTGGGCGAGCAGATGGTGGGCCAGCTGTTTACCTCTCCGCGCGTGCTGACGCTGGCCGCCGTGGTGATTGGCTTGCTCGGGTTGATTCCCGGCATGCCGAACATCGTTTTCCTGCTGTTTACCGCCCTGTTGCTCGGATTAGCCTGGTGGCTGCGCGGCCGCGCCCTGCATCAACCGGCAGCCGGTGCTTCGCCCGTGACGCGGGCAGAGAGCGAGGCTGCGCAGGTCAACGAAGCGAGCTGGGCTGATGTTCAGCTGGAAGATGAGCTTGGACTGGAAGTCGGTTATCGCCTGATCCCGATGGTCGATCATGAGCAGCAAGGCCAGTTGCTGACGCGCGTGCGCGGTATCCGCAAAAAATTCGCCCAGCAGATGGGCTTCTTACCCCCTGCAGTGCATATCCGTGACAACCTTGATTTGCCGCCAACTCGCTATCGCATTTTGCTCAAAGGCGTTGAGATCGGCCACGGCGAGATCCAGCCCGACCGCTGGATGGCGATCGATCCCGGCTGCGCCGAAGGTGAGATTCCCGGCACGCCGTGCATCGAGCCCACCTTTGGCCTGCCCGCGTTGTGGATCGACGAGGTGCAGCGCGAACTGGCGCAAACGCTGGGCTATACCGTGGTCGACCCGAGTTCCGTGGTCGCCACCCATCTTAATCATCTGATCTCGACCCATACCGAAGAGCTATTTGGCCGTCAGGAAGCGCAGCAGTTGCTGGACCAGCTCAGCAAACATGCTCCGAAACTGGTAGAGGATCTGATCCCCGCGGTCATCAGCCTGACCTTGCTGCACAAGGTGTTGCAGAACCTGTTGGCAGAGCGCGTGCCGATCCGCGATATGCGCACCATTATCGATACGCTGGCGGAGTTTGCCACGGCCAGCAGCGATGCCGATGAACTTACTGCCCGCGTGCGAGCACGTCTGGCGCGCGCCATTACACAGCAGTGGTTCCCCGGCGAGGAGGACATTCAGGTCATTGGGCTGGATGTGTCACTGGAGCAGCTGCTGGTGCAGGCGACGCAAAGCGGCAGCGCCATCGAGCCGGGCATTGCCGAGAGCCTGATGAAACAGACAGAGCAGGCGCTGATGCATCAGGAAGGATTAGGTGCGCCGCCGGTGCTGCTGGTGAATCCGGCGCTGCGCCTGATGCTGTCGCGCTATCTGCGCCGCATGTTCCCGCAGATGGCGGTGCTCTCAAGCCAGGAGATCAGCAGCCAGCGCAACGTGCGTATGACGTGGCTTGTTGGGGGGAAAAGCTGATGCGATGTGATAATTGCAAAAAATCGGAGTCGCGTCGGTTCTGGATCAATGGAGGTAAAATCTGATGCGATGCTGGATGTGGTTTGGGCTGCTGTTATTCTCGCCGCTGGCGCTGGCTGCGGAAGGATCATGGAGCAGCCAGAGCTTTGGCGGCGTGATCACTCAGGGTAAACAAGTGTTTAAAAGCCGTCCGGTACAGCCTGTCGTGCCACCTCCTGCGGGCGCGATGGCCAGGCATCTGGCATGGCGCATCGCCGTCGATGGGCCCGTACCCATGGGGTTTCAGGTACAGGTCTGCGGTGGCGGTCGCTGCGTGAAGCTGCCGGGATTGCGTGGAGAGATGGCCCTGCCGCATGGCTTCCCGGCTGGCGGACCGTTGTGGTTTGAGTATTTTTCAGCGGTGCGCGGCACGATAGCGCCAGCGGTAACGGTGTTGAGTAATCAGGTGACCGTGGGGTATTGGGTGCGGTGAAATCGATGCTAACTCTCTGAGTAAAATCATTTAAATCATCTGAGAAGGCGGGATGAGATTCTCATGGTCTCTCTATCCATAAGTGTGAGGTCAAAACACTGTTGTATCTGCCCTGCAATTGCAAATCTAAGGCTTGCCGGGTATTGTTTGAACTTCGGATGGTTACAGGGATTTTGGCAACAAAATCGCATCCCACTTCCTGGCAACAGGTTCGTCCATGACGGTAAAGTGTCCTGACCTGCCTCAAGGTAGCTGAGACCCCCGTAAGGGGATCGCTACTTTCTCAGTCCAGAAAAATTCAGTTTTAAAATCTATTTCTTGCCTCTTTCGGTTCCGTTTTACTTCGTGGACTTTTGGCCGTATCCATCACAATTTTAAAGATGCTTAATGATTTGTTTGGGATTGACTCGCCAGACGAACCGGGGCCGGTGCGGGCAAAAAAAGCGGAGAGAATGTGCATGTGTAACAACCGTTTTTCTTTGTAGAAGGCGATGCATATCTTGTAAGGCTCTATAAGGCCAGTCGCGCTATTCATCATATCTAGTGTGAAAAATTTTTCAGCCACGGTGTGATACACACGCATGGAAGGCAGGTTGGTCAATATGTGCCTGATATGTTTTGAGGCCAGATAGCGTGCATGAATTTACATGAAAAAACATGCACCGCTTTCCCCGCTCATGCCATGCCGGGTAAGGACTGGACCGCATAATGCACATGCATGAAAAACGATGCATAAAGCGGGCAGGCGCGGATAGCGTTGCACACATTGGCTGCATAAACAAATATCTAGGATGGCGTTTTATTAGCCAGTCCTATGTAGTAGATTTATGAACACTAAGCCACTATATCTTCAAGGGATTCAGACTATGACCACTACTCCGGATGGATACATTTCATATTTAAAACCCGGCAGTAACAATTGGAAGGCTCTAAGCGAAGAATCGTATATTTATTGGCGTGACATTAAAGCAAACAATGTTATACAGGCCGCGGACGCACCTGCCCTGCCAGCTCTACCATTATCTGACATAGAAAAAAAAGTTTTAAAAGAAAATCAGACTTATATAAATGATTATTTACTTCGGTCCTTACAATTCCCAAATCTATCATTTTTCGCAGGAAGTGGTACATCTCTCGGTGATGTCGGTGGCCCAAGCATGTGGGATCTTTGGGAATGTTCCATGTTGGAAAATTCAATTGAAAATGAGGAAAAAAAACTTACAAAAATTGCGTTAAGCGTATGCGAAAAAGTCAAATACACAGATATTAAATATCCTAACATTGAGCACTTCCTCTCAAATTGCGAGGCATTCTTAGCATTTCACGAAGACAATGAAGTTCTAGATTTTTTAAACAAAGTTAAAACAGTCATATTAAATAAATGCCGTTCATTTTTGGAAGATGGAACAAGTGATATTTCTTCTTATGTAAATTTACTCCAGAAAATGGGCAGGAGAAGGGTTAGAGATCCACGATTAAAAGTATTTACAACTAATTATGACTTAACTTTTGAGACTGCTGCCTCAGAGTTAGGAATGATGGTTGTAGACGGACTTTCATATACTGGCATCAGAAGATTCGATGGTAAATACTTCAACTATGACGTTGTTCACAGAGATGAGAATGAACATGAATTCATTGAAGGAGTGTTTAATCTATTCAAACTACATGGCTCTGTTAGCTGGGTACGGAAAGATGGTCAAATATATGAAAATAACGCCCCATCAGCAATGAATGCTTGCCTGATATACCCTGCAAAAGGAAAATATCAACAAGCATTCATTCAACCTCACCTTGAATTACTTTCAAGACTTCTAGATTTCCTTCGTAAAAAGAATAATTGCCTTATCATTTCAGGGTTTGGCTTTAATGATGACCATCTTTCAGAACCTATTTACTCAGCAATAAAATCCAATCCAAGCATGAGATTAATTGTGGTAGATTTTAAATGTGCCACTCATATTAATAATAATGGTAAGAACGGCTCCAGTAAATATTGGTCATTACTTAAAGAGTTGTCAATATCAGGTTATGATATACATTTTTTCAATGCCTCATTCAAAGATTTTGTAAATTTAATCCCCAATCTTAGAGCCCTGACACCTGCGGAACAGTTAGCAAAAGCTATCAAACAAGTAGGAGTTAATAATTAAAATGTATAAATCAATTTCACATAATGGAATTTTAAGAAACTCTTTAAAAGTTGGAGTTATTTCATCAATTTTTGCACAAATGGTAAGAGTCAACCTTGTCTATGCTGGTGAAGTAAGTGGCACCTACATTGAAGGGGATCGTTATGGAAAAGGGGAAGTTGGTGAGATCTTATTAATCGAAGGGCAACAAGCTATAGTTTTAGGCCGGTTGATTGAGGTCAGATTGCCAGAACGTGAGCGTGGTGAAGTCTCAGGAGAATCACAGGGCAATAAAAAAGTTGATGCTATAGGTACAATACAGCTTCTTGGTACGATTGATGCGTCAAGCTTCCGTGTTGATTCTGGAATTAAAGCTTACCCTCGGTTAGGAGATAGAGTATATTCTGCGCCATTAGACTTTATTTCATTAATACCAGAATTAATTAACCGAAGCATAGATGATAGTGGTGAAAACAGAATAGGAATTGTTTTAGGTAATATTTCTGGAGGCTCAACAAGTATTGTCACCGTTGAACCAGACAAACTTTTTGGTCGGCACTGTGCAATACTAGGAGCTACAGGCGGTGGTAAAAGTTGGACAACCGCGAAAATTTTAGAAGAATGCGCGACCCACAATAACTCAAAGACTATAATTCTTGATGCGACAAGTGAGTATAGATCATTTAACTCAGAATATTGTTCCCATTATCATTTAGGTTTTCCAATTAATAAAGCTAACGGCTCGCTAGAATTTAGAATCCCTCCAACAGACTTTATGGAGTCGGATTTTATTGCCATGTTTGACCCTTCTGGAAAAGTCCAAGGGCCGAAATTGAAAGAAGCGATTAAAAGCCTCAGATTAGTATCTATTGACTCGACTATAGCTACTAATGGAATTTTAAGAAAAATCAAGCAACCTAAAACTGATTATCGTCGCTCAATGAATACTGGTGACAACTCAAAATTAGTTGACAATCCATCTCAACCGTTTGATGTTACTAAATTAATACCTCAGATAGTGCAAGAGTGTTGCTATGATAATGGAGATGAGTCATGGGGCGCAGCTGCAACTCAAGACCTAAGCTATTGCTCCTCTTTGTTGACAAGAATACAAGCAGTGACATATGCCAGTTCATTAAAATCTGTATTTCATGGCGGTGAGGACGTAGCAACACTTGGCGACATACTGCAAGATTTTTTAAGCTCAAATAAAAGGGTTCTTCGTTTATGTATGAGTGATGTGAGCTATGAATTTTTCGCAAGAGAAATATTAGCAAATGTTATTGGGAGAAAACTCCTAACCCTGGCAAGGCTAGAAGAGTTTAGAAAAAAACCACTATTAGTAATAGTCGATGAGGCTCATAATTTCCTAGGGAAAAGGGTCGGTTCAGAAGACCATTCTGTTAAGCTTGATGCATTTGAAATGATCGCAAAGGAAGGAAGAAAGTATGGACTCAATATTTGCTTAACCACTCAAAGACCCAGAGATATAACTGAAGGTGTTTTAAGCCAAATTGGCACTTTATTAGTACACAGATTAACGAATGATAGAGATCGGGATGTTGTAGAGAGAGCATGTGGTGAAATAGATAAATCTGCTGCTTCATTTTTACCAAGCTTAAAGCAAGGAGAGGTTGCACTTGTAGGAGTAGATTTTCCCATTCCAATGACAATTCAAATAGCACAACCTACTTATCCTCCCGAGTCTGATTCTCCAGGTTATCGTAAAGTTTGGACAAAATAATTTAGCAGGGTCTTTAGACCCTGTTTATTATTGAACTATTCAATTTCGCCAACCCGAATGGCGTAATATGTTCCTCGGAATTAGACATTAAATAATCAGCCCACAACTGCACCATTAACCTACTTTCTTGAGTTGCCACCCGCGAAAACGGACACGGCTGATTTATAGCTATTAATGAACTTCTGTAATCTCTCAGTGACTGCATTTTCAGACCTTTATGGGGATGCCAGTTGTTATAGTCTTTCATCCATTCCGTCATTTTTTCCCTTATGGTCACCCCATCCGGCAGGTCATTCAAATACACGTAGTTACGCCTAAATGTTTCTCGAACGATTCAGCCATCCATTGCTCCCCGGACTGCGTACTGGCGACGTGCATACGATGAACCCGAGTGATGCAGCGAACGTTCTTGTTGAGTCCGCGATGTAGCAACTGCCTTTATCTGTCAGCCACTCAATGGCAACTGGCAGGTAAAGCGTATTTCCATAGCGCTTTTCCACACTCTCTATCAGCAGATCCTGTACCATAACACTGTTTATTCCACCTGCTGTACCGACCAACTGATGGCTTCCCAATCACAGCTGTCAAGGCTGAACACCACCCGCTCGGCTTCCCGATACCAGCAGCGGATTTCAAAGCTATCTGAACATTAGTGCGGATACGGCTTAAGTGTCACAACATTGCCGGTATGTCAGCGCTCTGGCTTTTTATGGCCAGATTTTGCCAGTAATAGGTTATTCGCCTGCATTATCCGGTAAATACGTTTGGGGTTAACCCGCCAGCTCTGTTCCTTCAGCACAAGATTGAGGTGCGCAGTCACATGGCGATAGCCTTTTGTCGCCTGCTCGCTGCATATCTGGCGGATAAGCGGTAACAGCCGTGCGTCACCATCTTTGCTGTAGCGTGCTCACCGGTGCAGGCGTTTCTTCAACAGCCATTCATAAAGATTCGAACGCGATAAGCAGAGCCCTTCGGCTATTCGGATGAGGGGTATCGTCCGGTGACAGCGATGACATGCGCGATATCAACTTTTTACCTAGGCTATCTAAAGCGCGTCCCGAAGTATTTCAGCTTCCATCGTTTTGCGTCCCGGCATTTGTTCAAGCTGTTTTTTTTACTGAAGTGCATAACCTCTGAGACGGTGTAGCCGGGCTGCATTGAAAGCGCAACGAAACGGGCTTTCTCTTCGGGAGTATAACGACGGCGCTTTTGCTCGCCAGTGATCACTTAGATTCTTTGCACAGGACACTTTTTAAACATAGCTCTATGACTATGTCTTACTGGTGAAGCGTCCGTTTTAAACGGGGGCTATTACAGTTGAAGATTTTTTCGTTTAGAGGGAGTGTGTATTAGTGAATTTCAGACACAAAAAAAGCCGCTCGTAAGCGACTTAATTTTGCATCAATCGATGGTGCCGAAGGTCGGACTCGAACCGACATGTATCTCTACGGTTGATTTTGAATCAACTGCGTCTACCGATTTCGCCACTTCGGCACTGAAGAGGATGCGGAAAACGTTGGCGATTATACCGTTACAAACAGAGTGCGCAACACTAATCGACAGCGCTTTGCGCTAAGCGTTGAAAAAACCAGCACTTCGCAGGTTCCGAGGGGCAAACACGGCAGCACAAGTGCCCTTTCGGCGCTTTCCTGTGCAGATTCCAGAACATTCCCAAACTCCCGCCACTTCGGAACTTTCCGTGCTTACGCCTCTCTTAACCAAAACTGACAACGTCAGATGTATAAAACAAAGAGGTTGAGATGAACAAAGCAACACAACGCATCATTTTGGGATTGGGTATCGCGGCAGCACTGACAGCAGGCAGTGCATCGGCGGCGAGTTGGCAGGATCAGCTGAGCAGCGCGGCATCGCAGTTATCTCAGCAAAACAGCGGCTCTACCACCAGCAACACGCAGAACGGCGGTCTGTCGCTCTCTTCGCTGAGCGGTTTACTGAATGGTGGTGACAAAGCGGTTAGCTCCAACAGCATGACCAACGCCGCAGGCGTGATGTCCTACTGCGTGCAGCACAACGTGGTGGATAACAATGTTTCATCAGTGAAGGATCAGGTACTGAGCAAGCTCGGCCTGAGCAGCCCTGCCGCGCAAGAGCAGAAAACTGATTATCAGCAGGGTCTGCAAGGGTTGCTGAACACCGGCAACGGTCAGCAGCTGAATCTGCAGAGTCTGAGCAACTCGCCAATGGGTGAGAAAGTGAAGACCAAGGCCTGTGACGTGGTGCTGAAACAAGGTAAGAAATATATCGGCATGTAATTCCCATCTTCTTTCATATTGCAGGTGCGCTGTCGGCTTTTTTCCCTCGCATACAAGCACATCGGGTGTCTCTCAAAAGTCGCCGCTCTGCCATCTGAAGGATTTTAGGTGTTGTGTCTGTTGAAAAGACGCGAGCTGTCCCTCGCGTCTTATTTACTATTGATGGGGAGCGCAATAAATTGCGCCGCTAGGGCCATTAATCCATCAGCTCATCAACCCGTTAGTTTCTTCTACCACCCTGCCCAGCACATCCACCGCCTGCTCAAACGATCGAATATTGGTGTAACCGATCACCAGCCCGTAGCGTTTTTGGGTTTGTGTATACCAGCCAGAAAGCGGTAACACCCGCAGCTGATGACGCTGCCAAATCTCCGCCAGTGCCACATCCTGAATACCTCGCCGCAGGAAGGCCACGATATGCATGCCACCATCAGTGAGTTCAAAGTCAAACAGCTGCGGGAAACAGTGCTGTAGCGCATCCAGCATCATGCGGCGGCGCTGCTGGTAGAGAATCCGCATCTTCTTGATATGGCGATAGAAGTGTCCATCACTGAGGAATTGCGCGAGGATTTTCTGCGGTAGCAACGGCAAACCGGTTTCGAGGATTTCACCCAGCTCGCGGAAGCGTTCAATGGTCTGCTGCGGCATCACCAGATAACCCACGCGCATCGCGGGCATCATGGTTTTGCTGAAAGTGCCGGTATAGATCACCCGATCGTGCACATCCAGGCTTTTTAGCGCCGGGATCACTTTGCGCGTGTAGTGAAACTCGCCATCGTAATCATCCTCAATGATCCAGCTGCTATTCTGCTGCGCCCACTCCAGCAATTGATGCTTGCGGGGTAATGATAACGTCACCGCAAGCGGGCTCTGATGGGTTGGCGTGACGACCGCGAAGCGTGCGTCTGAGTGATAACGCTGCAGGAAATCCACGTCGAGACCTTCACGATCCACCGGTACATAGTGCAGATTCGGTGCGATGCGCTTTAACAGTTTCTGCCCAAAAAAGTAGCCCGGGTCTTCAAACAGCACTTTGTCGTGAGGATGGGCCAGCACGGCCAGGATGAGGCGCAGGTTGGCGCGATAACCAGTGGTGATAAAAATCTGCTCCGGCTGGCAGTTGAGCCCGCGCGAAATATTGAGATAGCTGGCAATCGCCTCACGCAATGGCTGGTAGCCCATGATGGCGGGCATGATCATTTCATCGGGCCGCAACGTTCGCGCCGCCTTTCCGGAGATCAGCAGCCACTTCTTGTGCGGGAACTCATCCAGTGCCGGAATACCCAGCCGCAGCTCGCCTTTGCTTTCAATCACCGGATGTTCGAGCGGTTTGGAAGATGGCGCCGTGGTGACCACGGCGGCTTCGCCGAGATTCAGTGCAGGGTTCACACGTGTGCCCTTCGCGCCCTGGCTGACAAAGTATCCCTCTCCAATGAGGATCTCATAGGCGGCCTCCACGGTTTTACGCGCGACCTGGAGCTCACTGGCTAACACGCGGATCGCGGGCACCCGATCGCCCGGCTTTAAGCGCCCTTCCAGGATCTGCTGGCGATAGCGAGCGTAAATTTCTTTGTAACCCATCTGTCTTCCTTCATCACGATGAAGTGCACATGAATGCGCCCCTGAAGAATGAGCGCACGTCACAGCAGCATAACCATGTCCTACCTGTTTTCTCCTATATTGACCCTTTTTCCTTCGACATAGAAGTTTAAGATGTTTCCATCAACCCGACAACCGCTTGCAGGCTGCTATGAAGATTGTTCATTACCAAACGCCCACCGAGCTGGCCTGCTGCTATGCATTGATGCGCGAACTGCGTTTCAAACTGACGGATGAAGTTGCGTTTGTGGCGCAGGCACAGCGTCAGCAATTACAGGGCTATCGGCTGGCGGGTATCGAACAGGGTAGTAAACCGGTGGCGCTGGCAGGCTATCGACTGCTGGAAAACTTTATTCATGGCCGTTTTTGCTACATCGATGATTTGGTGACCTGCACCAGCACTCGCAGCCAGGGTTTGGGAGCCGCGCTACTGCACGGTCTGGCGCAGCAAGCACGGGAACAAGGCTGTGGCCGCATCGTGCTCGACACCGCGCTGAGCAATCAACGGGCACAACAATTTTATCAACGTGTCGGTTACCACGCGTTGGGACTGCACTTTTATCGCGATCTCGCTGAGGGAGAAAATTCATGAAACTGCTGCATATTCAGGTCAGCCCGGATCTGGCCGGTTCGGCCTCACGTAACGCCTCGGCGCGTTTGGTGGAGAAGCTTCGCGCCCAGCATAGCGATCTCGAAGAGACAGTACTGGATCTGGCGCAGCACCCGTTGCCACACCTGGATGCCTTCACCATTGGCGCGTTCTTTACCCGCCCGGAGGATCGTAACGATGCACAGCGTGCTGCCATTCAGACTTCCGAAAAAATGGTGGATCAGCTGTTCGCCTGCGACACCCTGGTTATCTCGTCGCCGATGTGGAACCTCGGTTTGCCGTCGGTGCTGAAAGCCTGGTTCGACCATATCACCCGCGCCGGGCGCACCTTCGCCTTTACGCCGGAAGGCACCAAAGTCGGTCTGGTGAGCGGCAAGAAGGTATACAGCGTGGTCGCCAGCGGCAGCGTGTTTGCCCACGGCCCGTTTGTGCAGGATGACCAGTTCACGCCTTACATCCGCGTGGCACTCGAATACATCGGCATCACCGATGTGGAGTTTATCCGCGTGGACGGTACGCACGATCCCGTCAGCCGCGACACCGCATTACCCCAGGCTCTGCAAGCCATTGACCGCTTATTTTGAATGAGGAAAACATCATGACTTCACGCGTTAACCATTTTAAAACCGCGCCAGCACTGGCCAAATCCATGTCTGATTTCTCTAACACCGTAGCGAATACCGCGCTGGAGAAGTCACTGAAACACTTGATTGATATCCGTGCTTCGCAGTTGAATCACTGTGCCTTTTGCCTCGATATGCATGTGAAGCAGGCGAAAATTGATGGCGAGCGTGAACTGCGTCTGCATCACGTTTCTATCTGGCGTGAATCTCCACTGTTCAGCGCTCGCGAGAAAGTCGCTTTTGCCCTGACCGAAGCGCTGACCCGCATTGGTGAACACGGCGTGGATGAAGCGCTGTACGGTGAAGTGCGTGAACACTTCTCTGAAGGCGAAATCAGTGAGCTGACCTTTAAGATTGCTGCCATCAATACCTGGAACCGCCTGATGATTTTGTCACAGATGGCACCGGGTGCTCTGGACAGTGCTTACGGGCTGGATCGTGCTGATTTGCGTTAATTTTTACCGCCAGTAGCGCGTGCTGCTGGCGTTGTCATGTTCATCTGCGCTGCCTGACGCTATAGTGAGATTTTGCACCACACAGGACAGCGCGCATGAAAGGCATCAATATTGCGATTTACTTCGATCCCGACCTGATTCACATCAGCGTTCATCAGCAGGATGACAGCTATCTCAGCCACCACTTCAGCTACGATGACAGCGTCATTGAAGAGATCTACCAGTGGCTGGAGCAGTTCACGCCTAATCGCACCCACATTTGCCTGATTGAGCACGATACTGCCGACATCCTCGCCGATGAGCTGGTCGATAACGGCTATCACGTCCATCAGGTGACGCAGCACGATCTCCTGAACTGGTTTGCCAGCGAGCCTCCCGCAGAACCCGATGGTTCGCCTGTCCGTGCCCTGCTGCGCTATCTGGAAAACGAAAACCCGTCTGAATATCAGTCCCGCACTCCGCAGATCGAAGCCTTGATGGATATGCTGGATGAGCTGGACGATCTGGAAGGCGTGGATGAAGTCGAAGATGAAGACAACCTGCCGGATGACGTACTGCGTTTGATGAAGCAGAAGAAAATCACCGCCAACCAAGCCGCAGAACGTTTGCTGCCCGACGTCAATGAACGCATTCGCGAACACCTGATAAGCTACCCTGAGCTAATGACGCCCGAACTGCTGGAAGATTTCTTCCCGGAGTTGCTGGAAGCGTTAGAAACGCCAAAACATTGATGCATTTTGCATACGCGCGCTAAATTGTGCCGCGACGCGCCTCTAAGGTGTGTCGCGGTGTCATTGAAACTCGGGGAAAACCATGCTGGAACTGTTTAAAGCCATCGGGCTGGGATTGGTGGTGCTGTTGCCGCTGGCCAACCCGCTGACCACGGTGGCGCTGTTTCTCGGTCTTGCGGGAGACATGAATTTCCAGGAACGCAATCGCCAGGCCATGCAGGCTTCGATTTACGTGTTCCTGATTATGATGGTGGCGTGGTACGCCGGGAATGCGGTGCTGCACACCTTCGGCATCTCGATCCCTGGTCTGCGTATGGCAGGAGGATTGATCGTCGCCTTTATCGGTTTTCGCATGCTGTTTCCGGCGAAACCCGTCGGCCACTCCGTTGAAGCCCGGCATAAACAGGATGAAATCGACGCCACCGATGCGAATCGTGAATCGGTAAATATCGCCTTCGTGCCGCTGGCGATGCCCAGTACGGCAGGCCCGGGCACTATTGCGATGATCATCAGTTCGGCTTCCACCGTAAAAGCGGGTGTCGATTTTCCTAACTGGGTGGTGAACGTGGCGCCGGTGCTGACCTTCTTGTCGGTCGCTGTGATTTTGTGGATTTCGCTGCGCAGTTCGGGCGCCATTATGAAGCTGGTCGGTAAAGGCGGGATTGAGGCAATTTCGCGGTTGATGGGCTTCTTGCTGGTGTGTATGGGCGTGCAGTTTTTGATTAACGGCGTGTTAGAAGTGGTACGGACTTTCCATTGAAGAGAGTGCGGCCCGAAGGCCGCACCCGATTTACTCTGCTTTCAACGTCTTGCGCACATCCGCAACCTGATCTTTGGTCACGGCTGGGGCATTGTTACTCCAGCCCTGACGGATAAAGGTCGCCAGCTGCGCCACTTCATCATCCGTCAAACGCTTACCAAAGCCCGGCATCGCCAGCGTGGACGGCGCCTTCTCGGTCGATGGCTGCTGTGCACCGGCAAGAATGGTGTGGATCAAGCCGGTAGGATCGTTGGCATTCACAATGGTGGCCTGATCCAGCTCCGGGAAGATCCCTGGCGCGCCTTTGCCGGTCACAAAGTGACAGGCACCGCAGTTATCGATATACAGACGCTCACCTTCCGACAGATTTTTCGCTGCGGTCAGTTTCGCTTCCGTTGCCTGCTGCTTCTGCACGTTGTACGCCTGCAGCGGCGGGTTGCCACCGATGAATTTCAGGTACGACGCAATCGCTTTCAGGTCGGCATCGGTCATATGCGAGCTGGAGTGCTCAATCACTGACTTCATCTCACCGCCTACCGCCGCTTTATCGTTACGACCGGTTTGCAGGTAATCGACGATCTCCTGCTCACTCCAGCGCGGTAAGCCACGCAGCGACGGCACATCCCAGTTGTTCAGGCTACCACCGGCGAGGAACTTGTCGTCACCGCTGTCCAGCGCTTTCTCGTTCATACCGAGGCCGCGTGGCGTATGGCACGAACCACAGTGACCGAGGCTTTCCACGATGTAAGCACCGCGATTCACTTCTTCAGATGCGCCGCCAATCGGCTGGAACGGCTTGTCAGAAGTGAATGCCCAGTTCCAGAAGCGCATGCCCCAGCGCTGGCTGAACGGGAAGCTCAGTTTGGTCTCTTCCGGCTGCTCGCTGCTCGGCTTCACGCCTTTCATGAAGTAGACATACAGCGCGTGCATGTCTTCATCACTGATTTTGGCGTAATCCGGGTATGGCATGGCCGGGTAAAGGCGTGAACCATCCGGCAGCACGCCTTTGCGCACCGCATCAGAGAACTGCTGCTCGCTGTAGTTGCCGATACCGTGCTCTTTGTCCGGCGTGATGTTGGTGGAGAAGATGGTGCCGAGATTCGACTCAATCGCCAGACCACCCGCATAATCCGCTTTGCCCGAGACGGTATGGCACGCCATACAGTCGCCAAGACGAGACAGATATTCACCCTGCTTGAGCAGCGCGGCTTCATCTTCCGCATGAGCCTGTACCGCAAAGCTTCCCAGCAGCACGGCGTTAGCGATTAACAATGATTTTAATTTCATGTGCTTATGCCTGTACCAATGGACCTGGGTTTTTCAGATAGTGTTCTTTGATCGCCTGCGCCGCCATCAGGGTAATCGCACCGATGGTATCGGTCGGGTTCGCCTGGAAGTTTTGCGGGAAGGCGTTACCGCCCGGTACAAACACGTTATGCACATCCCAGCTCTGCAGGTACTTGTTCAGCGCAGAAGTTCTTGGGTTATCGCCCATCACCGCGCCGCCCACGTTGTGCGTGGAGACGTATTTGGTAAGGTCAAAGTCCGCGCCCATCGGCAGGAAGCTCATGCTCATGCTGTCTGGGTTCAGTTCTTTGGCGATATCGCCAACGATGCCTTTCAGATGCTGTTGCAGCTTAAGTTCGTTCTCTTTCCAGTTGAACGTCATACGCAGCAGCGGCTGACCGCGATGGTCGGTGTAGTGCGGATCAAGATCCAGATAGATATCGCGATACGACTGGCAAGTTGTCGTGATGCTGATCTTCATAGAATGGTTGTACCACTCTTCCAGACCCTCTTTGTAACCCATGCCCCAGGCTGGCGTACCTTTTGGCAGTGCAGCGGCCATTGGCGTACCGGTGGCTTGCGAGCTGTGGATCTTCGCGCCGCCGAGGAAGCCGAGGCCTGGGCCATCGAAGTTGCCTGGTGAGATGTCGTTGAACATCTGACCGGTGGCTCCGGCGGTGGCGTAGGAGTTGAAGTTTTTGTCTTTGAAGAACAGAGTTGCGCCGCCGTTCGACAGGAATGCGTAGTTACGGCCTACCACACCCTCTTCGGTGATCGGGTTGTACGGCTTGCCGATACCGGACAGCAGCATCAGACGCACGTTGTACAGCTGGAAGCTGGACAGCACGACGATTTTGGCTGGCTGGAACACTTCGTTGCCGTCTGCATCGAAGTAGAGAACGCCCTTCGCGGTTTTACCATCATCGTGCAGCACCACTTTGTACACTTCCGCATGCACTTCGTAAGAGAAGTTCGGCAGACGCTTCAGTGCATCCATCACAGCAGTTTGCGGTGAGGCTTTGGAGTAGTTCAGGCACGGATATTTCGAGCAGTAACCGCAATAGTTACAAGGCGCGATCTGGTTGCCGTACGGGTTTTTCCACGCGCGAGATACGCACGCAGATGGGTTCGGGAACGGGTGATAACCCAGCTTGGTGGCCGCTTCTTTGAACATCACGTTGTTCAGCGTGTCTTCCAGCGCTGGCAGCGGATAGGGTTCAGAACGTGGGCCTTCGAACGGATCGCCGCCTTCCAGAATCTGACCGCGCAGGTTGCCGGTGTTACCCGACTGACCGCAAATCAGCTCAAACTTGTAGTAATACGGCTCGATCTCTTCCCACGTGAAGGGGAAATCCATCACGCGCATATCATCCTGCAGCACGCCCGGCTTGTAGGCCTGATCGACGTAAGTTTTCAGTTTGATATCAGTTGGGGTTGGACGAATCAGTACCGCCGTCCAGTGCATACCTGCGCCGCCGACACCGGTACCCGGTGCGAAAGCGCCCCATTTACGGGTTGGCAGTGCGGTCTGGCTCATGTTGTAACGCACGGTGACCGCCACTTCTTTCGGCGTAGCGAACACTTTGTTGCGCACGTTATAGGCGTATTCATCAGCCGGTTTCGGGTAAGCAAAATCCGGGTAGTCACGCTCGCCGCCGCGCTCTAACGCGCGCACTTCCAGCCCGGCCAATGCCAGTTCGATACTCATCAACGAGCCGGCCCAGCCGAGGCCGCAAACGACGACGTCGACTTCTTTCTTTGTAATCTGTGCCATGTTAATCCTGTCTCACATACCAAATACGGGGGTGTCGGCTTATGCGCGCTCACCCAAGAGGCTGACCGGTCCCAGCGGGTACGGCACGTTGTGCTGCTTCACCCATTCGGTAAAGCTGGCGCGTGCGCCTGGGAAACCAATCGCAATCCAGGCTTTCATGCCCTTATTGCCGCCGTACATCGGATCGGCGAGGTAGCCGTGTTTGGTATCTGCCAGTAACTGACCAAAGAACTGCGAGGCTTTCAGGTTCGGTTCACCCATTGCCGGGAAATCGATACCGTCATTTTTGTTGACCTTCGTCAGCACCGCGTCTTTCTCTTCCAACGTCAGTTCATGGAAGGATTTTTTGTAGGTGCTCTGCGTCCACTGTTCCACCAGCTTGATGCCCGTGCGATACAGCTCTTGCGGGGTGTAAGGGATCTGATAACCCATGGTGGATGGCGCGTGCACGTCGAACGGACCCTGCATGTAAATTTCGCCGCCGAATTCAGGGCTATGGAGTTGCTGATCGATAAAGATCGGCACGTTGGTTTCCAGTGCACCCGGCGCTTTGCCATTACCACCCGCCGGAATCAAACGATCGGTCGCGGCCAGAATAAACTGCCACTCCTGAGCGCTGAAAAAGATCGGTTTGTAATCGGCGAGTTCCGGTGCTGCCATTTCCGCAGCTTGCGCCGCAGTTAATCCCTTAAATACCAGGTCGCTTAATGGCAAAGCCAATAACGACCCAAGCAAAAACTTACGTCTGGTGGTCGGTTTATTTAGAAGCATGGCGCGACGACTCTCACTTGCTAAGAAAGATAATTATTTTTGTTAATGGCTTTATAAATCGGTAAATAACCTGGCAATCTTAGGGATATAGATATTTCTGAATGTAAGAATCAATGTTCGGATGTGTTTTGATGAGAAACCATCATGATGTTGAATTTAGGTTAAGGGCAGGTAAAGGGCTTTCGAGGGGTGAATTGGGCTTTTAACCGTACAATTGCTGTGTTTTTAGCAATTCAGGATGGGCAAATGACCAAAATTGATCGCGCAACGAAATAATCGCTCAATTCAATCGATAAAAATAAATCATACTTCCATACAAGAGAATTATTCTCATTAATAACATCTTATTTACTTAATTGACCAGTACATGAACGATCTATTTCCTGGAAATGACAGGCGGCGCACAAAATAAGTGAAATAATCGCCGAATGTTATCATTTGTTAATTTCCGGCACAGCTCAGAACAAACCGGCATTTTGCCTGAGCGGCAGCAGCGATAGAGTCAATTTATCTATCACTCAGGAAAACAATAAATGCGTACATTGATTTTGTTGGTCACTTTATGGAGTAGTGCATTCGCCGTGCAGGCTGCGACGCCGAAAGACACTCTGGTGGTTGCCGTACCGCTGGATGGCATTATCAGCTTCGACCCCGCAGAAAGCTTCGAAACGGTCAGCAACAGCGTACAGCGCAACATCTACCAGACTCTGGTGCAAGCCGACCGCGGTACGCCACAGAAACTGGCACCGCTGCTGGCGACATCCTGGCAAAGTGGCAGTACGCCGCACAGCCTGGTATTTAACCTTAAACCAGGTGCCCGCTTCTCCAGCGGCAATGCGGTGACGCCGCAGGATGTGATTTTCTCACTGTCGCGTGCTGTGCAGTTGAACAAAGCACCCTCTTTTATTCTCGCCGAGTTTGGCTGGACCAACGAGAACATCGCCAGCCAATTTAAAGTGCTGAATGATCATCAGCTGGAGATTCAATGGCCCGCGCAGATAGGTCAGGATTTGGCGCTGCGCCTGCTTACCGCACCGGTAGCCTCGGTGGTGGACAGCAAAACCGTGCAACAGCATGCGGTGAATAACGATCTCGGCAATGGCTGGCTGCACACCAACACCGCAGGCAGCGGCGCGTTTACGATTCAGCAGTATGTGCCACAGCAGGCGCTGGTGCTGAGCGCCAACCCGCAAGCTAATCCGCAGCCACACCTAAAGCGTATTTTGCTGAAAGGCGTCGCCGATGCGGGTGCGCGTCGCCTGCTGATTCAGCAAGGCGATGTCGATGTCGCTTATCAACTCGGCCCCGATCAAATCGATGCGCTAAAGAGCAATAAGAACCTGCACATTGCGGCGTTCCCTTCGAGCCTGGTGTATTACCTGGGCTTCAATACGCAGAACAAAGCGCAGCCCGCATTGGGTAATCCGGCCCTATGGGAAGCGGCGCGCTGGTTGGTGGATTACCAGTCCATCTCACATGATTTGCTGAAAGGTCAGTACCGCATTCATCAAAGCTTCCTGCCGCAGGGCTTTGATGGCGCGCTGGAGGACCAACCGTTCCATTATGATGTGGCAAAAGCCAAAGCGATTTTAGCCAAGGGCGGGATTAAACCGGGCAGCAAGTTTGCGCTGACGGTGATCAATCAGCCGCCGTACATTGATGTTGCCCAGGCGCTGCAGGCCAGCTTTGCCAAAGCGGACGTGCAGATTGAGTTGCTGCCGGTGGCGGAATCCGAGCTATGGAGCAAGATGCGCGGCCGCGATTTCCAGTCGATCTTTATCTACTGGGGCGCGGATTACGTTGACCCGAATACCAATGCCAGCGCCTTTGCTTACAACGTGCCGGGCGGCTCGAAAACATTGGCGTGGCGTGTCGGCTGGGAGATTCCGGAACTCAGCGCCAAAACACGTGCCGCAGCAGGCGAAAGTGATGCCGCCAAACGCCGTGCGCTTTACACCGACCTGCAAAACACCGTGCAGCAGAACTCTCCGTTTGTGGTGATGCTGCAGGGCGCGCAGCAGGTGGCGGTGCGGAACAACGTCAATCATGTGCAGCAAGGGATTGGCGTGAGCTTGCTGTTCTTTGATGTGGTGCAGAAGCAATAGATCCTGTTGATGGGGGGATGGCTTCCCCCATCAACACTTTCAGTACAATCTTCATCCTTCCCCTCGCATCGCTTGCTATTCTTTCTGGCATAACCTGTTGCCTGCGAGTGAAAAAATATGACCACCCCGTTGCTGATTGCTCAAACGCCTGACATCCAGTTATCCCTGCTTTCCAATATGGCGAACCGCCACGGCTTAATCACTGGTGCCACCGGCACCGGTAAAACCGTGACGCTGCAAAAAATCGCCGAGTCCTTCTCCAATATCGGCGTGCCGGTGTTTATGGCCGACGTCAAAGGCGATCTCACTGGCGTGGCGACCGCCGGTGAAGGCTCGGAAAAGTTACAGGCGCGGTTGGAAAAGATTGGCGTGACCGACTGGCAGGCACAGAAAAATCCGGTGATGGTGTGGGATATTTTTGCCGAGAAAGGCCATCCGGTGCGTGCCACCGTTTCCGACCTTGGCCCGCTGTTGCTGGCGCGCTTGCTCAACCTTAATGAGGTGCAATCGGGCGTGCTGCAAATCATCTTCCGCATCGCAGACGATCAAGGGCTGTTGCTGCTGGATTTCAAAGATCTGCGCGCCATGACGCAATACATCGGCGATAACGCTAAATCTTTCCAGACGCAGTACGGCAACATCAACAGCGCCTCGGTGGGGGCGATTCAGCGCGGTTTGCTGGCGCTGGAACAGCAAGGCGCTGAACACTTCTTCGGCGAGCCGATGCTGGATATCCGTGACTGGATGCGTTGTGACAACGAAGGCAAAGGTTTCATCAACATCCTTTCCGCCGAGAAGCTGTATCAAATGCCGAAACTCTATGCCACCAGCTTGCTATGGCTGCTGGCGGAGCTGTACGAGCAGTTGCCCGAAGCGGGCGACCTCGATAAACCGAAAATGGTGTTCTTCTTTGATGAGGCACATCTGCTGTTTACCGATGCGCCGCCGGTGCTGCTGGAGAAAGTGGAGCAGGTGATCCGTCTGATTCGATCCAAAGGCATCGGCGTCTATTTCGTCACGCAGAATCCGTCGGATATCCCTGATAACGTGCTCGGTCAGCTAGGCAATCGCGTGCAACACGCCCTGCGCGCCTTCACGCCGAAAGATCAGAAAGCGGTGAAAAGCGCCGCTGAAACCATGCGCGCCAATCCGGCATTCAATACCGTGGAGGCCATTCAGGCGCTGGGTACTGGCGAGGCGCTGATTTCGTTCCTCGATGAAAAAGGCAGCCCGTCGATGGTGCAGCGCGCCATGGTGATTGCGCCCGGCTCGCGCATGGGGCCAATAACGCAGGATGAGCGCAACGGCCTGATCAATAACTCACCGCTGTACGGAAAATACGACACCGAAGTGGATCGCGAATCCGCGTTTGAGATGCTGCAAAAAGGGGTGCAAGCCGCGCCGCAGCAGGCCGATGCGCCGGAAGCCAAAGGCAATAATGTCGAAGTTGATGATGGCATTCTCGGCGGGTTGAAAGACATTCTGTTTGGCACCACCGGACCGCGCGGCGGCAAGCGCGATGGCGTGGTGCAGAGCGTGGCAAAAAGCGCGGCGCGCCAGGTCACCAACCAAATCATTCGTGGCGTGCTGGGAAGTTTGATGGGCGGCCGTCGTCGATAACACACTGAAAATAATTATCTTCCTCCGCAGCGCTATGTATGGCGCGGGCATCAGCAACGCTGCAGTGACACCTGCGCGCCGCGACATTAATGACGCTGATTGAATAGGTGCAATGATTCGCACCGCCGCCCTAAGGTGTGGTCTGCTAAGATCGTTATATGGATAAATATCAACAACTCAAACGGAGCAAGCGTCTGGCGCTCGCATTGCTGCTGGTTGCCGCAGCGACTTTTGTCGTGACGCTGTTTCTGCCACCCAATTTTTGGGTGCTTGGTCTCAAGGCCATTGCTGAAGCGGCGATGGTCGGTGCGCTGGCCGACTGGTTTGCGGTGGTCGCGCTGTTTCGTCGCGTGCCGGTGCCGTTCATCTCGCGGCACACGGCGATTATTCCGCGCAATAAGGATCGCATCGGGGAGAATCTTGGCCGCTTTGTGCAGGAGAAATTTCTCGATACCGATTCGTTGCTGGCGCTGATTCGCCGCCACGATCCCTCGCAGATGCTGGCGCACTGGCTCAACACGCCGGGCAACGCCGATCGCATTGGTCGCCATCTGTTGCAGGTGATGCGCGGCTTCCTTGATCTTACGGATGATGAACGCATCCAGCGCTTCCTGCGCCGGGCCGTGCATCGTGCATTGGATAAGGTCGATCTCACCCAATCCAGCGCGTTGTTACTGGATAGCCTGACCAAAAACAATCGTCATCAGGAACTGCTGGATGCGGCAGTGCAACAGTTGCTGCGTCTGCTGCACAAGCCTGGCACGCGTGAGTTCATCGCAATTCAGATTGTGCGCTGGCTGAAGCGTGAGCATCCGATTAAAGCCAAAATGCTACCCACCGAATGGCTGGGCGAGCACAGTGCTGACCTGGTGGCCAATGCAGTGGACTCGATTCTCGATGAAGTGGCGATCAATCAGGGGCACGAGCTGCGTCTGGGATTTGACCGCGCAGTTCAGCGGTTAATTGAGAAGCTAAAAACCGACCCCGTAATGGCCGAACGTGCCGAGGTGATCAAAAACTGGCTGAAAGAGGATGAGTCGCTGAATCGCTATATCGGCGAGCTATGGCAGGATCTGCGTAGCTGGCTGAAGGCCGATCTTAACAGTGAAGATTCTCGCGTGCAGGAGCGCGTGCGTCTTGCCGCGCTATGGTTCGGTGAAACGCTGGCAGCAGATGAAGCGCTGCGTATCTCGATGAATCAACATCTGGAAGATGCCGCCCGCAGCATTGCACCAGAGTTCGCCGAATTCCTGACGCGCCACATTAGCGATACCGTGAAGAGCTGGGATGCGCGGGAGATGTCGCAACAGATTGAGTTGAACATTGGCCGCGATCTGCAGTTTATCCGCATTAACGGGACGTTGGTGGGTGGCACCATTGGGTTGGTATTGTACTTGTTGTCGCAGCTGCCGGCTCTGATTCATACTCTGAAGTAATAAAAAAGCCGCCATCGTGATGGCGGCTTCTCTGAGTTTTGGTGATAGCAGCAGGCTATCCCTGAACCATCAACTGCGCTTCATCAGCAGGTACAAGCTGATGGCAAAGAACGCGGCGCTCGGCAATAGCGCCCCCAGAATCGGCGGGATGCCATACACCAGACTCAGCGGACCGAAGATCTGATCCAGCACGTAGAACAGGAAGCCGAAGCTAATCCCCGTCACCACGCGCACGCCCATCGACACGCTACGCAGCGGACCAAAGATAAACGACAACGCCATCAGCATCATCACCGCCACGGAAAGCGGCTGGAAGATTTTACCCCACATGTTCAGCAGATAACGCCCTGACACCTGGCCACTCTGCTTAAGGTATTTGCTGTAGTTGTACAGACCGCTAATGGACAGCGCATCCGGATCCAGCGCCACCACGCCAAGCTTGTCAGGCGTCAGGTTGGTTTTCCACTCCCCGCCCAGACTTTGCGAACCGGTAATCTGTTTCGCATCACTCAGGTTGGACTCATCTACCTGCGACAGCTGCCACAACTTTTTGTCCTTGTTCCAGGTCGCACTGGCGACATAACGCACGCTGAGCAGACGACGCTGGTCGGTGAAGGTGTAAATGCTGACGCCATCAATCTCATTGTCGCCTTTGATGCGTTCGATGTAGATAAAGTCATGGCCGTCTTTCGCCCACAGCCCATTCTGCGTCGACATCAGCGAGCCACCGTACAGCTGCTGCGCACGGTAGTTACGCGCCATCTGCTCGCCCTGCGGTGCCACAAATTCGCCGATAGCCATGGTCAACAGCACCAGCGGAATCGCGGTTTTCATCACCGCCAGCGCCACCTGCATACGGGTAAAACCCGATGCCTGCATCACCACCAGCTCGCTGCGCTGCGCTAGCGTTCCTAAGCCCAACAATGCACCCAAGAGTGCGGCCATCGGGAAGAAGATCTCAATATCTTTCGGTACGCTGAGCAGCGTGTAGTAACCGGCGTCGAGCGCGGTGTAAGCGCCCTGCCCGGTTTTACGTAGCTGATCGACAAATTTGATGATGCCCGATAGCGACACCAGCATGAACAACGTCAGCATGATGGTGTTGAAAATGGTTTTACCGATATAGCGGTCAAGGACCTTAAACATCAGAGCGATCCTCCACGGCTAAAGCGACCACGAATGCGTCGCATCGGTACCGTATCCCACAGGTTTAACATCACTGCCAGCGCCAGATAAGCCAGGTTCACGACCCACATCCAGATCGCGGGATCGAACTTGCCTTTCGCTGCGTTAGAACGTAACGAACTCTGCAGCAGGAAGAAGATCAGATACAGCAGCATCGCAGGCAGCATTGACAGCACACGCCCCTGACGAGGGTTGACCACGCTGAGTGGCACCACCATCAACGCCATCACCAGCACCGCAAACACCAGCGTTAGACGCCAGTGGAACTCGGCCTGGAACTGCGGCGTTTTGTGTTGGTACAGCGTGCTAATGCTCGCCTGATCGGCATCATTCGGATCGAGCGTGGCTTCTTTATAGCCCACCAGCGCCTGGTAGTTGGTGAAGTCGGTGATGCGGAAATCGCGCAGCATCGCAGTGCCCTCGAAGCGCGTGCCTTTATCCAGCGTCACCACTTGTGAGCCGTCTTTGCGCTGCTCCATATGACCGCTGTCAGCCAGCACCACGGATGGGCGCGCATTACCTTTTGGACGCAGCTGCGCCAGGAACACGTTACCAAACGTGTTGCCTTTGACGTTCTCGACAAACAGCACGGTATTACCGTCGCTGGAGGTCTGAAACTGGCCCGCTGCCAGCGCCGCTGCGCCAGGGTTGGCTTTGGCATTTTGTGTGACTTCATCCTGGTAACGCGATGACCATGGCCCTAACCAAAGGACGTTGACCGCTGCGACCGCTGAAGTCAGCAGCATCAGGATCATCGCGGCCTTGACCAGCACGCTTTTCCCCAGGCCGCAGGCATGCATCACCGTGATCTCACTTTCGGTGTACAGCCGCCCAAGAGTCATTAAAATCGCCAGAAACAAGCTTAGGGGCAGGATAAGTTGTGCCATTTCAGGCACGCCAAGTCCTAACAATGTCAGAACCAGATTTGTTGGGATCTCGCCATCCACCGCT
The DNA here is from genome assembly GCF_009829935.1 of Pantoea sp. Seng. Taxonomy (NCBI): domain Bacteria; kingdom Pseudomonadati; phylum Pseudomonadota; class Gammaproteobacteria; order Enterobacterales; family Erwiniaceae; genus Pantoea; species Pantoea sp. Seng. The sequence continues at coordinate 24,184 of NZ_SZZV01000014.1, read as the reverse complement.
GCACCCAAAATCCTGACTAACTTCTGGCAAAAGAAGATCAGTAGCAGGATGAACAGGATAGCCAGCTGGCTTTTGAGCGTTTCCCGAACCAGATATCTAATGATGATCACGCTTAGTACGCCTGTGATAACTTGTCTTTTTGCAGGAAAATCGCTAGTTTCAACGCTTATCAGCCATTTTTCTTCATCAATGGCCGTCATCGTAGCTAAAATAGTATGACGAACGCGTTAGGGTGGTGAAAAAACAACACATTGCCACCACATCTCATTATGACCGTCGGCGTTAAATTGTCATGGCGCCGCTAAAAATAATGGGTTACGAACGCGCTACATTCTAACGACAGCTAAGGCCGTTGTCTTTAAGATTCAGGAGAGTGCATGGAGTTCAGTGTAAAAAGCGGTAGCCCGGAAAAACAGCGTAGCGCCTGCATTGTTGTAGGCGTTTTCGAACCGCGCCGTTTGTCACCCATTGCTGAACAGCTGGATAAAATCAGCGACGGCTACATCAGCGCCCTGCTGCGTCGCGGTGAACTGGAAGGCAAAGTCGGTCAGACATTGCTGCTGCACCATGTGCCTAACATCCTGTCTGAACGTATCCTGTTGATCGGCTGCGGTAAAGAGCGCGAGCTGGATGAGCGCCAGTACAAACAGGTGATTCAGAAGACTATCAATACGTTGAACGACACCGGTTCGATGGAAGCGGTGTGCTTCCTGACCGAACTGCATGTTAAAGGGCGCAACACCTACTGGAAAGTCCGCCAGGCGGTTGAAACCTCAAAAGAAGCGCTCTACAACTTCGATCAGCTGAAAAGCAATAAAGTTGAACCGCGCCGTCCACTGCGCAAGCTGGTGTTCAACGTGCCAACCCGTCGTGAACTCACCAGCGGTGAACGTGCGATTCAGCATGGTTTGGCGGTGGCAGCGGGCGTCAGAGCCGCCAAAGACCTCAGCAATATGCCGCCAAATATTTGTAACGCCGCGTATTTGGCGTCGCAGGCGCGTCAGTTGGCGGATGCTTACAGCAAAAATGTCACCACGCGTGTCATCGGCGAACAGCAGATGAAAGAGCTGGGCATGAACGCGTATCTGGCGGTCGGGGCGGGCTCACACAACGAATCGCTGATGTCGGTAATTGAGTACAAAGGCAGCACCGATCCTGAAGCGCGTCCAATTGTGCTGGTGGGTAAAGGCCTGACCTTCGATTCCGGTGGTATCTCGATCAAACCTGCCGATTCGATGGATGAAATGAAGTACGACATGTGCGGCGCGGCGTCCGTGTACGGCGTGATGCGTATGGTGGCGGAACTCAATCTGCCGCTGAACGTCGTCGGCGTACTGGTGGGTTGTGAGAACATGCCGGATGGTCGTTCGATGCGTCCAGGCGATGTGCTGACCACCATGTCAGGCCAGACTGTTGAAGTGCTGAATACCGATGCGGAAGGCCGTCTGGTGCTGTGCGACGCGCTGACTTACGTGGAGCGCTTCGAGCCTGAAGTGGTGATTGACGTCGCGACCCTGACCGGTGCCTGCGTGATTGCACTGGGCCATCACGTCAGCGGTTTGATGTCGAACCATAATCCGCTGGCGCACGAGCTGATCAGCGCCTCAGAACAAGCAGGTGACCGCGCGTGGCGTCTGCCGATGGCAGATGAGTATCAGGAGCAGCTGGAATCCAATTTTGCTGATATGGCAAACATTGGCGGCCGTCCCGGCGGTGCCATCACTGCAGCCTGTTTCCTGGCGCGTTTTGCGCGTAAGTTTAACTGGGCGCACCTGGACATCGCAGGTACCGCATGGCGTTCTGGCAAGGCCAAAGGCGCCACCGGCCGCCCGGTTCCGCTGCTGTCGCAGTTCCTGTTGAACCGCGCAGGATTGAACGGCGACGATTAAAGCCGAGCAAAAAATACACACAAATAATTCGAGGTGCAGGAAGGCGGCAAACGAGAGAGTCCCGATGAGCTTACTCAAGTAAGTGATTCGGGTGAACGAGAGCAGCCAACGCATCTGCAGCTCGAAGTATGAAGTGTATAGACGTATGAACTCATGGGGCGCAAAATGCGCCCCACTGTCATTAATGGAAATAAGCTTGCCATGAAAAACGCCACTTTCTATGTGATGGAGTCGGAAAGCGCCAGCGACGGCCTGAGCGCCATCGAAGCACTGGTGTGCGATCTGGCCGAAACACGCTGGCGTGACGGCAAACGCATTCTGATTGCCTGCGAGAATGAAGACCAAGCTAATCGTCTGGATGAAGCGCTCTGGCAGCGTCCCGCCAACGCCTTTGTGCCGCACAATCTGGCCGGTGAAGGCCCGCGATACGGCGCCCCGGTGGAATTAGCCTGGCCACAGCGTCGCGGCAGTTCCCCGCGTGACCTGCTGATTAGCCTGCTGCCACAGTTCGCAGATTTTGCTACTGGTTTCCATGAAGTGATAGACTTCGTACCTTACGAAGAATCCCTAAAACAACTGGCGCGCGACCGCTATAAAGCCTATCGCAGCGTTGGTTTCCAATTGAATACGGCGACGCCACCTCCGCCGCAAACGACAGTGTAGAAATGGAAAAGACATATAACCCGCAAGATATCGAGCAGCCGCTCTACGAGCACTGGGAACAGCAGGGCTACTTTAAACCGAATGGCGACACCAGCCAGGAAAGCTTTTGCATCATGATCCCGCCGCCGAACGTCACCGGCAGCTTGCATATGGGTCACGCTTTCCAGCAGACCATCATGGATACCATGATTCGTTACCAGCGTATGCAGGGTAAAAACACCCTGTGGCAGGCAGGTACTGACCATGCCGGTATCGCGACGCAGATGGTGGTTGAGCGCAAGATCGCCGCTGAAGAGGGCAAAACTCGCCAGGATTACGGCCGTGATGCTTTCATCGACAAAATCTGGCAGTGGAAAGCAGAGTCTGGCGGCACTATTACCCGTCAGATGCGTCGTCTTGGCAACTCCGTGGATTGGGAGCGCGAACGCTTCACCATGGATGAAGGCCTGTCGAATGCGGTGCGTGAAGTCTTCGTGCGCCTGTATAAAGAGAATCTGATTTACCGTGGCAAACGCCTGGTGAACTGGGATCCAAAACTGCGTACCGCTATCTCCGACCTGGAAGTGGAAAACCGCGAGAGCAAAGGCTCAATGTGGCATATCCGCTACCCGCTGGCGGATGGCGTGAAAACCGCAGAAGGCAAAGATTATCTGGTGGTCGCCACCACTCGTCCGGAAACCCTGCTGGGCGATACCGGCGTGGCGGTGAACCCGGAAGATCCGCGCTATAAAGATCTGATCGGTAAAGAACTGATCCTGCCGCTGGTGAACCGTCGCATTCCGATCGTCGGCGATGAGCACGCGGACATGGAAAAAGGCACCGGCTGCGTGAAGATCACCCCAGCGCATGACTTCAACGACTATGAAGTCGGTCGTCGTCACAAGCTGCCAATGATCAACATCCTGACCTTTGATGGCGATATCCGCGAGCGTGCGGAAGTGTTCGACACCAACGGTGAAGTCAGCGACGAATGCGCCGATGAGATCCCAGCGCAGTTCCAGAAAATGGAGCGTTTCGCGGCGCGTAAAGCCATGGTGGCTGCGGTTGATGAACTCGGCCTGCTGGATGAAATCAAACCACACGATCTGACCGTGCCCTACGGCGACCGTGGCGGCGTGGTGATCGAGCCAATGCTGACCGACCAATGGTATGTGCGCACGGCTCCACTGGCGAAAGTTGCGGTAGAAGCGGTCGAAAACGGCGACATCCAGTTTGTGCCAAAACAGTATGAAAACATGTACTTCTCATGGATGCGTGACATTCAGGATTGGTGCATCTCGCGTCAGCTGTGGTGGGGACATCGCATCCCGGCCTGGTATGACAACGACGGCAACGTCTATGTCGGCCGTACTGAAGCCGAAGTGCGTCAGGAAAATAACCTGGCTGACGTTGTGGTACTGCGCCAGGACGACGACGTGCTGGATACCTGGTTCTCATCAGGTCTGTGGACCTTCTCGACCCTTGGCTGGCCAGAGAATACCGAAGCACTGCGTACCTTCCACCCAACCAGCGTGCTGGTGAGTGGCTTCGACATCATTTTCTTCTGGATTGCGCGCATGATCATGCTGACCATGCACTTCATCAAAGATGAAGACGGCAAGCCACAGGTGCCGTTCAAAACCGTCTACATGACCGGTTTGATTCGTGATGAAGAAGGCCAGAAGATGTCCAAGTCGAAAGGCAACGTCATCGATCCACTGGATATGATCGACGGCATTTCGCTGGAAGACCTGCTGGAAAAACGCACCGGTAACATGATGCAGCCGCAGCTGGCTGAGAAGATCCGTAAACGTACCGAGAAGCAGTTCCCGGACGGCATTGTGGCATCAGGCACCGATGCCCTGCGCTTTACCCTGGCGGCACTGGCCTCAACTGGCCGTGACATCAACTGGGACATGAAGCGTCTCGAAGGCTATCGCAACTTCTGTAACAAGCTGTGGAACGCCAGCCGTTTCGTGCTGATGAACACCGAAGAGCATGATTGCGGGCAGAACGGCGGCGAACTGAAGTTGTCACTGGCGGATCGCTGGATTCTGACCGAATTCAACAGCACCGTGAAAGCCTATCGTGAAGCGCTGGACAGCTATCGCTTTGATATCGCTGCCAACATCCTGTACGACTTCACCTGGAACCAGTTCTGTGACTGGTATCTGGAGCTGACCAAGCCAGTCATGAGCAACGGCAGCGAAGCGGAACTGCTCGGCACGCGTAATACGCTGGTTACCGTGCTGGAAGCGGTCTTACGCCTGGCGCACCCAATCATTCCTTACATCACCGAAACCATCTGGCAGCGTGTGAAAGGTCTGAAGAATATCGATCACGACACCATCATGCTGCAGCCGTTCCCGCAGTTTGATGCGGCGAAAGAAGATGTGGAAGCCAAAGCGGACATTGAGTGGATCAAGCAGGCGATCGTGGCAGTGCGTAACATCCGTGCTGAAATGAACATCGCACCGGGTAAACCGCTGGATGTGCTGCTGCGTGACTGCTCGCCAACCGCGCAGCGTCGTGTCGATGAGAACCGTAGCTTCCTGTCACGTCTTGCGCGTCTGGAAAGCCTGACCATTCTGCCTGCGGGCGAGAAAGGTCCGGTCTCGGTCACCAAGATCGTCGAAGGCGCTGAGTTGCTGATCCCAATGGCGGATCTGGTCAACAAAGAAGCCGAGCTGGAGCGTCTGGCGAAAGAGCTGACCAAGCTGGATGTCGAGATTGAGAAGATCCAGGTCAAACTGGCGAACGAAGGCTTTGTTGCACGTGCACCGGAAGCGGTGGTGGCGAAAGAGCGCGAGCGCATCGTTGAGCTGGAACAATCAAAAGCAAAACTGATTGAACAGCAGGGCGTGATTGCGGCATTGTAAGCGCATCAGTCCAATTGCTAAATCATAGCCGGGCACTGCCCGGCTTTTTTACACCGGAAGAAAATGATGACCACCGCTACGCCACTGAATTTACAGGTGCGCCCGATTGTTGCGGCCGATAATCCGCTGATTGCGCAAGTGATCCGAGATGTCTCCGCAGAGTTTGGCCTGACCGCCGACAAAGGTTACACCGTGTCCGATCCGAATCTGGATCGCCTGTTCGAGTTGTACAGCGAAGCGAACAGCGCTTACTGGATCGTCGAGCATGAGGGACGTGTTGTGGGCGGCGGCGGCGTGGCACCTTTGGCGTGTAGCGCACCGGACATCTGCGAATTGCAGAAGATGTACTTCCTGCCCCAAGTGCGCGGTTTAGGGCTGGCGCGTGCGCTGGCGTTGCGGGCGATGGAGTATGCGCGTCAGCAGGGTTTCCGTCGCTGCTATCTGGAAACCACCGGCACGCTAACCCGCGCGATTAAGCTGTATGAATCACTGGGATTTGAGCTGATTGATAACGCGATGGGCTGTACCGGGCACGGTGATTGCGAAGTGCGAATGTTGAAAGTGCTGTGATGTAAAAGCGGTGCGCAGATTTGCGCACCCAACTTAGTAAGCGGGCACACCGCTATGGAAACGCAACTCACCATCCGGCTCGCTGATTAATTTCGCTTCTGCTGCACCAAACGCCTGCACGCGCGGCGTAATATCCTTCGCTGAAATCTGTTCCGCCAGCTTCAAATAATCCTGATAGTGGCGCGCTTCAGAACGCAGCAGCGAAATATAGAACTTCTGCAGCTGTTCATCCAGATACGGCGCCAGGCTGGCAAAACGCTCGCAGGATCGCGCTTCAATATAGGCTCCGCAAATCAGCTTATCCACCAGCGCTTCAGGTTCAAACGTACGGATTTCACGAATCAGCCCTTTGGCATAGCGGCTGGCAGTGATTTTGCGATACGGCAAACCCCGCGACTGCATGATTTCCCACACCTGATAAAAATGATGCAGCTCTTCTTTGATCAGCAGAATCATCATCTCGACCAAATCATCCGCCCACGGCAGTTCGTTACGCACAATGATGCTCTTGGTCAGATTTTTATGTGCGTTAATGAAGTTGCTGTCTGGCTCTTCGCGGTAGATGAAATCTTCGTACGGCTTGAGCCACGCCAGAATGGCATCGCCACTGGGTTTATCGGCTACATACTTACGAATGATAAACACCGCGGTTTGTGCCGCTTTTAACTCGCACACCATGTGATCGGTCAACAACAGCGTCAGGTTTTCCGGCTTGCGCGCTTCGTCAATCCACGCTTGTGGCGTGCGGCAGTGCAGGAAGTCATAAATGGGTTCTAACAGAGGAGCGTAATTCATCGGCGTTCTTTATCTGGCGGGGAAGTGGTTCTGGGCGGCGAGCGCCGCCCGTTTAAGACTTAGTGACGCACACCGTCGTCTTCTTCGTCGTCGATGAAATCACCATCGTCGTCTTCATCTTCCGCGTCCGGGTCTTCGAAGTAAGTGCCCCAACCGTCGTAATCAACGTTGAACTTACCGGCCAGATTCACCAGTTGCTCAACTTGTGCATCAATCAGCTCTGGCTTCAATGCGCCTTCGCTCAGGATATCCACACACATCACCGTGCCGCCCTCTTCCAGCTCCAGCTCTTCTGGCTCGCTCACCTCAAAGCCCAGTTTGAAAGCCTCAACCGCGACTTTCTCCAGTGAGTCGAAGTTGTTGCAAGAGAGGTGATGCTCGATAGTGTAAAGCGCATCCGGATCGCTGCCGTCTTCCAGCAACTCTTCAATGATCAGGCGGGTTTCTTCGCGCTGTTCTTCCAGCAATGCTTCATATGCCATGTGCGTGTCCTCAAAATGTTCAACGTGAATGCAATTATTTTCCCACACTGCCTCGCGCGCCACTACACAAAACGGAAAGTTTCTTAACGCCGGGGTTGAAAATGCATATTCATACGGTTAGATTGAATTTTAATTCATTATTAGTCCCCATCTGGAGCGCTGTATGAGTCAGCTGTATTCGAGACACTTCCTGAGATTGCTGGATTTCACCCCCGCTGAAATCGCCGACCTGCTAAGTCTGGCAGGTGAATTAAAACACGCTAAGAAAAATGCTACCGAAACGCAGTACCTGAAAGGCAAGAATATCGCGCTCATCTTCGAAAAAGACTCGACCCGTACCCGATGCTCTTTCGAAGTTGCCGCATATGATCAGGGCGCTAACGTGACTTATCTCGGCCCAAGCGGCAGCCAAATCGGCCATAAAGAGTCGATGAAAGACACCGCTCGCGTATTAGGCCGCATGTATGATGGCATTCAGTATCGTGGCTTCGGCCAGGAATTGGTGGAAACGCTGGCGGAATTTGCCGGTGTGCCGGTGTGGAACGGATTGACCACGGAATTCCACCCGACGCAGTTGCTGGCAGATTTGCTCACCATGCAAGAACATCTGCCAGGTAAACCATTGAGCGATATGACGTTGGTATATGTGGGTGACGCACGTAACAACATGGGCAACAGCATGTTGGAAGCGGCAGCTCTGGTAGGGCTGGACCTGCGCCTGGTGGCACCGAAGGGTTGCTGGCCGGAAGAGCAGTTGGTTGAACAGTGTCGCGTTGCAGCACAGAAAACCGGTGGCAAAATCACCCTGACCGAAGAGATTGCCGAGGGCGTACAAGGTGCGGATTTCATCTACACTGATGTGTGGGTGTCGATGGGTGAAGCGAAATCGGTATGGGAAGAGCGTATCGCCCTGCTGCGTCCGTATCAGGTAAACAGCGCGATGCTGGCGCTGACCGGCAATCCACAGGTGAAATTCCTGCACTGCCTGCCCGCCTTCCATGATGATCAAACCACGCTGGGCCGTCAGATGGCTGAACAGTATGGTCTGAAAGACGGCATGGAAGTGAGTAACGAGGTGTTTGAATCGGCGCACAGCATCGTGTTCGATCAGGCCGAAAACCGCATGCATACCATCAAAGCGGTGATGGTCGCCACGCTGGGTAACCCATAAAGCAAACGTTTACCTTGCGGCGATTTCTGCTTGATGCAAATCAGTGAATGCGTATAATGCGCCACAATTTGCCGGAGGAAACATGCAACAGCGCAGCGTACAATTTGCCGCTCTACCCCGCCTGACCACAGGCGATGCCGCTGTTTCTTTCCGTCAACCATTGATCGTAAAAAAAGCCCCTTAAGCAGGGGCTTTTTTTTGTCCGCAATCCGGCAGCGCAGAGGAGAACGCTATGGCCAACCCGCTATATCGCAAGCACATTATTTCCATTAACGATCTCAACCGCGAAGAGCTGGAGCTGGTGTTACACACCGCTGCCCAGCTCAAGGCTCATCCCCAGCCGGAATTGCTGAAGCACAACGTGATCGCCAGCTGCTTCTTTGAAGCCTCGACGCGCACCCGCCTGTCGTTTGAAACCGCCATGCATCGTTTGGGTGCTTCAGTGGTGGGCTTTGCCGACGGCAGCAATACCTCGCTGGGTAAGAAAGGCGAAACGCTGGCCGACACCATTTCGGTGATCAGCACTTATGTCGATGCGATTGTGATGCGTCATCCGCAGGAAGGCGCCGCGCGCCTGGCGACAGAATTCTCCAGCGGCATTCCAATTCTCAATGCCGGTGACGGTGCCAACCAGCACCCGACGCAAACCCTGCTGGATCTGTTCACCATCCGTGAAACCCAGAGCCGCCTCGACAACCTGAATGTGGCGATGGTCGGTGACCTGAAATATGGCCGCACCGTGCACTCGCTGACCCAGGCGCTGGCGAAATTCACCGGCAACCGTTTCTACTTTATCGCGCCGGATGCGCTGGCGATGCCGGCCTACATCACCGATATGCTGGATGAGCAGAACATTGTCTGGACGCGCCACGACACCATCGAAGAAGTGATGCCAGAACTCGATATCCTGTATATGACGCGTGTGCAGAAAGAGCGTCTCGATCCGTCTGAGTACGCCAACGTCAAAGCACAGTTCATCCTGCGCGCGGCCGATTTAGCCGGCGCACGCGACAACATGAAAGTGCTGCATCCGTTGCCGCGTATTGATGAGATCACCACTGACGTCGATAGCACGCCGCACGCCTGGTATTTCCAGCAGGCGGGCAACGGCATCTTCGCCCGCCAGGCTCTGCTGGCACTGGTACTGAATAGCGAACTGGCCCTGTAAGGAGAAACCGATGACTCACGATAATAAATTGCAGGTTGAAGCCATCAAGCGTGGCACGGTAATCGACCATATTCCTGCGCAGGTCGGTTTTAAATTACTGTCGCTGTTTCGCCTGACCGAGACCGACCAGCGCATCACCATTGGACTGAATCTGCCTTCAGGTGAGATGGGGCGCAAGGATTTGATTAAGATCGAGAATACCTTCCTGACCGATGATCAGATTAACCAGCTGGCGGTGTATGCGCCTCACGCCACGGTTAACCGCATTGATGAATACGAAGTAGTAGCGAAAATCGCTCCGACCTTACCGGACCGTGTCGAACGCGTGCTGACCTGCCCGAACAGCAACTGCATTAGCCGCAGTGAGCCAGTATTCAGCAGCTTCGCGGTGAAACAGCGTGACGATGATGTGCACCTGAAGTGCAAATATTGCGAGAAAGAGTTCGCGCGCCACGTGGTGCTCGGTCACTGGTAATCGTGCTTATCGTCCCTATAATGGGGCGAACCAATACGCGGCTGACAAAGGTCGGCTGCGCACTTTTAAGGAGAAACAATGTCTCGCGAAATCAGCACAGAAAAAGCACCCGCAGCAATTGGCCCTTATGTGCAGGGCGTGGATCTCGGCAGCATGATCATCACTTCAGGCCAGATCCCTGTTGATCCGGCGACCGGTGCCGTGGCAGATGATGTGTCTGCGCAGGCGCGTCAGTCACTGGAGAACGTGAAGGCGATCGTGGAAGCCGCTGGCCTGAAAGTGGGCGACATTGTGAAAACCACCGTGTTCGTGAAAGATCTCAATGACTTCGCCACCGTTAACGCCACTTACGAAGCCTTCTTCACCGAGCACGATGCCAGCTTCCCAGCACGTTCTTGTGTGGAAGTCGCGCGTCTGCCGAAAGATGTGAAGATCGAGATTGAGGCCATTGCCGTACGTCGTTAAGTAAAGCAATGCGCAATAAATTGCGCCGCTACAAATTTGTGCTCAACTGTAGCGGCGCGATGAGTGTGCTAGAACATCACCTTAGCGACATCAATGCATGGCGTGCTCTTCACCCCCGTAGCGACGTAATTCCATGATGTGCCATCCCCTCGTAGCGGCGTGATTGGTCGCGCATCCATTTATTTAGACGACCTCAACAACTTCTCCAGCGGCCTGACCAACGCCAGCACCGTTTCATCCTGCACTTCTGCCGCAGCGTCCAGTTTGGCGCGCATCTCAGCCACTTCGCTGGCACCGTATGCCTGATTACGCTGCATCGCATTGACCAAATCGATGCCCATGCGGCTCAGTTGCGCCACCTGCTGAACCTGCTGCTGCAGCGGCTTGAGCTGATAGCTGCTCAGAATCAGCGGCATCACCGCGTCACTGTTGTTCTGCCAGCGCTGTAACTGCTGACGAATAACGTTGGCCGCCATGCGATCCTCACGGTTGGCGATCAGTGCATCGACTTGTTTATCCAGTAACCGCACCGGTTCGCTTTCGGCAGGCAGTACATCCGCCAGACGATTGAGCGGCTCGAAATAGTCATAGTGCCCTGCCTGGAATTTCAGGTGCTGACGCGTGTAATATTGCGCCGGTTCCAGCACCTCCGCCAGCACGCGCAGCGGCGTGATATCGCTGGTGTTGGCCAGTCGGATCATCTGCACCTCCGCCTGCTGATGCTGCTGTAATCCCACCGACACCGTGCCCCAGCGATCCACCGCGTTTAAGCGTTGGTACATGTTGTCGCTGTCGGTGACATCCTTCGCCGACCACAGACGCTCAGCCACCACAAAGGCACGCGGCCATAAACGCGTATCAATTACCCGGCTGTTGACGTTTTCCGCCCACAGCGCTGCTTCACCGCCAATCAGGTTGTTTTGCATTTGCTCAGGCGTTGGCACTGAAGGCTGAATACCGGTCGGCACCTGTGCCAGCTTGCTGCCCTCAGCGGGATAGCGCACATTGCCCACCAGCATATAACCGGTCAGTTTGTCCTGCGTCAGAGAGACCATTGGCTGAAACGGCCCCATCCAGGTATCCACGCTAAAGGTCAGCTGCGTGGGCGACAGCCAGCGAATATCACTCACCATACGCCGCGCTTTGCCGCTGAAATCAATAAAGCCACGCCAGCCGTTTTTAGCTTCCACCAGAGTGAAACTGCCTTTGACCGGGCTTCCCTTCAAACGCGGCATGGTGAACTGCCAGCTCTGCGCTTGCTCGTCGGCTTGAATCTGATCCTGACCCTGGAGTCCCTGCGGCCAGGGCTCGTTGCGGTAGTGGTAGGCTGCGGTTTGCGGTTGATCGAGATAGAAACCGGTTGAGAGAATGCCACGGAAATCGTGCTTCGCCACCTCACCTAACGCATCCTGCCCCTGCCAGGACTGGATCAAAATGCTGTTCGGCAGGTCCGGATGGTAAACCTCATCCCAGCCAATCATCCGGCGCTGATGCGCTTCCAGGATCTTCTCCACTCGCTGATTGAACCACGCCTGTAATGCGTGCGTGTCTTTCAGACCATGGTCACGCATAAACTGCTGAATTTTCGGCGAGTCATTCCATTGGGTCGGATCCACTTCATCGCCGCCGATATGGATATAAGGATCGGGGAAGATCGCCGTAACCTCGCCCATTAGCGTATCGATGAAGGTGAAGACCGCTTCGTTGCTGGGATCGAGCAGCGGTTTAAACACGCCCCAGCCGCGTTCCATCTGGTACGGGCCCGGCGCGCTGAGCAGTTCTGGCATCGCCACCGCGATCGCCGAGGCGTGCCCCGGCACATCAATTTCCGGCACCACGCGCACGCCGCGCTGGGTGGCATAACGCACCACATCACGCATCTGTTGCTGCGTGTAGTAAAGGCCGTCGCAGGCCTTCTCCTGCAACTGCGGATAGTGGCTGGAGGCAAATCTCCAGCCCTGGTCATCGGTCAGATGCCAGTGGAATACGTTCATTCGCGCTGCGGCGATACCGTCGATCTGCCGCTTCACCGTTTCAATCGGCAGGAAGTGGCGTGCCGAATCGATCAGCACCCCGCGCCACGGGAAGCGTGGTTTATCGTCAATGGTGACGTAAGGCATCTGCGTTCCCGTCTCATTATTCTCAATCAGCTGCAGCAGCGTTTCCATGCCGCGCATCGCACCGAAACGCGTGTTGGCTTTTAGCGTCACGCCGCCGCTGTTGACCTCAAGATGATAGCTCTCATCGCTGTCCGGCTGTGGCAGGGGATCCACTGCCTGGGCAATTTGTACCTGAATGGTGGCCTGGCCGCTCGGCGCACTGGCGGGCAGCAGCGGCCAACCGGTTTGACGTGAAATGCGCGCACGCCAGCGCGCTTCAGCCCCCTCCAGATGATCGCCCGTAATATGCAGCGTGAATTGCGGTGTCAGCGTCAATGCGCCGCCGCTGGCAGGCTGCACCACTTTTTGCGGCCAGGGCATTAAAGGCAGATCAGAGGCGGGGGCGGCAACAGCGGAAAAAGTCAGGGATAAACAACAGGCGAGCAGCGTTCGTTGCAGAGGCATGTAAGGCATCCTTGTAATTAAATGACGGGCCAAAAATAGGCAAAAAAAAAATCATTAAACCTGCTTCGCATCGCAAATCAAGTTGTAAAAGTTCGAAGTTTGGTCTGCTTAAAACTTTTGAAGTTTAGTCCGCTTTACCATTGTGCGGCTTTCAATCTTCGTTATGTCTTCTTTGCGGCAGGTCAAAAACAACGCAATTAATTTCAGCCAAAACACCACATATTGCGATTACACTCTGCACAAATATCTACATATAGTTTCACGGAGAGAAAATGGCGGCGGTGGTGATTAAGCGAGACGGCTGTAAAGTGCCGTTTGAAGCGCAGCGTATTGCGCTAGCGGTTCAGGCGGCGGCGCAAGCTGCTCAGATTGATGATGCGAGTTGGTGCACACAAGTCGCAGAGCAAGTGAGCCAGCGATTGTCCGATCGCATTGAGGTCGATATCCGTGACATTCAGTGCGCAGTGGAAGAGACGCTGATGGCCGGACGCTGGCCGCAGCTAGCGCGCGCGTATATCGAATATCGCCATGACCGTGATTTAGCCCGTGAACAGCGTGGCAAACTGCATCACGCCATTCGCGGCCTGGTTGAACAAACCAATGCCGCGCTGCTCAACGAAAACGCCAACAAAGACAGCAAAGTGATCCCCACCCAGCGCGATTTGCTGGCAGGCATCGTTGCCAAACATTATGCCCAGCAGCAGCTGCTGCCGCGTGATGTGGTTCTGGCGCATGAGCGCGGCGAGATTCATTACCACGACCTCGACTATTCGCCATTTTTCCCGATGTTTAACTGCATGTTGATCGATCTTCAGGGCATGTTGAACAATGGCTTTAAGATGGGCAATGCCGAAATCGAGCCGCCGAAATCCATTGCCACCGCGACGGCGGTGACAGCACAAATTATTGCGCAGGTCGCCAGCCATATTTACGGTGGTACCACCATCAACCGCATTGATGAAGTGCTGGCGCCGTTTGTGACGCTTAGTCTGGAGAAACATCGCGCCGTGGCACAGCAGTGGCAGATCCCGGATGCGGAAGCCTATGCGCGCGTGCGCACCGAGAAAGAGTGTTATGACGCATTCCAGTCTCTCGAATATGAGGTCAACACGCTGCACACCGCCAACGGGCAGACGCCGTTTGTCACCTTTGGCTTTGGTCTCGGCACCGATTGGGCCGCGCGCCTGATTCAGCAGTCGATTCTGCGTAACCGCATCGCAGGGTTGGGGAAAACCCATAAAACTGCGGTGTTCCCGAAACTGGTATTTGCCATCCGCGAAGGGGTGAATCGTCGTCCCGGTGATTTTAACTACGACATCAAACAGCTGGCGCTGGAGTGTGCCAGCAAGCGCATGTATCCCGACATTCTCAATTACGACAAGGTGGTGGAAGTCACCGGTTCGTTCAAAACCCCGATGGGCTGCCGCAGCTTCCTCGGCGTGTATGAGGAAAACGGTAAGCAGATTCACGAAGGGCGAAACAATATTGGGGTGATAAGCCTGAACCTGCCGCGCATTGCACTGGAAGCCAAAGGCAATGAAGCTCATTTCTGGCTGCTGCTGGATGAACGGCTTGAACTGGCTAAACGGGCATTGATGACGCGCATCGCCCGGCTGGAGAAAACCAAAGCACGCGTAGCGCCGATTCTCTACATGGAGGGCGCGTGTGGCGTACGTTTGAACGCTGATGACGAAGTCGGCGCGATTTTCCGCAACGGCCGTGCTTCGATCTCGCTCGGCTACATCGGCCTGCATGAAACGCTGAACGCGCTGAGCGGCAATGAAGTCCATCCGTATGATGCGCAGCACCTGCGGGAAAAAGGTGTGGCGATTGTGCAGCGACTGCGTGCTGCTGTGGATGCGTGGAAAGACGAGACCGGCTACGGTTTTAGCCTGTACAGCACGCCAAGCGAGAATCTCTGCGATCGCTTCTGCCGGCTCGATGCCGCCGAATTTGGTGTGGTGCCGGGCGTGACCGACAAAGGCTACTACACCAACAGCTTCCATCTCGACGTCGAAAAGAAAGTGAATCCCTACGACAAGATCGACTTTGAAGCGCCCTACCCGGCCATTGCCAATGGCGGCTTCATCTGTTACGGCGAATACCCCAATATTCAACACAACCTCAAGGCGCTGGAGGATGTGTGGGATTACAGCTATCACCGCGTGCCCTATTACGGCACCAATACGCCCATCGATGAGTGCTACGAATGCGGCTTTACGGGTGAATTCAGTTGCACCAGCAAAGGCTTTACCTGTCCGTGCTGTGGTAACCACGAGCCGGCACGGGTTTCCGTCACGCGCCGTGTTTGTGGCTATCTGGGCAGCCCCGATGCGCGCCCCTTTAATGCCGGCAAGCAGGAAGAAGTACAGCGTCGCGTTAAACATCTGGATACCGGACAGTTAGGATGATGCGTATTCATCGCTATTACGCCGTCGATATCGTCAACGGGCCGGGCACGCGCTGCACGCTGTTTGTTGCCGGGTGCGAGCATCAGTGTCGCGGCTGCTACAACCAAAGTACCTGGCGCCTCGATTCCGGTGGTCCCTTCACGCTGGAGATGGAAGAGCAGCTGATTGCCGATCTCAAGGATCAGCGCATTCCGCGCCAGGGGTTGTCGCTCAGCGGCGGCGATCCCCTGCATCCGCACAATGTGCCGCACATCCGTCGTCTGGTGAAACGCGTGCGGCGTGAATGCCCGGACAAAGATATCTGGCTGTGGACCGGCTATGAGATGGCGGAACTGAGCGCGGCACAGCGTGAAGTGGTGGATGAAATTGATGTGCTGATCGACGGGCGGTTTGTGGAAGCGGAGAAAGATGCGCGGCTGCTATGGCGCGGCAGCCGCAATCAGAAGATCTGGTATTTACGTCAGCCACAGGGCGATCGTACCGAGGATCATACCGCTCAGCGCCACGCCAATCAGCGCGATCCACAGCGCGCGCGCCGGGAAGGCACGGTGCAGCATCAGTAGCGATGGCACACTCACGGCGGGTAAGGTTACCAGCAGCGCCAGCGCAGGCGCGATCCCCATGCCCGCCAGCATCATGGTCTGTACAATGGGAATTTCTGCAGCGGTGGGAATGACAAACAAACAGCCCGCTATCGCCATCAGCATCACCCAAAACAGCGTGTTGCCCACTGCGCCATCGGCATGCGGGAACAGCCAGACTCGCGCAGCACCCAATAACAGCACGGCAACGATATACAGCGGGATGGTGTTCCAGAACAGCCGCCACATCACGCGCAGCCAGCGAGTCAGAAACGGCTGCTCGCTGTCGGCAGCCATCACCATGGGCGCGGCAATGGTTTGTTCTGGCACGCTACGCTGCACCAGCGATGCAATGCCTGGCACCATGATCACGCCCGCCACCAGCCGAATCGCCGCGAAGTGCCAACCCAGCACAAATCCCATAAAGATTAGCGTGGCGGGATTTAATAGCGGATTGGCCAGCCAAAAGGCCATCGCCGCCCCGCTGGATACCTGCGACTGACGCAAACCCGCCGCCACCGGCGCGGCACAACAGGTGCACATCATCCCCGGCAAGCCTAAACCGGTGCCGATCAGCGTCGATCCAAACCGCGAGTTGCCCATCAGGCGCAGCAGCCAGTTGCGTGGGATCAGCACCTGTACCAGCGATCCCAAAATCACACCCAGCACTGCGGCTTTCCAGACGGCGAGGAAGTAAACCATCGCGTAATCCAGCGCCGCGCGCCACGGTGAATCCGCGGCATTCGCCAAAATGGATATGCCGATTGAATGGGTTTCAGCCGCTGTGAAGGCTTTGCCGTAATAGGGCTGCCATTTGACGTACCACAGGCCAATGACGACGACGGCGAGGAACAGCAAGGGTTTCCACCATGCGAAGCGCGCCGCTGGTGCAGAAGATGCAAGTTGGGTCATAGCAGATTCCGTATTCTACAGAATAACGAATGCCGCACCGGGAAGTGAGGCGGTTAATCCATAGTGTTATTCAGGTTATTGGAATCTGCTACGCAAAGTTAGCGTAAGTTTGATCGGGCGCGGAAAATTAACTTTCGCCGGTTTTATCGCGCTGCCAAAGGATTTTTTTGCCGAAGCCCAGCGCGTTGTCAGTCATCTTCAGCTCATCCAACATAATCTCCCACAAGGGTGCCTGAACCTTGCGGGCAATCGGATAACGTTTCTGGTAGGCATGCCGCGCCTGCGCTTCACGCTCTCCAGTAAGCTGCTGAATACGGCCACTGTACTGCACGCCTTTGATTAGCAACACGGTTTTCGGCTGGCCGTTAACCGTCCCCGCCACGCGCGGATTAGCTTGCATAAGGGTGCCGTGTCGCGTATCGGGTTCGGTCATCAACCAAAACGCCATTCGTGTTTCATCCAGCACGTAAAAGCAGTTGGCACACCACAGATCGTCGCCATGACTGGCGCACAATGACAGGGCACGCTGTTTTTTAAGAAAACGAATAAGATGAGAATGGTCAGACACAATGCAACTCCATGTGGCAGATAGCGAGGCTAGCCTAAGCGCGCTACACTGCCCAACAGCCATTGAACAGGAAAAGTCATATGCAACAGGGCTGGCAGCTCTATATGCTGCAAACCGCCGCCGGGATGCTTTATACAGGCATTACCTCAGATGTTCATCGCCGCCTGCAGCAGCATCAATCCGGGAAAGGTGCGCGCGCATTGCGTGGCAAGGGTCCGCTGACGCTGGTGTTTAACTGTGATGCCGGCGATCGCGCAGCCGCTTCGCGCCTGGAATATCAGGTGAAGCAGCTCAGTCGCACGCAAAAGCTGCTGCTGGTATCGCAGCAGCCTTCATGCCTGAATGCGTGGTTTAATCGAAACGATTAAAAGGTTCGGAGAAAGCGATTAATCCTTCTGCGCCCGTAAATGCATCATCCGCTAATTTATAGACCTGAAATGCCGCTTCACTGCCCAGCCAGCGACAGTGCAAGCCGTGACGTGCCGCCGGTTCGAAGCCCAACGGGTTGTAGAATTCGGGATCGCCCAAGACCACCACCGCGCTGTAGCTGAACTCGTTCAGGGAATCGAGCCCTTCATACACCAGCTGTTTGGCAATGCCCTGCTTGCGCACCGATTCATCCACCGCCAGAGGCGCCAGCGCCACCCAATTGCGGTCTTCACCTTGTAAGGTCACCGGGCTAAAGGCGGCATAACCTAATACCTGCCCTTCATCATCCGTGGCCACTACACCTAGCGTTAATAAACCATCTTCACGCAGCTGCTGCACCAGTTCAGCCTCGGCGGAGGTCGCAAAACTACGCTTCAATAAGCTGTCGATGCCCGCCGCATCCACACCAATTTCAGTACGAATCAACATGAGATCCCCGCGCGCGCCTCAGCGGCCTCCGCGTCCTGTTTCATTCCTGCCTCAACAAAGGCAGCCAGCTGCTGCAACCCCGTGCGCAAAGACGTGGGCATGGCCTCCAGTTCAATGGCATCCATCAAATTCTTCACCTCCAAACCCAGCTCCGTGTCGCCCTCAATCACCAGACGGCGTTGGAAGAACAACATATCGGGGTCTGCTTTGCGTGCTGCCACCAGCAACAAGTCGTTGGCTTCACCGCGGAACCAGACATCTGCCTCGGCGTCGCGTGAAACGGTCAGGCGTCCATTCTGCAAGGTGGTGATCCAGCGCAGATTCAAATCTGCAATCTCAATCCCAAGAAAGCGCCCTTCCAGAAAGTCTAACTCACCTTCAGACAAAGCATGACGAAATTGCCAGTTTAAGAGTTGTTGCAAAACCACTTTTTTTACAGGGAATGGGGTGAATGAAATAGGTAAGGCAAGGAATTCTGGGCCTTTTTTCACCATCAGGCCGCGTAAGCGCGAAAACATCATCAACAATCCCTTCAGAAAATTTTACCTATATTGCCACATCCAGACGCCCTCGCCTCCACTGAGATCAAGGAAATTGCGGAAGAATTGATTAAATAATCTTCACTCTGCATGCTGACTGACGCTTTCACTGCCTTAAATCAACATTCACGCCTGTCGCCTTCCCTACACTTTAACGCTTCGGAATTCGGGGGAGGAAATGTATGGAACTGCTGTGTCCAGCGGGGAATTTACCTGCGCTGAAATCGGCGGTGGAGCATGGCGCCGATGCAGTGTATGTCGGTTTGAAAGATGACACCAATGCCCGCCACTTTGCTGGCCTTAATTTTACTGACAAGAAGCTGGCAGAAGCGGCGCGCTTCCTGCACCAGCATCGCCGCAAGCTGCACGTGGCCATCAATACCTTTGCCCATCCTGATGGGATGAATCGCTGGCAAACGGCCATTGATGTGGCGGCGCAGAACGGCGCAGATGCCTTGATTCTCGCCGATATCGCTACGCTGGAGTATGCCGCGCAGCGTTATCCGCAGGTGGAACGCCATCTTTCCGTGCAAGCTTCGGCGACAAATTTGCAGGCCATCCACTTTTACCATCGCCATTTCAATCTCAGCCGCGTGGTGTTGCCGCGCGTATTGTCGATGCATCAGGTTAAACAGCTGGCGCGTGAAACACCGGTGCCGCTGGAAGTCTTTGCCTTTGGCAGCCTGTGCATTATGGCGGAAGGCCGTTGCTATCTCTCCTCCTGGCTGACGGGGGAATCACCCAACAGTGCGGGTGCCTGCTCGCCGGCAAAATTCGTGCGCTGGCAGCAAACGCCGCTGGGGATGGAATCACGCCTGAATGAAGTGCTGATTGATCGTTACAGCGCCGATGAGAGCGCCGGTTATCCCACGCTGTGTAAAGGGCGCTATCAAGTGGATGACCAGCGCTATCACGTGCTGGAAGAACCCACCAGCCTGAATACCTTATCGCTGTTGCCGGAGTTGCTTCGCGCCAATATTGCTTCGGTAAAAATTGAAGGCCGCCAGCGCAGTCCGGCTTATGTGGCGCAAGTAGCAAAAGTGTGGCGCCAGGCGATTGATCGCTGCATGGCCTCGCCCGAGCAATTCGAGGTGCAGGAACCCTGGATGCGCGCGTTGGGCGAACTTTCTGAAGGTAGCCAGACCACGCTCGGTGCCTATCACCGCAGCTGGCAGTGAGGAGATGCTATGAAATATGCCATCGGGCCGGTGCTGTGGTACTGGCCAACGGAAACGCTGGAACGCTTTTATCAGCAGGCTGCCGTCAGCTCTGCTGACATCATCTACCTCGGCGAAGCGGTATGCAGTAAACGTCGTGCAACCTCATTCCAGCAATGGATGGAATTAGCACGCCACCTGGCACAACACGGTAAACAGGTCGTGCTCAGCACGCTGGCGCTGTTGCAGTCGCCTTCGGAAGTCAAAGAGCTGCGGCGCTATGTGGAGAACGGTGAGTTTTTGCTGGAAGCCAACGACATCGGCACCGTTAACATGGCAGCCGAACGTAAGCTGCCGTTTGTCGCCGGGCCGACGCTTAACGTCTACAACGCGCAAACGCTACAGTTGCTGCTCAAAGAGGGTATGACGCGCTGGTGTTTACCGGTCGAGATGTCGCGCGACTGGCTGATTCAACTGTTGCAGCAGTGCGATGCCGCAGGCCTGCGCGACAAGTTCGAAGTGGAGGTATTGGGTTATGGCCATCTGCCGCTGGCGCTGTCGGCACGCTGCTTTACCGCCCGTTCCGAAAATCGCGCCAAAGATGACTGTCAAACTTGCTGTATTCACTATCCCACTGGTCGCCGCGTGCTGTCACAGGAGGGCCAACAGGTGTTTGTGTTGAATGGCATCCAGACCATGAGCGGCTACTGTTATAACCTTGGTAACGATTTGGCCGGCATGCATAACTGGATCGACATCGTACGCCTCTCGCCGCAGGATGAAACCACGCTAACAGAGGTTGCTCGCTTCCGTGCGAACGAAGCCGGTGAAGCGCCGCTGATGATGGCGCGCGGCAGTGAATGCAACGGTTACTGGCGTCGTTTGGCGGGTATGGCGCTTGAAGGCGGACGGTAAAGGCACATTCCGGCTATATTCCTGCTGTTAATAGCAGTTTTAATATGGGTAATGATGCGTAATACTGATTGGCGCAGGTCTGATAACACCTGCGCCATCATTATCTGGAGTGCCCATGTCTGAGAAAAAAAACGTTCGCCTGTCCGTGCTGGATCTTGCACCTATCCCGCAAGGTTCTGCTGCGCGCGAAGCTTTCCACAATTCGCTGGCGCTGGCGCGTCAATCTGAAGCCCTTGGTTTCCATCGTTACTGGCTCGCTGAGCACCACAACATGACCGGTATCGCCAGTGCGGCAACCTCCGTGTTGATTGGCTATCTGGCCGCGAATACCGAAACTCTGCGCCTCGGATCTGGCGGTATTATGCTGCCCAACCACGCACCGCTGGTGATCGCTGAACAGTTTGGTACGCTCGAATCCTTATACCCTGGCCGTATTGATTTAGGGCTGGGCCGTGCGCCAGGTTCTGACCAGCGCACCATGCTCGCACTGCGCCGCCATCTCTCCAGCGCCCAGGCGGACAGCTTCCCGGAAGATGTAGCAGAACTGATTCGTTGGTTTGATGCCGAAGAGGGTGAGCATCCTCCGGTACAACCGGTACCGGGTTTAGGCTTAAATATTCCAGTCTGGTTATTGGGTTCCAGCCTCTACAGCGCACAACTGGCTGCACAGCTCGGCTTGCCGTTCGCCTTTGCTTCCCACTTTGCACCGGACCTGTTGTTCCAGGCTTTGCATCTCTATCGTGAGAAATTCAAGCCTTCTGCGCGTCTGGCGAAACCTTATGCCATGGTGTGCGTCAACGTGGTCGCGGCGGATAGCGAGCGCGATGCGCGCTTCCTGTTTACCTCGATGCAGCAGCAGTTTATTAATCTGCGCCGGGGCAAACCGGGCCCGCTGCCAGCTCCTGTCGAAAACATGGATAACCTCTGGTCACCATCAGAGCAGTATGGTGTGCAGCAGGCGTTGAGCATGTCGATTGTCGGTGACAGCGATAAAGTGCGTCAGGGGCTGGCTGCGCTGATGCGCGAAACGCAGGCCGATGAAATCATGGTTAATGGCCAGATTTTCGATTCACAGGCCCGTCTGCGTTCCTTCGCACTGGCGATGGAAGCGGCACGCTCGCTGTAACGTTTACTGCTGTGGGGTCAATCCTTCTGGCCCCACAGCTACCATACGCACATCACGAGCCGGCGATTGCCCGTAAAAACGGCTGTATTCACGGCTAAACTGCGAAGCGCTCTGATACCCCACGCGATACCCTGCGGTGCCCGCATCTAACTTATCAATCAACATCAAACGCCTTGCTTCATTAAGGCGCAGCTGCTTTTGATACTGCATTGGTGTCATGGCCGTGACCGATTTGAAGTGATGGTGCAGCGACGAAATACTCATGCCCACGCTACTGGCCAGTTGATCCATCTTGAGCGGCTGATGAAAGTTTTCACGTAGCCAGCGTGCCGCGCGCGCCACTTTGTTGCCCGGCCGCTCCGTCAACGCCATGTTGAGGATGCGGGGTCCTTCCGGTCCGGTAAGGAGTCGATAGAAAATCTCTTGCTCAATTAACGGTGCCAGCGCCGGAATATCCTGAGGCTGATCCAACAGCTCAATCAGGCGGATCACGGCATCGACTAACGGCGGGGCCACTTTGTGCACAGTGATACCACGTTCGTTGGTCACCGCTGCGCCGATCTGCTGCAACGGGAAATGTTCGAGGTAGTGCATCAGGCGCGTTTCGTTGATGGTGATCCCCACGCCCAGATTCGGTTTTTCCTCCGTGGCCTGTACCACGCAGGATTGCACCGGCATATCCAGCGTCACCAGTAGCAGATCGCCCGGCCCGTAATGCATCACGTCTTCACCCATGCGCATTGCCTTTTGCCCTTGCGCCACCAGTGCAAAGCTGGCCCAGGTCGCAATATGCGACAGGCTCGTGGGTTTGGAGCTTCGGCCAAATGAGAGAAAATCGATGGGGCTGAAGTGACGGCCATCTTCCGGGGTATGGCGCGCAATCATCGCCACCAACTGCTGCCACTGTTCCTGATGAATCATGCGTTGCGCACTCCGCGATGAGAAATCACTGTGTATCTATTCTCGCTTTTCCCCGATGCGGCGCCTAGTCCTTGAGCCACACTTTTGCAGGATCGTGCAAAAAGCTTGCAGGATTGCGCTACCGCAAAATTGTATGGACAGCGCATGCTTACCCTTCCCCGAATTCTCAGGTGGAGAGACACAATGAAAGCACTTGAAGGCAAAATTGCGCTGGTAACGGGCGCGTCGAAAGGCATTGGCGCCGCCATTGCTATGACTTTCGCGGCGGCCGGTGCTCGGGTCGTGGTTAACTATCGACAGGATGAAGCGGGCGCGGCAGATGTGGTCACTGACATCTGCGAGCTGGGCAGCGACGCCATCGCCGTTCAGGCCGATATCTCACGCGAGGCCGATGTGCAGCGTCTGTTCGCTCGCAGCATCGAGCAGTTTGGCGCACCGGATATTGTGGTCAATAATGCTGGCATCTTCCATCACGGTGACTTTGCCGAGCTCAGCCTTAGCGAAATGCAGCAGCAACTCAATGTGAACCTGTTAGGTACAGTGTTAGTGTGCCAGCAGGCGGCAAAACACTTCCCTGCGCGGGGTGGATCGATCATTAACCTGAGTGCGCTTCACAGTAAGCAGAGCACGCCTGGCTCAGTGCTGTGGGCCGCGACCAAAGGCGCAATCGATACCTTAACGCAAGGTCTGGCGCGTGAGCTTGGGCCGCGTAATATCCGCGTTAATGCGTTAGCACCGGGCATTATCCTGACTGAAGGCTTGCTGGCCGCGAAGAAGATGAATCCAGATGTTAAGGCGAAACTGATCGCCGCGACGCCGCTAGGCCGATTTGGTCTGCCAGAAGATGTGGCACAGGTTGCCCTGTTTCTGGCATCAGAAGAGTCAGCCTACGTGAGTGGAGAGCGGGTGTTGATTGCCGGCGGCGTGTAACGTTTAATTTACGAGCATAAAAAAAGGGACGCCGTGGCGTAATGCCGATCAGTTAAGACAAAAATGATCGGTTGAATGATCCGGCAGTTCTGCAAAAATCCGTAATCTCTCAGGGATTACGGATTTTTTTATGCTTCTCAGTCAGGCTCTCGATATCGTTCATCAC
>NZ_SZZV01000013.1:0-159377 GCF_009829935.1 Pantoea sp. Seng | reverse complement strand
GTCACCAGATGCAGCAGTTACTGATTGAGATTTGGGAAAAGCATCGCCTGACGGTGATGTTTGTTACGCACGATATTGAAGAAGCCGTCAGGCTGTCGGACCGCATTGTCGTGATGGGCCCAGGAAAAATCGATACCACTTTCGCGGTGAACTTACCGCGCCCCCGTCATGAGGGGATCAATCGCGTACCTGAATTTATCGAGCTGCAGCATAAGGTGCTGAGCCGCATTCACCAACACGAATTCACGCACTGACAATATTGAGGATTAACTATGGCCGTTTCATTTCATGATCTGTCAACGTCTGACGTATTACCTGCGCAGCTATTCAAACGCACCGAATCTGACCTGTCGAGTTTTGCCGAAAAGGTGAAGCCGATTATTGAAGCAGTCAGAACTGAAGGGGATCAGGCGTTAATTCGTTTTGCCCGTGAATTTGATGGCGTGCAGCCAGAAACCTTTGCCATCAAGGCTGACGAACAGGAGTTCGATGCGGCATTCGAACGCGTTGATCCGCAGGTGATCGACGCGATCCGTTTCGCGGTGGAGAATATCCGCGCGTTTCATGAAGCACAGAAGCCCGAGGAGATGTGGTGGAAAGAGATGCGTCCTGGTGCTTTTGCCGGTGATCGCCATGTTCCGATTGATGCCGTAGCCTGCTATGTCCCGCGCGGTAAGGGTTCATTTCCCAGCGTATTGCTAATGACAACCATCCCCGCCATCGTCGCCGGTGTGCCGCTGCCCATTGTGATTACGCCCCCAGGCCCGGATGGCACTGTGGATGATGCAACGCTGGTTGCTGCGCGGTTGGTGGGAATTGAGCACGTGTACAAATGTGGCGGTGCACAAGGGGTGGCGGCAGTGGCGTTTGGCACCGAATCCATTCCGAAATGTTTAAAAATTGTCGGCCCCGGCAGTCCCTGGGTGGTAGCGGCCAAACGTCAGCTTGCGCATTTGATCGATCCCGGTGTGCCTGCGGGTCCTAGCGAAAGCCTAATCTTAGCGGATGATTCGGTGAATGGGGCATTGGCGGCGCTCGATCTGATAATTGAATCCGAACACGGCCCGGATAGCTCGGCTTATCTGGTGACGTCCAGCCGTCGCGTGGCGGAAGAGGCCATCGCCGCGCTACCGGGCTACTGGCAGCAGATCGGTGAAAAAAGGGCAGATTTCTCCCAGCGCGTACTCTGTGGCGACCACGGTGGCGTGATCCTCACCAAAGACTTTGCCACGGCGATTGAATTCGTCAACGCGTACGCCCCGGAACATCTCGAAGTGCTGGCACACGAACCGATGGATGTGATGATGAAAATCCGCAATGCGGGTGAAATTCTGCTGGGAGAGCATTCGCCGATTGTGCTGGGTAACTTCGTGCTCGGGCCTAATGCGGTGTTACCAACCAACGGGGCGGCGAAAACCGCAGGACCGCTCTCGGTGTTTGACTATATGAAGCGTATGTCTATCGCTTATGTCACCAGCCGGGGCTATCAGGAATTGGCTCCTAAAGCCAAACGCTTTGCGGAATATGAAGGGTTCCCCGGCCATGCATTGGCGGTGTCAGATATCCGACAGACCTTACTGAAAGGTGGGCGCGATGAATGATCGCCTGTGTCCTCCACTTGCGGCAGAAGCGCGTCGTTTAACCAAAGAAAACCAGTGGGAACGTGCCAGCGAGAAACTTCAGCAGTTGATCGCAGATGTCACCGGGATCGAGGCGATCAGCCTGCAGATCAACCGCGATCAATACAGCCTGAACTCTTTAAATGGTCGCGTGGTGCTCGCGGATGGGCGCACGCTGTTTTTCAAATTCCATCACGAAGAAGGGGAAGAGCACACCATTGATGAGTATTACCGCGCTGAACTGCTGCGTGAGCATGGCTTCGCTGTCGATGTGCCGGTCTACACCTGCGGTGAACCGGGACGACAAATTCTGCTGTACAGCTTACGCAACGATCAGCGTCTGGCGGATGTGTGCCGTGCAGTGGAATCCACAGCGGACTGGAAGCAATCAGCAGCGATTATTGAGGCTCAGCGTCGCGCCGATAGCGATATTCTCGCTCACACGCTGCCCACGTTGCGTATGGCAACGGCGGCAGAAGTGGCAGCTGAATCTATTCATCAATTGTTCTGGAATCGACTGGTTTCCGAGGGTAATCCGGATGGCTTGGGTGGGCGAGTAGCGCAGTTCTATATTGGGCAGCGCTTCACGCTGGGTGAGGTGCAGCTCGATTGGGAAACTCTGAGCCAGATGCATTGGCAGGTCAACGGCGTGTTATATCCCAAGACTCTTCACCAGCTGTTCCTGGCCGCGGGAGAAGTGTTGAAACCTGCTGCGCTGGCGTCTCACGGTGTCGTGGTGGCACATGGTGATGCACACAATGCCAACGTATGGTACGAAACGCAGTACGGTGAACCTGAACTGGTGAGTTTCGACCCTGCTTTTGCGGGTAGCAATATTCCCGCTTTACTGGCTGAAATTAAAGCCACGTTCCATAACATTTATGCGCATCCGTGCTGGTTGTATGAACCTGACGATGCCGCCGCCCGCTATCAGGTCAATGTGCGGTGCGATGGCAACACGCTGATTGTTGAACATGACTGGCAACTCAGCCCGCTACGCCGCGCATTTCTGACCAGTAAAGGAGAGCTTTACTGGAAGCCTTTGCTTGCAGCCCTGCAGGAGAAAGGCTGGCTGCCCGGCAACTGGCAACAGATTATGCGGCTGGCGTTGTTCTGCTGTCCGACGCTGGTGATGAATTTACGTGCCGGCTCATCCAGTAACCATAATCCGACAAGCTCAGCGATTGGCTTCTCGGTTTCCGTGATGCTGGCGTGCGGCGGAGAGGATGAATCCACCCACTGGATCAACAGCCTGATCACGGAGAACTGAGATGAAAGCGATACGCCTCAAAAGTATTGGTCAGGTCACTGTTGATGAACTCTCCCCACCCGATTTGCCCGCCGGATGGGCCAGGATCAACGTGCACTCAGCAGGAATCTGTGGCTCCGATTTACATAATTTCAAAACTGGAAAGTGGATTGCTCATCTTCCGGTAACACCAGGACATGAGTTGTTCGGCGTCATTAGCGAAATCAACGGCGAGAGCGACCGCTTCCAGCCAGGCATGCGCGTAGTCGCTGATTCGCGCGTGTATTGCGGCCATTGCGCATTTTGCTCGTCTGGCGCGATGAACCTGTGCGAGTCCCTGGGCTTTGTAGGAGAAGTGTTTGACGGTGGTTTTGCTGAACAGGTGGCGTTACCGCTAAGTAGTTTGCTGGCGGTACTCGATGCGATTCCCGATGAGATAGCGGTATTGAGTGAACCGCTAGGCGTGGCGTTGCGAGTGGTGAATCAACTCAATCCCGCAGAAGGTGATGCTGTGTGTGTCACGGGCGGCGGAACCATCGGAGGTTTGACAGCGTTACTTCTGCATCGCTTGAAAAAATGTCAGGTGCAGTTAATCGAACCGAATGCGCAGCGCTATCAATTGATCGCTTCTGTCGTGCCGCTGTCCACGCCCCAAAAATATGCCTTGGGTGTTGAAGCCTCAGGATTTCCTGCCGCACTCTCGCAGCTGATCGCAGGGATAACTTCGGGTGGTCGCATTGCGATGGTCGGAATATTTCACCATACGGACGGCATCGATCTGAATGCTTTAGTGGAGCGGGAGATCACGCTGGTGGGTTGCAGTGTCTTCCAGCATGAACAGCAGGCGGCACTGGATATCATGGCCTTGCTGGCGGACGACTTAACAAGGCTTATCGCGCCACCGGTGCAGCTGGATGATGTGCCTGAAACCTATCAGACGCTGATTGAGGGCAAATCGGCCTTCCTGAAAACGGTAATCAAATTATGAGTGTCATGACGTCATTTTCCTTACAAGGTAAAAACGCATTGGTCACGGGCGGGACACGTGGCATTGGTTATGCGCTGGCACAGGCGTTGGCTCAGGCCGGTGCGCGTGTGACGATCACCGGTCGTGATGCGGTTACACTAAAAGCCGCGGTGGCGCAGTTGCGCGCCTCTGGCGTAGAGGCACAGGGACTGATTCTGGATGTCACTCAGGTTGAAAGCATCCAACAGACGCTAGCCGCTGCGGGGCGGGTGGATATTTTGATTAACAATGCAGGCACCGAACAGATTCGCCCTTCGCTCGAAGTGGATGAAGCGTTGTGGGATACCATTGTTGGCACTAACCTTAAGGGCGCATTTTTTTGTGCTCAGGCGGTGGCGAAAAACATGGTTTCTGCGGCATCCGGCGGTGCGATCATTAATGTGTGCTCGCTGACC
Organism: Pantoea sp. Seng; assembly: GCF_009829935.1. NCBI lineage: Bacteria > Pseudomonadati > Pseudomonadota > Gammaproteobacteria > Enterobacterales > Erwiniaceae > Pantoea > Pantoea sp. Seng. The sequence goes on along the minus strand of NZ_SZZV01000013.1, from coordinate 155,087 downwards.
ACCTGTGTGGGCGTGCCCGGCGCCGTTGCCTATGCCAGCTCCAAGTCAGGATTGGCGGGGATGACGCGCACGCTGAGCGCGGAATGGGCGGCGCATAACATCCGCGTGAATGGCATCGGTCCCGGCTACTTCGAAACGGAAATGACTCAGGTGTTTTATCAGGATGACGCGTGGCGCGACGCGATGCAGAAAAAAATCCCGCTTGGTCGATTTGGTGAATTCGACGATCTGGCCGGCAGTGTGGTTTTTCTTAGCTCGGAGGCTGCCCGATATATCACCGGGCAGATTCTGTATGTCGATGGGGGATATCTGGCCTCTATCTGATCTGCAGCATCTCTGGCCGCAGGTCTGCAAGGGTGTTGCAGCCTAATTGGGCCAGCGTGCGGTCAACTTCCTGAACCAGCGCAGTGATCACCTCGTTCGCCAGTGCTTCGCCACCTGCGGCCACCGCATACAATAAGGGCCGTCCAATCAATACGGCATTAGCCCCGAGGATCAGCGCTTTAATCACGTCGGTGCCGCGGCGGAAACCGCTGTCGATCAGGATGATAAATTCGTCACCGACCGCCGCTCGCACACTGGCAAGCACAGACATTGGGCTGGCGGTACAATCCAGTTGTCTGCCGCCGTGATTCGACAGGACAATGCCTTGAGCACCGATTTTTTGCACCATAAGGGCATCATCAACGGTCATGATGCCTTTCACATACAACGCGCCGTCCCACAGTGAGCGGATCCACGCCAGCGTTTCCCAGCTCAAGGTCTGGTCCATTTGCTGAGCGAAGTAAGTGGCACCGCCGGCTCCTTGTTGCTTTTCAGCGGGCAGGTAAGGCTTAAGATTGCCGAAGCCCGGCATACCGTGTGGCACCAGAGTGCGCAGCACCCAGCCCGGTTTCATCGCCACGTCACAGAGTGCCGGGAATGAGAGTTTCATGGGCCGTCGATAGTGCTGCTTATCGCGCTCACGATGACCAAAATGCACCGCATCAACGGACACCACCAAAGCAGTACAGCCTGCGTCTTTGGCGCGACTGATCAAATTCTCAGTTACTTGCTTATCTTTAAGGACGTAAAGTTGAAACCAACGTTCCTGATGACCAGTCGCTTGTATATCCTCAATAGAAGCGGTTGAAACGGTGCTCTGGATATGGCCAATGCCCGCCTGAGCCGCAGCGCGGGCGAGCATGAGATCGGATTGATTTCTCAGCATGCCGTTATAGCCAGTGGGAGCAACAAGAAGTGGGGCAGCCAACTGCGTGCGGCCAAGGGCAACACCGATATTCCGCTGACTGGAATCGCGTAATACTGAGGGTAAAAATCGCCACTGTTGAAAGATAGCCCTATTGTGATTGAGCGTCACTTCCCCCTCTGCGCCACCATCAATATAGTCGAAAGCGAAATGGGGCAGTGTGCGTCTGGCTTTTGCGCGCAGTTGTTCTGGATTGAGCTTCATCTTTATCCCTGTCTGTCATTCGAGGTTACCTACCTGTATAGACAACCTGCAAGCAGCATGCCAATGATTTCACTGCTGAGGTTCAGAGAAGCTCAATCCGCGAGTCAGCCCAACCAACCAATCAGTGCCGCAGCGCACAAGCAATAGCCACCGAACAGATGCCAGCGATCATGCTCCAGCCAGCGGGAAAGCCAGCGTAGCGCCAGAAGTCCGGCGACAAAACTTAATATCATGCCCACCAGGCTGGGCAGAAGCACTCCGCTGCTCACTGTGACCGTACCAGCAGAACCTGAACTGAAAGCACGCAGGCCCTCTTTAACGATCACCGCCGGTGTCAGCACCACGGCTAACGCAAAACTAAATTCTTCCGCACGTTTACGGGCCACACCCAATGAAAGACCGGTAGAAATCGTGGCGCCAGAACGAGAAAAACCGCGAAATGGCAGGCATAAACCCTGAACGAAACCAATACCTGCAGCGCTTAAGGGCGAAAGTTCGCCGCGATCTTTTTCTTTCAGGCGTGAAGAGAGGATAATTAATAAGCCTGCTGCAGCGAGACCACTGGCGATTATTTTACTGTTACTGAATAAGGATTCTATTTCGAACGTGTCGGCGTTCGCGGCGAAGAAATATTTAATCAGCTTCATTAGCGCTAAACCCACTACGCCGGTCACTGCGGTGGCGAGAATAATTAAAAAAACATTATTCTTAAATGCACGGCTCGAACTGAAATAGGTCTCCCGCCAGTTATTCCTGAAGTAAACAATCACCGCGAACATCGTGCCGGTATGCAGCATCACCAGCAACAGTGTCATATCGGGGGCCGCAGGGTCCAGCCCCAGGAGTTTCTCCGTCATAATGACGTGTGCAGAGCTGGAAACCGGCAGTAACTCTGCCAGCCCCTGTATTACGGCCAGAATGGATACGTCGAAATAATTCACCCGTTCGCCCTCAGATAAAAGAATGGAAAATGAGACTTTGTTTAACCTCGCTCACCCTGACACATTTCTCATTTTATCTGTGATAAGTATTATCCTATTCGTGATGTCGTTTATGAAATGTTTACTGAATTAAAAATCGAATAATACGCAGGTTACAACAGCATGACGTGGCGCTGTATTTTCCGATGATGTTTTATCCATCCAGTGACATTTAGCAACGCTGAAAGCAGCCTGCATCGGTGATGACCAAAATGGCGCATCGCTGCGCTATTTTTGTGCTTCCTGTTAAACCGAATGCATTAAAACGAAACATAAGTATTCGATCTTGTATCCAAGTCCGTATCCCATCAGGCGTTATCTCCTCGCCGCTGATTGTTGGCACCTTCTGGCACGCAAACTGCATTAATCCCGTTAAGTGACCAAATCGGGAGATGAATCATGTTTGAGGCTTTACTGGATGAGGATGCTACTACATTGGCAGCGCTGATCCGCAATGGCGAGGTGTCTGCCCGCGAATTAACGCAAGCCGCGTTGGATCGTATGGAAAAACGCGAACCACTGATTCGGGCTTTTTGTACGGCATCACCCGAATTGGCGTTACAGCAGGCATCAGTGGTGGATGCGAAGCGTGCACGCGGTGAAGCGCTGGGGGCTTTTGCGGGTGTGCCATTGGCGGTAAAGGATCTCATTTGCACGGCGGGTGTGAAAACCACCTCCGGTTCGGCAGCCTATGCCGATTTCATACCTGAAGATGACGACATCACCGTCGAGCGCCTGCTGGCTGCTGATGCTGTGCTGCTGGGGAAAACCACTGCGCCCGAGTTTGGTTATAGCGGCGTTGGGCACAATCCGCTGTTTCCTTCACCGCGCAATCCCTGGGATTTGAGCAAAACGCCCGGCGGTTCCAGTGCCGGATCCGGCGCGGCGCTCGCCGCTCGCCTTTGCCCGATGGCATTGGGCAGTGACGGCGGCGGATCGGTACGTATTCCAGCGGCGCACTGCGGCGTTTATGGATTCAAGGCCTCGATGGGGCGGGTGCCGTTATGGCCCGGCTGCCGCGATGAACGCTTTCCCGGCGTCTCTAGCTGGGAATCACTGGAGCATATTGGCCCCATGACACGCACGGTGCGAGACAGCGCACTGATGATGTCAGTGATGGCTGGCCCGGATATGCGCGATCGTCACTCCATTCCCTGCAGCGACGTGAACTGGATTTCTTCTCTGGAAAAACCCTTAAACGGGCTGCGCATTGCGTTTAGTGCCGATTTTGGCTACATCGCCGTCGATAAAGAGGTGCGTGACGTTGTCACTAAGGCCGCTCGACATTTCGCCCGTGAACTGGGGGCGGAATTAGAAGAGGTTGATCCAGGGATTGCCGATGAAGGCGCCACCTTTGCCGCGCTGGTGGCCTTTGAAAGCGATCTCACAGGCATGCGTCAGATGCAAAGCGAACTGGGCTCACGCATGTCACCTCATCTGAGCGCCATGCTGCAACGCGAATGGCGCGCTGAACACTTTACCGACGCCAATACCGCACGCAAGAAGATCTGCAATCAGCTGTGGCGATTTATGCAGCGTTACGACTTGCTGTTGACGCCAACGCTGGCAGTGCCGCCGTTCCCGCTCAATATGCAGGGACCGGAAATCATCGATGGGCGCATGGTGCGCAGCGATCATTGGTTGTCGTTCTGTTATCCCTTCAATTTCACTGGCCAACCGGCGGCCTCAATCCCTGCGGGCTTCACCGCCAGTGGCTTGCCGATTGGTCTGCAAATCGTGGGTCGTCATCTGGACGATGGCCTGGTGCTGGCGGCAAGTGCCGCTTTCGAGCGCATCCAACCGTGGAATCACCTTTATCCTGACTTAATCGGAGTTGCCCATGAGTAACAAATCCTCCCCTGCGCTGGAGCAGGAATTTGAACACGAACCGGTACCTTTAAGTCACCGTCACTCGACGCGGTCGGTATCAGCTGTCTGGTTCGGTTTCCCGATGATCCTTACCAACGCGTTGTTTGGTGGCATTATTACCTGGCATTTGGGTTTCTGGCCCGCGCTGATTGCCATCCTGCTCGGCAATCTGGTGCTGTTCGCTTATGTTGGCGCACTGAGTTGGTTTGCAGGTAACACCGGGATGAACTTCGCCCTGCAGGCAAAGCGTACCTTTGGCACTAAAGGCTATATTCTCGTTTCCGGTTTTCTCTCGACCGTCGTGATTGGCTGGTATGCGTTTCAAACGGGTTTAACTGGTACAGTCATTAACCAAACCTTTGGCTGGAACGCACTCGCGGTGACCGCTATCGCCATGGTGCTGTATACCGGCGTCACCTTCCTCGGCGTGCGTGCGTTGTCGATCCTGGGCATGATTGCCGCACCGTTGTTTGTGGTGCTCGGTTTGGTCGCACTGTGGTTGATTGGGCAGGATCACGATTTCAGCACCATCACTCAGTTCAAAGGCAGTACTGGTGCAGTCGGCGCCATGAGCATGGGAACGGCGGTGACCATGGTGGTGGCAGGATTCGCCGATTCGGGCACCATGACCGCGGATTTTACCCGCTGGTCGAAAGACGGCAAATCAGCGGTTATCGCGGCGTTTTCCGCCTTTCCTATGGCGAACGTCATCTCATATCTGTTCGGTGTGGTGATTGTAGCGGTGGGCGCGGCGGTTGATCCGGTCAATAATGGCGGTAATTTCCTGCCAATGCTGATGAACCATGGCACGTTACTCTCCATCATCGCTTTCCTGTTTGTTTTCATTAACCTCGGCTCGGTTTGTACCCATTGTTTGTACAACGGTGCCGTTGGCTTTAGCCATCTGTTCAGCAGCAAGATGCGAGTCTGGACGTTGATCCTCGGCGCCATCGGCGGGGCACTGGCGCTGGCGGGCGTCTGGTCTTACTTCCTCGAGTGGCTGAGTTTGCTCGGCATCGTGGTACCGCCGTTTGGTGCGGTCATGATCGTTGACCTGATCTTCATGGCAAGAATCAGCGAGCAGCGCAAAACCCGTCGTCTGCGCGGTAGCGCTTTTGCCGCCTGGGCGATTGGCAGCTTGTGTGCGGTGATTGCCCACATTGAATTCCCGCAGTTTGGTGAAGCGGTGATTGGCCTGGTGACGGCTGCTGCCAGTTACACTTTGATTGTCAAACTGAAACGTGAAAACGCAGCGAGCCTGATGGAGCAGAAAAATGCCTGAATTCACCATTGATTCAACACCTTATCCCTGGCCCTTTGATGGGCGGTGTACGCCTGCGGATACCGCACTGATCATTATCGATATGCAGACCGATTTTTGTGGCAAGGGCGGCTACGTCGATAGCATGGGCTATGACATTGCACTGACCCGCGCTCCGATAGCGCCTTTGCAGCGCGTGCTGGCACGCATGCGGGAGTTGGGCTTCCCGATCATCCATACGCGTGAAGGCCATCGTCCTAACCTGAGTGATTTGCCGGCCAATAAACGCTGGCGCTCAAAACGGATGCAGGCGGAAATTGGTGCGCCTGGTCCCTGTGGTCGCATTCTGGTGCGCGGTGAGCCGGGCTGGGAAATTATCCCGGAGCTGGCGCCACTGGCGGGTGAAACCATCATTGATAAGCCAGGCAAAGGCTCTTTTTATGCCACCGATCTTGAACTGATCCTGCGCAGTCGGGGGATACGTAATCTTATCATCTCAGGTATTACCACCGATGTCTGTGTGCATACCACGCTGCGCGAAGCCAACGATCGCGGCTTCGAATGTCTGGTGCTGTCTGATTGCTGCGCCGCGACCGAGCTAAAACACCACGAAGCGGCACTAAGCATGATTCACATGCAGGGCGGTATTTTTGGTGCGGTGGCCAGTTCGGAGACGTTGCTGGCGGGCCTGGCTCAACCTTCCGCCGCGTTAAGCGTTTAACCATTGCAGATAATGTCCCGGCCACTCAGTCGTTTGTGTGCCGGGCTTACCCAATCCAAAACCATGCCCCCCGATGGGATAGCGATGCATCTCAACCGGCACATGCTGCTGCTTGCACGCGGCAGCCATGATCAAGGTGTTGTGTGGATCGGAAACAGGATCGTCTTCGGCCTGCACCAGGAAAAACGGCGGTGATTGCGGATTAACATAGGATTGAACCGACCAGGCGGTATCCGCGCTGAGTGATGCGTCTTTCCCGACCAACACTTTATGCGTGGAGGTGTGTTCATAAGGTGGCTCAAGCGTAATGATGGGATAGATCAGCGCGGCACGATCGGCCGTTGCGGGGAGATTGTCCATTGCATCACTGGCCTGATAAGCGTGAAAATCCGCGCGGTTCGCCGCCATTCCCAGCAGGTGCCCGCCAGCCGAAAAGCCCAATACGCTGACATTGTTCTCACGGTGGCGCACGATACGCAGTGCGCGCTGTGCATCCTGAAGTGACACTAACGCGCCATCTTTCCAGCCTTCCTGCGGCAGGCGATAACTCAGCACATACGCTGTGTAGCCTTGAGCCGCCAGCCACGCGGCAGCGGGCCAGGCTTCTTTGCCCATTTCGATACGCGTATAGCCGCCGCCAGCCGCAATCAGTACAGCGCGTCCCTTCGGCTGAACAGGCTTAAAGACGGTGAGCGTCGGCATGGCAATATTCCGCTGCGCACCTTTGGCACTAAACGTCATCGCCCCTAAAGGTCCACCGCCACCAGGCGGTTGTTTTGGCCACAAGGGCAATACCTGTGCGGGTTTTGCCGAGGAAGCGGCCAGGCTAAAGCCGCAGCGCGCAGCAAAGGGGGAGAGCAGTAAACCGGTAAGAAAGTGGCGACGGAGCATGGCCGATCCAGACTGAATGCAAAAAGGTATTGAATCAGAAGAATCGGCAGAGAGTATGAAGAAGATGTTGTTAAGTATGACCAATCAACTCATTTTCCTCACGCTATGTGATGTAACGTCTCACCTACAGCGTCAAACAAGCGATCCAACTCGGCAGGCTGTGTATTGAACATCGGGCCAAACTGCAGCGTATCGGCACCGAAGCGCACATAAAAACCGGCTTTCCACAGCGCCATGCCCGCTTCAAACGGCCGAATGGTGGCATCGCCGCCGCGCGGAGCAAGCTGGATGGCACCCACCAGACCGCAGTTGCGGATATCGATGACGTTCGGGCAATCACGCAGCGCATGCAGTGCATGGGCAAAATGCGGTGCCAGCTCGGCGGATTGCGCAATCAGCGCGTCATGTTCCAGTAACTCCAGCGTCGCCAGGCCCGCCGCACAGGCCACCGGATGGGCAGAGTAGGTGTAGCCGTGAGCAAATTCAACCGCGTGTTCTGGCAGTTTTTGCGCCATAAAGGTGTTGTAGATTTCGCTGCTGGCGACCACGCCACCTAGCGGCACCGCGCCATTGGTGATCTGCTTGGCGAAATTGAGAATATCGGGCATGACGCCAAAATACTCAGCGCCGCTCCAGCGGCCCATGCGGCCAAAACCGGTAATGACCTCATCGAAGATCAGTAAAATATCGTGCTGGGTGCAGATTTCACGCAAGCGTTGCAGATAGCCTACCGGTGGGATAATCGCCCCCGCAGAGCCGGAAAGAGGCTCAACAATCAGGGCGGCGATGTTAGAAGCATCATGCAGCTCAATCAATTTCAGCATCTCATTAGCCAACGCCACACCGCCGGTTTCGGCCTGGCCAGCAGTGAAGGGCAGATCGGTTTGCAGCGTATGTGGAATATGGTCAACGTCCATAAACTGACCGAACATCTTACGATTGCCGCCAATGCCGCCCAGGCTGGTTCCGGCGATATTCACGCCGTGGTAACCTCGCGCGCGTCCGATAAATTTGGTTTTCGCCGGCTGGCCTTTGATGCGCCAGTAAGCGCGCGCCATCTTCACCGCCGTGTCTGCTGATTCCGAACCCGATCCGGTGAAGAACACATGGTTTAGATCACCCGGCATATGCTGGGCAATCTTGTCTGCCAGCTGAAATGACAGCGGATGGCCGTACTGGAAGCCGGGGGAATAATCGAGCATACCCAGTTGTTTCGCCACCGCCTGCTGGATTTCACTGCGGCAGTGTCCCGCGCCACAGGTCCATAAACCGGAAAGGCTATCAAAAATCTGCCGTCCTTTATCATCATTCAGCCAGCGGCCCTGTGCGCCGACAATGATACGGGGATCGCGCTGGAAATTCCGGTTGGCAGTAAACGGCATCCAGTGCGCTTGCAGATTGAGATCGGTAGTGTTGACAGCATCAGACATGATGTTTCTCCAGACAGGTGTATGAAGAGTTTGCATTTAACGGTTAGTTAAGTTAAATCCCTATTAATTCATCTTCAGTTATTAATTTACTCACCTATATGAAAAGCAAATCGCTTGCGCAGGTCACCGACTTTGATCTCAAATTATTGCGCCTGTTTAAAACTGTGAATGAGAGCGGCAGCTTCTCTGCAGCAGAAAGTTTGTTGGGCATGACGCGATCGGCCATTAGCCTGCACATGGGCGATCTTGAAAAGCGACTTGGCATGCGATTGTGTCAACGCGGACGGGCGGGTTTTGCCTTGACCGAAGAAGGGCGTGAGATCCTGCGACACAGCGAAAGTATGATGGCGGCTATCGAGCAGTTTCGCCTGCAGGTTAATCAGATGCATAAGCAGCTGCGCGGGGATTTGAATATCGGGATTATCAATAATCTGGTCACGCAACCACGCATGAAAATTACCCATGCGCTGGAGAAACTGCATGAGATAGGTCCCGATATTCGGCTCAATATCAGCATGATGACGGCCGCAGAGATTGAAAGAGGGCTGCTGGATGGTCGCTTGCACGTCGGTGCGCTGCCAGTCACTTCGCCGATTTCCGGCCTGGATTACATGCCGTTATATGATGAGCGGTCGCAGCTTTACTGTAGCAACACCCATGCGTTGTTTTCCCTCGAGCCAGATGAAGCGCAACTGAAGGGATGTGATGCCATCGCACCCGCTTTTCGCATGACGGCAGAAGCGATTGCCATGCACCAGAAACTCAATTGCAATGCCACGGCAACCGACCGCGAAGGCATTGCCTTTTTGATTCTCACCGGCCGCTTTATCGGTTTCTTGCCTGACCACTATGCCGCACAGTGGGTGGAGAAAAAGATGATGCACGCCATCGCACCGGAACGTTTCCACTTCACCAGCAAGATCGCCGTGGTGACACGCAAAGGGCGCAGCCAGAATGCCATTCTTGAACGATTTTTACAGGCGATTGAGTGGGAATGAGTTTTACCACAAGGCGTAAAACGAACACGTTACTAGTTACAACATACTTTAAAGCTGCATCAATACGCTAAATGCCGGCAATTGTGCGTCATCAATCTACAGGAAAGAAGTGAGCGTCAGTCACTGCAGAATATGACGAACCTCCCTGCTTTAAGTTGTAAAAGGGGGTGCATGATGCCGCAAGACGTGATCAACTGGGCTCAGATGACATTAAGCTTGAGTTACAACGGCTGATTATGGCTTATCTGCAAAGCTAGCGGGAAAAGAGCAGGGTGACGAGAGCCACCCTGATATAAACGGTTAAGCGCGCTTCGGTTCACCACGCACCGGCATATCGCCAGCGACGAAGTAATCTGCTTCACTGCGCGGCAACGGTTGACGACCACGAATGTTATCCGCGATCTTTTCACCGATCATGATGGTGGTGGCATTCAGGTTGCCAGTGATGATCAGCGGCATAATTGACGCATCTACCACGCGCAACGCCTGCAATCCATGCACACGACCCTCGCCATCAACCACCGCCATGCTATCGCTGCCCATTTTGCAGGTGCCACACGGGTGATAGGCGGTCTCGGCATGGTTACGCACAAACTCATCCAGCTGTTCATCAGTCTGGCAATCGAGGCCCGGAGTGATTTCTTTGCCGCGATACTTATCCAGCGCAGGCTGATTGATGATTTGACGCGTAATACGAATCGCGTCACGGAACTCATGCCAGTCCTGTTCATGCGCCATGTAGTTGAACAAAATGGCCGGATCACGACGCGGATCGCGCGATTTAATCTGCACATGCCCACGGCTCGGTGAACGCATTGAACCTACGTGACACTGGAAACCGTGCGCTTCAACGGCGTTAGAGCCGTTGTAGTTAATCGCTACTGGCAGGAAGTGATACTGAATGTTCGGCCAGGTAAACTCTTCGCGGCTGCGAATAAAGCCACCGCCTTCAAAATGGTTGCTGGCACCGATGCCAGTGCCGTTGAACAGCCACTCTGCACCGATCTTCGGCTGGTTCCACCATTTCAACGACGGATAGAGTGACACCGGCTCTTTGCACTCGTACTGCAGGTACATTTCGAGGTGATCCTGCAGGTTTTCGCCGACGCCCGGCAGATCATGTACCACCGGAATGTCGAATTTGTTCAGCAGCGCAGCAGCGCCCACGCCAGAACGTTGCAGAATCTGCGGCGAGGCGATGGCACCGGCGCACAGCAAAACTTCACGTCGCGCATGCACCTGATGTGGCGTGTTGCCCGATCCCTGCAAATATTCCACGCCCACCGCGCGCTTGCCTTCAAACAGGATGCGATCGGTGGTGGCATGGGTGACGATCTTCAGGTTTGGACGCTTTTTGGCGGTATCGAGATAGCCACGCGCGGTGCTGGATCGACGACCTTTCGGCGTGACGAAGCGATCCATCGGTCCGAAGCCTTCCTGCTGATAGCCGTTCAAATCTTCCGTGCGCGGATAGCCTGCTTCAACACCGGCTTCAATCATCGCGGCAAACAGCGGATTGTTATCGGGTTTACAGGTGGTGATGCTGACCGGGCCTTCACCGCCGTGATAGTCATTGGCGCCAATATCGCGGGTTTCTGACTTGCGATAGTAGGGCAGGCAGTTCAGGTAGCTCCAGCTTTCCAGCCCAGGCTGCTGCGCCCAGTTATCGAGATCCATCGCGTTGCCGCGGATATAACACATACCATTGATCAGCGATGATCCGCCCAGACCTTTACCGCGTCCGCACTCCATGCGGCGGTTATTCATATGCGGTTCTGGCTCGGTTTCATACGCCCAGTTATAGCGTTTTCCCTGTAGCGGATAAGCCAGCGCGGCTGGCATCTGCGTGCGGAAATCGAAGCGGTAGTCAGGGCCACCCGCTTCTAAAAGCAGCACATTCACGCTGCTGTCTTCGGTCAGTCTTGTTGCCAAAACGTTCCCTGCGGATCCGGCTCCGATAATGATGTAATCAAATTCCATTAGTCGCTCCTCAGGTTAAAGCTCAATTAAAATACGGACTGAAAACGGGATAACTCGACCTGCACCGACTTCACCTGGGTGTAGTTTTGCAAGGTCATCAGGCCATTCTCACGGCCAATACCAGAGTGCTTGTAGCCGCCCACCGGCATTTCGGCGGCAGATTCGCCCCAGGTGTTGATCCAGCAGATACCCGCTTCGATCTGGTGAATCACGCGGTGTGCGCGGTTCAGGTCTTGCGTCACTACGCCCGCAGCCAGACCGAAATCGGTGGCATTGGCGCGACGTACCACTTCTTCTTCGCTTTCGTAAGTCAGAATCGACATCACCGGCCCGAAGATTTCTTCACGCACAATGGTCATTTCATCACGGCAGTCGGTGAATACGGTCGGTTCAACCCAGGCTCCGTCATCGAAATCGGCGCCGCTCAGACGTTTGCCGCCGCACAGCAGACGCGCGCCTTCGTTGATACCGGATTCGATATAACGCATCACGTTGTCACGATGGGGGAAGCTCACCAGCGGGCCGAAATTGGTGTGAGGATCGTTGAGGTCACCCGCTTTGATGCGTGCAACACGTTCAGCGATTTTCGCTTCAAACGCGGCCTGGAATTTTGCCGGGATAAACACGCGCGTACCGTTGGTGCAGACCTGGCCTGAGCTGTAGAAGTTGGCCATCATGGCGATGTCGGCGGCCAGATCGAGATCGGCGTCATCAAAGATAATCAGCGGCGATTTGCCACCCAATTCCATAGTGACTTCTTTCAAGGTGGAGCCCGCAGCATTCGCCATCACTTTTTTGCCGCTGGCCACGCCGCCGGTAAAGGAGACTTTATCGATGCCCGGATGGTCAGTCAGCTGTTGACCAGTGACCGCGCCACGACCGTTCAGCACATTGAATACGCCGGCAGGCACGCCCGCTTCGGTGTAAATTTCTGCCAGCTTCAGTGCAGTCAGTGGAGTGACTTCACTCGGTTTAAAGATCATCGCGTTACCTGCTGCCAGCGCAGGGGCAGATTTCCACAAAGCGATCTGAATCGGGTAGTTCCACGCACCAATACCAGCGACCACGCCGAGCGGTTCACGACGGGTATAAACAAACGCCGTGTCGCGCAGTGGGATCTGCTGGCCTTCCAGCGTCGGGATCAGCCCGGCGTAATATTCCAGCACGTCAGCACCGGTTACGATGTCCACATATTGGGTTTCGCTCAGCGGTTTACCGGTGTCGAGGGTTTCCAGCGCGGCTAACTCGTCGTTGCGCTCACGCAGGATATCGACGGCACGGCGCAGAATACGTGAACGCTCCATGGCGGTCATCGCGGCCCAAACTTTCTGGCCTTTTTGCGCGGCAGCGACGGCACGATCAACATCGGCCTGTTCCGCCTCATGTACTTCGGCCAGAACTTCGCCATTGGCCGGGTTGATGGTCTGGAATGTATTACCTGCGCTCGCCGCAATGAACTGACCATCGATATACAGCTGCTGTTCGGTGAATCGGGACATAATTTCTCCTTCCTCAGTGATTCAGTGCGCCAGCAAGTTGCTGACGGATAAATTGGGTGGTGAGCGTTTTGGCGACATCGATATTGAAGGGCAGACCGCTGAGCGCAGCTCGCAGCCAAAGGCCATCGATTAGCGATGCCAATCCGTGAGCCGCCAGTCGTGCCTGTTCACGCGGCAATTCACGGTGAAACTCGGCGGCGAGGGTTGAAAACAGGCGTCGACTACTGACCCGTTCCAGACGACCCAACTGCGGCTGATGCATGCTGCTGGCCCAGAAATCCAGCCAGGCTTTCATCGCCGCGCTGTGCACCTGCGTGTCATCGAAGTTACCTTCGACAATCGCCAGCAAGCGTGCTTCGGTCTTCGCGCCCGCCAACGGTTTCAGGCGGGCAGCCACGGCATCACGTAACTGACGAGTGATATCGCGCATAGTAGCTTCCAGCAAACCGTTCTTGTCCTTGAAGTAGTGGCTGATGATGCCGGTCGAAACCCCCGCACGGCGGGCAATCTGCGCAATAGTTGCGTCATTAATTCCTACCTCGTTAATCGTATCGAGGGTTGCATCAATCAGCTGCCGACGACGAATCGGCTGCATTCCCACCTTTGGCATGACTCCAGCTCCACCACAATGTCAGAGGACTATTTAAACTTTTTTTGATTGCACGTTCAATATAAAAAAGAATTTTGTTAGGATACTGTGCTTCGATTGTTACAAAAGCGCAGCGGTGAACCGGGCTATGCGGCTCATCGTCAGAAGAAAGCACTACAGGGAGGGACAACAGGGGTACTGATAACAACAAGGCCTGGCAGACAGGTCACGCTAATCCATTGAGTCATCACAGGAAATTAACCAGAGGTCATCGATGATTAATCCACCTGCCAGTGAAAAAGACAGAATCAATCCTGTGGTGTTCTACACCTCAGCCGGACTGATTCTGACATTTTCACTTGTCACTATTTTTTACAGCGAGCTGGCTGCCAGCTTGATTCAGACTGCGGTTAACTGGGTTACCGCTACGTTTGGCTGGTACTACATGCTGGCCGCGACGCTGTATATCGTTTTCGTTATCTACATGGCCTGTTCACGTTACGGCGCCATCAAGCTCGGGCCAGAGCAATCCAAACCAGAATTCAGCTTATTAAGCTGGTCAGCGATGCTGTTTGCGGCCGGTATCGGTATCGATCTGATGTTCTTCTCAGTGGCCGAACCGGTCACGCAGTACATGCAACCGCCTGAAGGCGCCGGACAAACCATGGAAGCCGCGCGTCAGGCGATGGTCTGGACGCTGTTCCACTACGGCGTAACTGGCTGGTCAATGTACGCGCTGATGGGGATCGCGCTGGGGTACTTTAGCTACCGCTACAATTTGCCGCTCACCATCCGTTCTGCGCTGTATCCAATCTTTGGCAAACGTATTAACGGGCCGATTGGCCATACCGTGGATATTGCAGCGGTAGTGGGGACCATCTTCGGCATCGCCACCACCTTAGGGATCGGCGTGGTTCAGCTCAATTATGGCCTGAACGTGTTGTTCGATATTCCGGAAGGCTTTACCGCGCAGGCCGCATTAATTGTGCTGTCGGTGATTATCGCCACCATTTCCGTGACCTCTGGCGTGGATAAAGGCATCCGTATTCTGTCGGAACTCAACGTTGCGCTGGCATTGGGGCTGATTCTGTTTGTGCTGTTCATGGGCAAAACCGACTTCCTGCTGAATGCGCTGGTGCTCAATGTCGGTGATTACATCAACCGCTTTATGGGCATGACGCTGAACACCTTTGCGTTTGATCAGCCAAGAGAGTGGATGAACAGCTGGACGTTGTTCTTCTGGGCATGGTGGGTCGCCTGGTCCCCGTTTGTTGGCTTGTTCCTGGCGCGTATTTCACGTGGTCGCACTATCCGTGAGTTCGTGCTCGGTACGCTGATTATTCCGTTCACCTTCACGCTGTTGTGGCTGTCGGTCTTTGGTAACGCCGCGCTGTATGAAATTATCCACGGTGATGCCGGCTTTGCTCAGGAAGTGATGGCGCATGCAGAACGTGGCTTCTACAGCCTGCTGGCGCAGTATCCGGCGTTTAAGTTCAGCGCTTCGGTCGCCACCATTACCGGCATGCTGTTCTACGTCACCTCAGCGGATTCCGGTTCACTAGTGTTGGGTAACTTCACTTCGAAGCTGAAAGACATCAACAGTGATGCACCGAACTGGCTGCGTATCTTCTGGTCAGTGGCGATTGGTGTTCTGACCATGGGTATGTTGATGACCAACGGTATTTCTGCGCTGCAGAATGCCACGGTGATCATGGGACTGCCGTTCAGCTTTGTGATTTTCTTTGTGATGGCCGGTTTGTATAAGTCTCTCAAAGTGGAAGACCATCGCCGCGCCAGCGCCAGTCGTGAAACGGCACCGTACATTCCGGCCAGCAACGATCGCCTGAGCTGGAAGAAACGTCTGTCGCGTCTGATGAACTATCCAGGCACACGCTACACCCAGCAAATGATGGAGAACGTCTTGTTCCCGGCAATGCAGGATGTGGCGAAAGAACTGGAGTTGCGCGGCGGTCGGGTTTCACTGGACCGCGTGGAGCCGGAAGAGGGCCATCCGTTAGGTTATCTGGATTTGCGCGTGCTGCTGGGTGAAGAGCAAGATTTCGTGTATCAGATCTGGCCGCAGCAGTATTCGGTGCCGGGCTTTACCTATCGAGCGCGCAGTGGTAAATCGACCTATTACCGTCTGGAGACATTCCTGCTGGAAGGTAGCCAGGGCAACGATTTGATGGATTACAACAAGGAGCAGGTGATTATCGATATTCTCGATCACTACGAACGTCACCTGAACTTTATCCATCTGCATCGCGAAGCACCGGGCAGCAACATTACTTTTCCAAGCGTGTAACCCTACGGACAGCGGCAGCCCTGCCGCTGTCCGTGCACTTTCCCTGGAGCAAGCTACACTTTCAGCCTGCTCTAAGGGAGACTGAAATGAAATTGGGTTTTGCGTGTAAGTACTTCGATGCACAGGCTAAGCAGCCGTTTCCGTTTAAAATCACCACGCGTACGCGTTTCCTGAGTCTTGATCGCGAAGAACAAGCGCGTTTACTGTCGCAGCTGGCAACCAACAACCTCGAAAACCAATTCCTCACGCTGCAACAACTGGCGAAACTGCCGGATGCGATGCGCATGATGCGGATTGGCAGCGACCTGTTGCCGCTGTATACCGTACCAGAGGCCACCGCCATCTACAGCGAACTGATGCCCGACTTACAGCCGCTGCTGGGCCGCTGTGGCGAATTTGCCCGCGCTCACAACATTCGTCTCTCATTCCATCCTGGACAATATTCCGTACTCGCTTCGGATAATGAAGGGGTAGTGGATCGGGCAATTGAGGATGTGGAGTACCATGCGCTGTGTGCCGTGTTAATGGGGTATGGTCGCCAGTTTCAGGATTTCAAAATCAATATCCATATGAACGGCAAAAAAGGCATCGAGGGGTTTCGCGCGGCGTTTCAGCGTCTCTCTCCTGAAGCACGCAATATGCTGACGGTTGAAAATGATGAAATCTCTTGTTCGCTGGATGATGTATTACAGGCGCGCGATCTCTGTCCGGTGGTGCTGGATATTCACCATCACTGGGTGAAAGAGAATCAATTTATCAAAGCGGATGATGCGCGTATCCCGTTAATTATCGAATCGTGGCGCGGTGTGCGTCCGGTATTACACTATTCGATTGCGCAGGAAGGATTAATCCCAGAACATGGCTTCCCGGATCAGCACGATTTAACGGTGGCAAAAACCAAACTGCGTGCGCATTCTGACTACTACTTCAATCAGGATTTAAACGACTGGGCGCTGTCATTTACTGACTTCGACATTATGTGCGAAGTGAAAATGAAAAATCTGGCGGTCGAGCGCTTATACCGTTATGCGCTCGACCAGGGTGAGATTAAGGCGAGGTAATTACAATCGCCACACGGCGATTCTGCGCGCGGCCTTGTGCACTGTTATTGCTGGCAATGGGGGCGCTCATGCCCAGACCTCGGGTGGTGATGTTGGTTCGCGGTACATCCGCACCCAACGCCCATTGTGTTGCCACAGCATCAGCACGTTTCAGTGACAACTGCTGGTTATAATCCGCCTTGCCGTAATTATCCGTATGACCGTCAATGCGGACATGCTGAATGCCCGTCGCTGAGAGGTTTTTCGCCATATTGGCGATGTTGGCTTTACTTGTCGCGGTGAGTTCAGACTCATTTACCCCAAACAGGATTTTGTCCGATAAACCTAATCCCCAACCTTCCATGTTTTCAGTAAAGCCCGCGCTTTGCATCGCTGCAATCTGTGCGGCGGTGAAACGACCTTTTGACTGACATCCCGCGCACACCAGAATACACAGCAGCAGAAAGAGTTTGATTTTCATACCCGTACCTTACTTATCCCTTTGTTTTTGTACATATGCATATCCGCACGTTCCAGAATTGATTGCACCGTATCGCCATGCTGCGACCAGGCGTAACCAATTGTGACCGAGGTGGTTATCGGTGTGCCTTCCGCGATCATAATCTTCTGCGCAATGGCTTCCCTGATCTCCTCTGTCAGCTGCAGCAGCTGTTTCTCAGTCGCGCGGCTGGTTATTAACATCGCAAACTCATCACCGCCGAGGCGCGCGACCATATCCTGTTTATAGGCCAGTGCAAGCAGGCGGGAACCGATGGCTTTCAGCACCTCATCGCCCGCCGCATGTCCCCAGTTATCATTGATGCTCTTGAATCGATCGCCATCCAGGAACAGCAACACAAAGCGCTCATGAGCGAATTGGCCATCAAGCAATCGGGTTAACTGCGTGACAAAGGCGGCGCGGTTGGCCAGTCCGGTGAGCGGATCTTCCAACGCTTTCGCCGCTAATGACCGGTTATCACGCAGTAACGAAGCTTGCAGCGATTGCATCTCCGCTAACAACGAGTTGAGATCGTCCGAAAACAGCTGAAATTCTTTGGTCGGGCTTTCAGGGATTCGCAGTGAAAAATCCCCCGAGCTGATGACGTAATGAATCGAGCTGGTGATATTGCGCAGCGTCTGCAAAATGCCCCGATGCAAGAATGCGCTTAGCATAAAGGCGACGATTAACACACACAGCATACCGCTGGATAAAATCATCACCGAGTAACGGATAAAATCCGTCGCCCCTTTGACTGTACCCGCCAGCGTCAACGTCCCGACGACATTTTCCGCATGGTTAATATTCACGCTCAGCGGGCGCGCGTAGATCCATTCGCGTAAGAAGTTCTCATACCAGCCATCCTGCTGCTGTTGATCTTGCCAGTTAACCAGCACCGTTTGGTCGTCCGTCACAAGTTTTGCCGTAGCAAACATGCCTTCGTTGCCCAACATGGCAATTTTTTTGTGGGCGTCATAACTGTCTTCAAAGACGGTGGCGGCGGTCAGGCTGTTGCTCAGCGTCGCGGCAATCAGCTCCAGGTTGCGCTTCTCATAACGCTTGATGAAAAGTAACGAAGTGGAGGTCAGCAGCAACCAGCACAGCAACAAGATAACGGCGGAGTTGATGATGCTGATCTTGCGCAGCCTGATGCGGATAGATGATTTTTCATTTTTAATTTTTTCAAATTTCATCTTATTGGCTTCCTTTGCGCGACAGCAATAACACATCCGGACTCACGCGAACGCCACTGCGAGCCAGTGAATCAAGGTTTACGGCAAACATCGGATGATCGGCATTAAAAATAAGACAGAAAGCGGCTCCGATGGCGCAATCGGTATTATTTTCAGCCAGAGAGAGAACGGCGTGGCCTTTCTCCAGGCTGAGCAATTCGGTCTGTTGCTGCGGCGACTGATCGCCGAAATAGAGGGCATCACAGCGATTGCTGGCTAACTCGGTTTCACTGTTGAGATAGACCACGCTAAAGGGCAGCGCTGTCGCGGTGGCACTGGCAGGAAAATTGACGTGGCGCGCAGAATTGAACACACACAACTGTGGGGCGTCGTGCAACGCTGGCCAGCGGGTGAAGCTAATGATGCCGCTGACAATACGGTTGGCTTTGTCATCTTTCGTCGCGGGGTTTTGCGCCGCAGCGGCAGGCAGGGATAGCGGCAATATCAACAGTGCCAGCGAACCGATGCAGATCAGCGCGGCTTTAAGCTGAGCCAAAAGCAGAAATAAAACTTCACGAGGGTGAAGACGAGGTTCAAAACGTAACATGACGCTATTCCGCTGGATTCAACCCGCAAATAGTACCATCGGCATTTATAAAAGAGTACAGGTGTTCAATAGCGTAAAACGCGGACTATTTACTCTGGCAGGATAATCAGATCCAATCATTAATAGAGAAATTGATGCAGTATTTATATAAACATGTCGGGCGAACTAACATCGCCCGGCAGTGAATCGCAAAGATTATTCACTTAAATCGCGGCCATTGCTGGCAATCACTTTTTTATACCACCAGAAAGATTTTTTGCGGGTGCGCGCCAGTGAGCCATTACCCTGGTCATCACGATCGACGTAAACAAAGCCATAGCGTTTGCTCATTTCGCCCGTTGAGGCTGCGACCAGATCAATGCATCCCCAGGTGGTGTAGCCCATCACCGGGATGCCATCGGCTATCGCCTCGCCCATTGCCTGAATGTGCTGCTTCAGGTAGCTGATACGGTAATCGTCATGAATCTCGCCGTTGGCATCGATTTCATCGCGCGCCCCCAGGCCGTTTTCCACCAAAAATAGCGGCTTTTGATAGCGGTCGTACATCATGTTCATGGTGATGCGCAGGCCTAAGGGATCGATGCCCCAGCCCCATGCGCTCCGGGGAATGTGCGGGTTGGTCAGCGATTTCACCACGTTCGCCGCACTGCTGTTTTTCTCGTTCATATCGGCTGAGGCACAGCGCGACGCGTAGTAGCTGAAGGAGACAAAATCCACGGTATGACGCAGGAGTTCTGCATCACCGTCCTGCCACTCAATCTCAATGCCTTTCTCGCGGAACACGCGTGCTGCGTAGGAAGGATAGGCACCGCGCGCCTGCACATCGATAAAGAACAGGTTCTCGCGATCTTTTTCCATCGCCGCCCAGACATCTTCAGGGTTACATGACCACGGATAGAAATTGCCGCCCGCCAGCATGCAGCCGACCTGATTTTCGGGGTCAATCTCGTGTGCAATTTTCGTCACCAGCGCACTGGCGACCAGTTCATGATGCGCCGCCTGGTATTTAACCTGTTCTCGATTATCCTCTGGTCCGAAGACCAGGCCAGCGCCAGAGAACGGGCTGTGCAGCAGAATGTTGATCTCGTTAAACGTCAGCCAATATTTCACCAGCCCGTTGAAAGCGTCAAAGCAGGTGCGGGCGTAGCGGGCGAAGAATTCAATCATCTTGCGGTTGCGCCATGAACCGTACTCGGTAACCAAATGCATCGGTACGTCAAAATGGCATAACGTCACCAGCGGCGTGATGCCATATTTTTGGCACTCTTCGAACAGGCTGCGATAGAAAGCGATACCTTTAGGATTTGGCGTTAACTCATCACCTTTCGGGTAGATGCGGCTCCAGGCGATGGACGTGCGAAACACCGTGAAGCCCATTTCCGCCATCAAGGCGATGTCATCTTTATAGCGACGATAAAAATCGATGGCATCGTGGCTCGGATAGTATTCATCATCACGCAAGGTGAAGCGCGGTTCCAGCCCGAGTTTGACCGGCATACGGTGTTCGCCATGCGGGATCATATCCACCGTGGTTAAGCCTTTACCGCCCGCCAGATAGCTCCCCTCCGACTGATTAGCGGCTAACGCGCCGCCCCATAAAAATCCCTCTGGAAATGTCACTTCAGACATAAAAAACCTCAGTTAATCAATTCACATTGACGGCTTTAGCAGGATCCACAACCGGTTTAGGCTGCGCTGTTTCACTCACCGGAATATCTTCAAAGCCAAGAATCAGGGTCAGAACAAATGAAAGCACCACCGACAACACCATCACGCCACCCACCCACACAATGCTCATCGGGTTGGCCGGATCAAAAAACTGTACGCTGGTAAACAAGCCGGGTGAGGCCATGGAGTGGCTGGCGAGCCCGCCGATGCCGGCTACCGCGCCACAGATAAATCCGCTGATCAGGCTGGCGATCAGTGGTCGTTTGAGTCGCACCGCAACACCATACAGCGCGGGTTCCGAGATCCCAGCCACGATCGCTGAAGCCGCTGCGGCAAAAGCGGTCTGACGCAATTCCGGATTCTTGGTTTTGAAGGCTACGGCCAACGATGACCCGCCGAGTGACAGATTGGCGCCGATTTCAGAGGGCATCACCATGCCTTCTTTGCCCGTTTCCGCGATGGTCTGAATGATGGTCGGGGTGAAGACGCGGTGCATGCCGGTCATCACCAGCAGCGGCCATAACGCGCCCATAATCGCTACGGATAACCAGCCGAGATAGCCATGAATGGTGTAAACCAGCGCTGAAATACCGCTACCAATCCAGATGCCTAGCGGGCCAATCAGCACAATGGCAATCGGTGCGGCGATCAGCACAATCAGCATCGGTTTGAGGAAGTTTTTGGTGACCGCAGGGGTAAAGCGATCCACCCAGTATTCGATGTGCGACAGGATCCAGGTCATCACCAGCGCCGGGATGACGGTGTAGGTGTATTTCACCGCCGTCACCGGGATATAGGCGAACTCCACGACCTGGCCTTGTGCCGCTTTGGCCATCAAATCAATAAAGTTGGGATGCACCAGCACGCCGGCAATCGCAATCGCCAATGACATATTGGTTTTGAACTTCAGTGCCGCCGAGGCCGCCACCATTACCGGCAGGAAGAAAAAGGCACCGTCACCGATGACATTCAGGATCACCAGCGTAGACGAACCTTTCTCCAGTACACCGCCCATCTCCAGCACCATTGCTAGCAGCTTGACCATCGATCCCCCGATGATCGCCGGGATCAGTGGCGACATGGTGCCCACCAGCGCATCAAGAATGCCCGCGCCAATGCTGCGCAGAGTGATTTTGCGTTTCACTGGGGCGCTGTTATCGCTATTCGGTGTACCGAGTTTAAGCACTTCCTGATACGCGAGATTGACGTTATTGCCAATGATCACCTGGCATTGCGTATCGGTATGCACCACGCCCATCACGCCCGGAATCGCTTTCAGCGTGGCGTTATCGATCAGGGTAGTATCGCGTAGCACGAAACGCAGGCGCGTCATGCAGTGCGTGACGGCTTCAATATTGGTTAAGCCGCCGAGCGAAGCCACGATGGCGCGTGAAACGTCAGCATAATTTTTAGCCATGGATTGTAGGTCTCTGATTTTTTCGAGTAGGGGTACGTTTGCCCGCATATCTATTGCGAGTCATGAGAAACCGGTTTCACAAAATCATGAATATGAAATCATTACCAGGCAAGGAGTTTAAAATTTGATGTTTAAAAGTGTGATAGTGATCGATAACGAGGTGAGGAGCGGGCAAACATTACGGTGAAAAAATTCTCCGCATAATTCGCGACTTAGGTAAACTTCAGCGATACGAGCGTAAATCAGAGTGAAAAATGGCAACCATAGTTGAGGTGGCAAAGGTCGCAGGCGTATCTAAAGCCACGGTGTCACGTGTGCTGTCCGGCAACGGTTATGTCAGCGAAGAGAAGCGGGAATTGGTGTTTAAGGCTATCGCGGCAACCGGTTTTCGCCCCAATTTACTGGCGCGAAATCTGGCAACCAAGTCGAGCCAGACCATTGGTCTGGTGATCACCAATACCCTCTATTCCGGCAGCTATTTTACTGAGCTCATGCAGCATTCCGCCCGACTGATGGAGCAGCAGGGGCGACAACTGCTATTGGTGGATGGCAAACACAGTGCGGAAGAGGAGCGTGCTGCGATTCAATTTTTGCTCGATTTGCGCTGTGACGGCGTCATCATCTATCCGCGCTTTCTCACCATTGAAGAAATGGACGCTATCATCGATCAGCACTCGCATCCGATTCTGGTGATCAACCGTCGTCTGCGGCAACACGACAGCTACTGTATTTACGCCGATCAACAACGCACCAGCGCCGACGCCGTTGAAGCGTTAATCAAACTGGGGCATCGTGACATTGCCTTTATTACCGGCTCGCTCGATTCGCCCACCGGCCGTGAGCGCCTGGCGGGCTACCAATCGGCGCTGGCAAAACACCAGATTCCGGTTCAGCAAGCGTTGATTATTGAAGGGAAGTGGCAGGCGCAAAACGGCGTAGCGGCGGTAGAAACGTTGTTAAAACAGGGCATTCCGTTTAGCGCACTGGTGGCCAGTAATGATGATATGGCGGTAGGAGCGTTAAAAACGTTGGCATCGCACAACATTACGGTTCCTGCTCAGGTCTCCGTGCTGGGATTTGATGATATTCCGCTGGCCCCCTTCACCGTTCCATCGCTCTCTAGCGTGAAAATGCCGGTGACGGAGATGATTCAGGAAACACTTGCAAGGCTGATATCGATGCTCGACGGGGGCGAAATGAGCAATCGCCAGCGCTTCTCGGGTGAAGTGATGATGCGAGAATCCGTCGGGCCTGGGCCTTATGCCAGTGAAAACGTTGTTTGAATGACCCAAGTTGGTGTCGCAATCATTAACGCCACTACTTGAACTCCTTTATCAAGCCTCAATGCCTTTGCTAATCATTGGTATATTAACCATCCAAAATCAGAGGCGTTAAAAAGGGGGCGGTTGTATTTAGTGCATTCAATCGCATTCTATTTTGAATTGGAAAGTCCAAATTAAAGTGAGGTTTAATTGTATATTCTATTAGTTAAATGCATTCGGTGTATAATTTAAACAGAATAAGTCTTATTGTGAGTAAATAATTGTCAGTGCTAAGTTGAATTTACACATCCGGACATCTTTCCTGAGGGAATTATGCACGCACGCATCAAGCATCTTGACGGAATGCGCGGTCTTGCCATCTTAATGGTGATTGGTTACCACGCGTATGCACGTTGGCCAGAACTCTTGCCCTATGTAAACCTCACACAACATATTCCAGTTTTTTCTTTCGGCTGGCTTGGTGTTGAGTTGTTTTTCATGATCTCCGGCTTTGTCATATTTATGACGCTGGATAAGTCTGATAGCTATTTCAGCTTCCTGAAAAAACGCTGGCTGCGACTGTTTCCGGCAATGCTGATTGCCAGTTTGTTACTCTATGCTGTGGGTGGGTTTTTCCCGGAATGGTCAGCTATGACACCCTATGTCAGGAATCTGCTACCTGGGCTTATCTTCACTAATCCTGAAACGTTGACACAAATAACCGGTATTGAATTTAAATCGATGGCGGGTTCATTTTGGTCGCTGTACGTTGAAGCGGTATTCTATCTGATTATTGGTGCCATCTATTTTACACTGGGACGGAAATATTGCTTGCCGGGCTTGCTGGTGCCCATGTTACTGCTGTCCGCCTCCTCGGTATTAAAATCTTTAGGTCATCCCATTTTCATTGATGTTATTGCTAAGTTTGGTTTTATTCACTACGCGTGGTTTATGATCGGCTGCCTGGTGTATGAAAGAATGCATGGCCGTGACAAAGTGCTTCATTATGCGATTGTGGCTTTTGCCATGCTGATTAATTTCAGCTATTACGTCAAGAATGCCGGGGTGCTGACGGTGATCCCGCTGCTTATAGTGATGTTGTTCTTCATTGCCAGTTTTTATTCTAAACAGCTTGAGCGTCTGTTATCACTTCGATTCTTCACCGCGATAGGTTTTGCCAGTTACGCGTTTTATCTGATACACGAAAACCTCATGATTGCCATGCTGATAAAACTCAACGTGCACATTAAAAGTGAGATGATCATGTTGCTCATGCCAATAGTGGTCGCCACCGGGCTGTATTATCTGGCCTGGTTTATCACCAAATATCTTGAACCGGCGTTGAGAAATATGTTGAAGGGCAAGCGGACACCGGCACCAGAGGTGGGGCAATAAAATGGGTGCGGTGTTAATCCCGCACCCGATGCTTCACGTTACAAACCAAACCCGTAACGCAGCGCAGTATACGCCACCATGCCAGCCAGCACGGTGGCAAACAAACCGCGCGTCACGATGCCGGTGATCGCCGCAATCAGCGCTGCCAGTAACGATAAACTCAAACCTGAAGCGGTTAACGCCGGCTTTTCGATCAACTCGGCCGTGACAATGGCCGCCATAATGCCCGCCGGGATAAAGCTCAGCCACTGTTGCGCCAGCGGGGCGAGTCGGAAGCGGGAAAGCAGCAGAATCGGGCCAACGCGCATCACCGCTGTGATCAGCGCGGCAACCACAATGGTCATCAGGACATTACGCTCCATGTTATTTCCCCTCCTTGTATTTCATGCGTAACAGCAGCGTGGCCAGACTGGCGGCCATTGAGGCGGCGATTATAACCACTACGCTGAGATCCAGATGTCCCGCAGAAAAATAGGTCACCAGCACCGCAACCACAATCGCCAGCGTCTCCAGCCATTTGCGGCGGCTGGCAAACCACGTCATTAGAATCAGCCCGATAAACATCGATACCAGACTAAAACTCAATCCGGCCATCAGCGATCCAGGGACGGCAGATGCGGCATAAGCGCCAATCACACAGGCAATAATCCAGTTCAGCCAGGCGGGCAGGTTAAGACCAAACATCCAGGCAAAGGCGATTTTGCCGTGCTGGCTGCCGTGCTGTATCGCGACGCCGAAGGTCTCATCGGTGAGCAGCAGGCCGCTGACGACTTTCTGCCAGCCACTTTGGCCACGGAAGAACACGCTAATCGCTGAACTCATCAGCAAGTAGCGCAGATTAACCAGCATCACACTCAGCACCACCGAGGTCATTTCCGCGCCTGCTGCCCATAGCGAATAAAATAAGAACTGCGCCGAACCGGTGTAGAGCAGCGTCGCCAGCAGCGCGGTTTGCAATACGGAGAAACCGGCCAGCGTGCCAATGGCACCCGCAGCAAAACCGATGCTCAGGTAACCGGGCACGGTAGGTAAACAGGCGATAAAACCCGCGCGAAAACTCAGTGGATCGCTGTGTTTCGGCAGGGTGTGACTATTCAACGACATGACAATTTTCCAAAACCTTCTCAACAGATGCACCAATTTTAAGCCACGATGCGCAAGGCTATAGTAAAATCCTGCTCCCGGAGTACATCAGCGAAGGATTTGTGATGCAGGAAAAACGTGATGACATCAAATTGTGGCGTGACCGTGGTATGCACGGCGGTATGGAAATCCTGCGTGCACGCTGCTACGAGCACAGTTATCCGCCACACTTCCACGACGAATTTGTGATCGCGGCGTTTGCCCGAGGGGCACAACGTACCCGTATTTGCCGTCAACAGGGGATTGCCGCCGCTGGCACGGTGATGGTGATTCTGCCGGGGGAGGTGCACACCGGTGAAGCGGTCCAGCGTGAGGAAGGATGGGATTACTGCGCGTTTTATCCTTCCGCCACACTGGTCAATGAAATTGCGGAGTCACAGATCGGCGGCAAAGGTGAACTCAATTTTGGTGCGGAAGGGATGCGTTACGATCCGCAGCTGGCGCAGCAGATGTTGCAGGCTTCCGCCGTGATGCAAGAAAGTCCGGACGCAGTGGAAAAAGAGTGTGCGCTGTTTCAGGTGCTGAGCGCGTTAATCCGTCAACACGGCGAACGCACGTTAAAAGGCGGTGAGCGGCATGCGTTACGCGCCGATATTCGGCAGGCAATCGATTTTCTGCACAGCGATTACCATCAGCCGCTGGCGGTTAGTGAAATCGCCGCCGTCGCCGGGCTAAGCGAATACCATTTTATGCGCACCTTCCAGAAGCTGACTGGCTTGTCGGTACATCAATACCTCACGCAGATTCGCCTGATGCGGGCAAAACGACTGCTGTCACAAGGCTTCGATGCCGCGCACACCGCCAGTGAAGTGGGCTTCTTCGACCAGAGCCACTTCATCAAGAAATTCCGCGCCCATTTTGGCGTTACACCGGGTGCATTTGCGGCGGCATCGCAATGATGGAGCGAGGATCTTGCCATGACTTCCCGTAACAAACCCAATGAACAGGCGACGCCGCTGTCGGTCGGTTTCGTCCTGCTGAACCGCTTTACGCTGCTGCCGTTTGCGGCTTTTGTGGATTGCCTGCGTCTCGCCGCCGATGAAGGCGATCGCAGCCGTCAGCTGCGCTGTAGCTGGACGTTTATGTCCAGCTCTGGCAGTGAAGCGACTTCAAGCTGTGGCGCGGTGATCTCGCCCTGTGAAGCCCTCAAGAACCCGGAACATTTTGACTACATCGTGGTAATTGGCGGGGTGCAGGATGACAAGGACAAAACCGATCATCGCGCGCTGGATGATATTCGCCTTGCCGCGCAGTTTGGCACGCCATTGGTCGGTTTATGTACCGGTGTTTTTGCATTGATTCAGGCTGGCGTGATGAAAGGCCAATCATCAGCCAAAAAGTTGAAGTGGTGAGTCATGCCGATTCTCTGCCACAGAAGGGGAGTTTAGGTTTGCCCAACTGCAAAATCAAAGGAATAGAAACATGACGAACGCCCTGTGTCAGGCGCTTCAGCTGCAATACCCGCTTATTCAGGCACCGATGGCGGGCGTCTCCACCCCTGAAATGGCCGCCGCCGTCACCAATGCCGGTGCGCTAGGTTCTATCGGTGTGGGGGCCTCCACTCCCGAACAGGCAGCTGTGATGATCGCGCAAACGCAGGCGCTCACCCGAGGCCCCATCAACGTCAACCTCTTTTGCCATGCGCCAGCGGTACGCGACGTTGAACGCGAGCAGGCGTGGATTAATCGCTTTGCGCCGTTGTTTGCGCGTTATGAAGCCGAGTTACCTTCGACTCTCTCGGAGATCTATCAAACCTTCCTGAATAATGACGCGATGCTCAACGTGATTGAGCAGGCGGCGCCGGCAGCAGTGAGCTTTCATTTTGGCATCCCTTCTGCGGCAGTGATTCAACGACTCAAGGAGCGTGGGATCGTGTTGCTGGCCACCGCGACCAGTGTGGCAGAAGCATTGACCATCGCGCGCAGCGGCATTGATTTCATCGTGGCGCAGGGGATTGAAGCAGGCGGGCATCGCGGGCATTTTGATCCTCAGGCTTTCGACCATCAAATGTCGACCTTCACCCTGGTGCAGGCGATCCGTCAGCAAACTGCGCATCCGGTGATTGCCGCGGGTGGCATCATGGAGGGTTCAGGTATCGCTGCCATGTTGCAACTGGGCGCAACCGGTGTGCAGTTGGGTACCGCCTTTGTGTTATGCCCGGAATCGGCGGCAAACGCGGCTTATCGCGCGGCAATGAAACAGGCCAGTGCAACCGGCACCGAACTTACCGCTGCGATTTCTGGACGTCAGGCGCGCTGTTTAAGCAATGATTTCTGCGATTTTAGTCGTGACTTCGCCACCAGTGATGTACCGGATTATCCGTTGACCTATTCGCTGGGCAAAGCGCTGGCCGCAGCGGCTGCGGCGAAACAGCACCACGGCTTTGGCGCGCAGTGGGCTGGGCAGGGTGCAGCACTGGCGCGGGAAATGCCTGCGGGTGAGCTGGTGTCATTGTTGATGAATAAGTGGCAAAGCTAACGAAAACTATCTGCCATTCATGGCAGATAGCCATTGATTCACTGGATTAGGATTTTCAAAACCAACACCTCGGTTAATGCTGTTTTGTCTGCTGCGCGTCGCGCGGTATACCTTGCGGGACATCCATTCATCTCCGCAGGCAGACATGAGCACACATACACGCATCCGCAAATTCAACACCAAAGAAACGTACCCTAACCAAAACCTCGACAACGATCTTTGCCAGGCTGTGCGTGCCGGGAATACCGTTTACGTACGCGGTCAGATTGGCACTGACTTCGAGGGCAATCTGATTGGGCTTGGCGATCCGGCTGCACAGGCCGATCAGGCGATGAAAAACGTCAAGCAGCTGCTGGAAGAGGCGGGCAGCGACCTGTCACACATCGTCAAAACCACCACCTATATTATTGACCCGCGTTATCGTGAGCCGGTTTATCAGGTCGTGGGTAAATGGCTGAAGGGTGTGTATCCGATCTCAACCGGACTGGTGATTTCAGGGCTGGGTCAGCCGCAGTGGCTGATGGAAATTGATGTAATCGCGGTTATCCCGGACGACTGGCAGCCACAAGCAGGAGCCTGATCATGACGTTATCAATTGTAGGACGCTGTGCCGAGACCGGTCAGATGGGTATCGCCATTAGCTCATCCAGTATTGCCGTCGGCGCGCGCTGCCCTTGGTTACGCACCCAGGTGGGCGCCGTTTCCACACAGAACATCACCTTACCGGCGCTGGGCCCGCGCATTCTTGACCAGTTGCAGCAGGGAAAATCTGCTCAGGCCGCCTTAGCCGCCGGGCTGGCGTCTGACGAATATCATCAATATCGCCAGGTCACCGTGCTGGCGGCTGATGGGCAAAGTGCCTGCTTCAGCGGAGAAAAAACCTTAGGAGTGAACCATGCGTTGAGTGGTGTGGATTGCGTGGCGGCAGGAAATTTACTCGCCAATCCCGAGGTAATCGTCGCGATGGTAAACGCCTTTGAGCGGAGCGAGGGGCACCTCGCCGATCGCCTGATCTGTGCCATGCAGGCAGGTATGAAGGCGGGAGGTGAGGCCGGGCCAGTACATTCGGCTGCGCTGTCGATAATAGCTGAACCAGTCTGGCCTATTGTTGATCTGCGCGTTGACTGGACCGAGGCCGATCCCATCGAGGAGCTCAACACCCTGTGGCAGGCTTATCAGCCTCAGATGCAGGATTACGTGATCCGCGCATTGGATCCCACCAAAGCCCCCAGCTATGGCGTACCCGGCGACGAGTGATGCAAGGAGCTTCTATGGTGACCAGCCGTACGTTACTGGCTCAGTTGGTGGCCTTTGATACCACCAGCCGTGAGTCCAATCTGGCGCTGATCGATTTTGTCTGGCGCTATCTGACCGATCTGGGTGTGAACTGCGAACTGATTCATAACGCTGAGCGCAGCAAAGCCAATCTGTATGCGAGGCTCGGTCCCGCAGGCAAGGGCGGCGTGATGCTCTCAGGGCACAGCGATGTGGTGCCTGTAGATGGGCAAGCGTGGAGCGTTCCGCCTTTTGCGCTGACCGAGCATGACGGCAAACTCTACGGGCGCGGCACCGCGGATATGAAGGGATTTATCGCCTGTATGCTGTCGGCCGTACCGCATTTTCTGGCACAACCTCTCACTCAGCCGCTGCATCTGGCGATCTCTTATGACGAAGAAGTGGGTTGCCTCGGCGTCAGAACCTTGCTGGATGCGTTAGCGCAGCGCCCGGAAAAGCCGGACATTTGCCTCATCGGCGAACCCACCGAGCTGCAACCGGTTTTAGGCCACAAAGGCAAACTGGGCATGCGATGTGAAGTGCAGGGCGCGGCGTGCCACTCTGCTTATGCGCCACAAGGCGTGAATGCTATCGAGTACGCAGCAAAATTGATTCATCGACTAACCGAGATGGGTGAGCGACTGGCTGCTGCGGAAAATCAGGATGCGCGTTTTGATCCGCCCTATACCACCGTGCAAACCGGCGTGATTCAGGGCGGGCGGGCGCTGAATATTGTGCCTGCAGAATGTAGTTTTGATTTTGAAGTTCGCACCTTACCCAAAGATGATGCGCAACAGGTAGCCGACGAACTGGAGCGTTACGCACAGCGCGACCTGTTGCCCCTTATGCAGGCCGTCAATCGCGACACGTCGATTCGTTTCACATCTATCAGTGGTTATCCCGGTTTATATACTGACGCGGAGAGTCCCGCAGCGCGTTTGATTGCGCACCTGACCGGTACCGACAGCTTTAGCACGGTGGCCTTTGGCACCGAGGGCGGCTTGTTCCATCAGGCTGGTATCCCAAGTGTTATCTGCGGTCCTGGCAGTATGGCGCAAGGGCACAAACCCGATGAGTTTATCAGCCTGGAACAGCTGACCGCCTGCGATGCCATGTTGCGGCGGTTAGCGGAGTGGATGTGTCTATAAAGTGACGCTGTCACTCATTGCGCAAGCTTATTGAGCCGCACCCTTCAGTTATCTCGTTCTTGTTTTCATCAATCACACACCAGGCTGAAGGGCGCGGTTATCAGGCCGCGCCCAGCCAATTTGCCTGCTTTAACTTTTCCAAACACCAGCTTCAGGAAGCACTAACCGCATGATGCACGCATTCACCGTATGCTGGTGGTAAGCAAAGATAGCCCGTTTCTGGAGAGTCCATGGTCAGTGCAGAAGTCACCCCGTTCCCGCAGCCCGACGTGCTGCATCCTGTAGCCAATAAAGCCAACGTTGCCGTGCAACTGGATGGCGTACTTAAACGCTTTGGCGATGCCATAGCGCTACACAAAATTTCGTTAACCATCGAAGAGGGTGAGTTTATTACGCTGCTCGGCCCATCAGGCTGTGGCAAAACCACACTGCTAAACCTGATGGCAGGCTTTGCCGAAGCAGATGGCGGCGAAATCTTTATTGATGGCGATCTGGTCACCGAGATCCCTCCTTACCAGCGTGAAATCGGTATCGTCTTCCAGAACTACGCACTGTTCCCGCATATGACCGTGGAGAAGAATGTTGGTTATGGTTTGCGTATGCGCGGTGTACCTAAGGCGGAAATCGCTGAGCGTGTAGAACAGGCATTAGCGCTGGTTAAACTGGCGGGCTACGGTCAGCGTAAGCCGCGTGAACTTTCTGGTGGGCAGCAGCAGCGTGTTGCCCTGGCGCGCGCTCTGGTGATTCGCCCGAAAGTGCTGCTGCTGGATGAGCCGTTTTCCGCACTCGATAAAAATCTGCGTTTATCGATGCAGGTCGAGTTAAAAGCTATTCAGCGCAAACTCGGCGTCACCACGGTATTTGTCACCCACGATCAGGGCGAAGCGCTGAGCATGAGTGACCGGGTAGTGGTGATGTCTGCTGGACACGTTCGCCAGATTGGTACCCCGGATGACATCTATCGCCGTCCGCAGGATCCTTTTGTCGCGGGATTTGTCGGCGATGTGAATATCTTGCCAGGCCACTACGCTGGCCGCGACAGCACCGCCGTTATAGAGCTAGGTGGCAATAAACTGCGTCTTCCGTCAGAGCGAGTAAATGCCCATGTGGGCGAACGTCTTGATGTCTACATGCGCCCAGAAAACCTGCAACTGGCACCGTTGAGCCCCCACTCCCTGTTCAGTGCCACGGTGATTACCCATGTTTTCCAGGGTGATCATGTGGATGTACATCTTGATGCGCCAGCACTGGGCAGCGCGGCATTATTTGCGCGCCAATCGGGACTCGAATCCCTGACGCGCTGGCCGGTAGGCAGTGTGGTGGGCGTGAGCGTTGATGATGAAGGTGTTTGTGCGTTTAGCGCGGCGAAGCAAGGATAATCGATGTTACCTGAAATGATGAACGCCGTAATAGCACGCCAGCCCGGCGGTCCTGAAGTACTGGCATCAGTCAGCCGTCCTGTGCCGCAACCGGCGGCTGGAGAAGTGTTGATTCGCGTCAGCTGTGCGGGCGTTAATCGCCCGGATATTATGCAGCGTAACGGTATGCCGCTACCGCCAGGCATCACCGATATTCTCGGGCTGGAAGTCTCAGGCACCGTGGTCGCACTCGGCGCGGGTGTCGAATACCCGAGAATCGGGAGCGCCGTGATGGCGTTACTCAACGGTGGCGGATACGCCGACTATTGTGTCGCGCGTGCCGAACTCTGCCTGATCGTCCCGCATACCTTGCCGCTGAATCATGCCGCTGGCGTGCCGGAAGCCGCATTTACCGTCTGGCATAACCTGTTTGAGCTGGGCCGTCTGCAACCGGGGGAAACGGTATTGATCCATGGTGCTGCCAGCGGCGTCGGGACCTTTGCGATTCAATGCGCTCAGGCTTGCGGAGCAAAGGTATTCGCCACCGCAGGCGGTGCCGATAAAATCGCCGCGCTGCAGCAACTCGGTGTTTGTCGAGCCATTGACCGACATCACGAAGACTTTGTTTTCGTTATTGAGGATGAAACCCAGGGCCGCGGTGTGGATGTGGTGCTGGATAACGTAGGCGGCGATTACGTGGCGCGCAACCTCAGCGCTCTGGCACCCGGCGGACGCCACGTGAGTTTGTCGTTTATGCAGGGGGCGAAAGTTGAGCTCGACTTACAGCTGGTGATGCGCAAAGGGTTAAGCCTGACGTCATCCACGTTGCGTCCCAAAAGCGCCGCAGAGAAAGCACGGCTGGCGCAGAACATCAGCAAACACCTGTTGCCACTGATGGCGAGCGGAAAGATTTCCCCGATCATTCATACGACACTACCGCTGGCACAGGCCGCCGACGCCCATCGCATTCTTGAAGCCAACGCCAACATTGGCAAAGTTCTGCTGCAGGTGGCGTCATGATGCAACTCTTCTACGCCAGCACCTCGGCGTATGTACGTAAAGTCATGGTCTGTGCGCAGGTGC
The DNA here is from genome assembly GCF_009829935.1 of Pantoea sp. Seng. Lineage (NCBI taxonomy): Bacteria > Pseudomonadati > Pseudomonadota > Gammaproteobacteria > Enterobacterales > Erwiniaceae > Pantoea > Pantoea sp. Seng. The sequence goes on along the minus strand of NZ_SZZV01000013.1, from coordinate 121,566 downwards.
TGGGGTTAGCTGACGCGATCGCGTGGCTGGATTCGGCGGCACATCCTGTCGAACGGGATGAACGGATCGCGGCGTTTAATCCGCTGGCGAAAGTGCCCGCATTGCGAACCCATCATGGGCTGTGTCTGTATGACAGCCGCGTCATTTGTGAATATCTGAACACGCTGTCACAAGGCACGCTGTTCCCCGCAACCGGGGATGCACGCTGGGAAAGCCTGACACGACAGGCATTAGGCGATGGCTTAATCGATGCCGCCTTATTGGCCCGCTATGAATTTAGCGCGCGTCCGGAAGAGAAACAGTGGCAAAACTGGGCCGACGCGCAGTTAAAAAAAGTCACCGCCGCTCTGGCAGAAATCGAACGACAGGTTTCGCAATTCAGCCAGCAGCCTGATGATATTGGTTTGATTGCAATTGGCTGTGCACTGGGCTATCTCGATTTTCGTTTCGCAACGCTTAACTGGCGTGATAGCTATCCGCTGACTGCCGCATGGTTCGCCGGTTTTGATGCTCATCCGGCAATGGCCGCAACGCGTCCGCACGTTTAATCAGGAGTTTTCATGTCACAGCAAATCTATTTTCTGAATGGACCCAATGCCAATTTGTACGGCCTGGATAAAAACGGCACCTACGGAAGCGAGAGTTTTGTCAGCATCGGCGAACGTTGCCAGCGCCGCGCAGCATCACATGGCGTGGTATTGCACTTTCGTCAAAGTAACCATGAGGGCGTCCTGGTCGACTGGATTCAGGAAGCGCGACAAAACGCCGCCGGGCTGATTATCAATGCCGCCGGTTTGACCTACAGCTCAGTGCCAATTCTGGATGCATTGCTGATGTTTGATGGCCCGATCATCGAAGCGCACATGAGCAATATCTGGAAGCGTGAGCCGTTCCGCCATCACTCCATGGTATCCAAAGCGGCAACCGGTGTGATAGCTGGACTCGGCGTGTTGGGCTACGAACTGGCCATTGATGCGGTGGTCACCCTCATCAAGGCGGATGTGGCATGACAACCCTGGTGTTTTACAGCGAGTTTGACAGTTACTCCGAGTGGTCAGCACTGCTGGCCCCACATCTGCCCGGTGTCAAAATTTGCCGAGCAGAGGAGGTTCTGGACGCCAATGACGTGCACTTCGCGCTGGCGTGGAAACCGCCGCACGGTTTTTTTGCCCCGTACCGCAATCTTAAGCTGTTGGTGAATCTCGGTGCGGGTGTTGATTCGCTGGTAGGACGCGATGACCTGCCGGATATCCCGATTATCCGCCTGTCCGATCCTGATATGGCCAGGATGATGGCTGGCTATGTGCTGTTCGCGGTGCTGCGCTATACGCGCGACATCCCGGCATTTGAACGGGCGCAACGCGAGCGGCGCTGGCACTACCTTCATCCTCGGGTGCCATCAAGCGTACGGGTTGGCGTGATGGGTTTGGGAGAGTTGGGGGCTTTTGCCGCGCAGGAATTAGCACGGCAGGGGTTTGCTGTGCGTGGCTGGTCACGCTCACAAAAAAACATTGCCGGTATTGAATGCAGCAGCGGGCTGGCATCGCTGGATGATTTCCTCAGTCAGAGCGACATTTTGGTCGTGATGTTGCCATTAACGCCGAGTACCACCGGTTTGCTCAGCCAACAACGGCTGGCGCAACTGCCAAAGGGGGCGGCCTTTATCAATGTGTCACGCGGCGCGATTGTAGATCAGGCTGCGCTGACCTGCGCGCTACAATTGGGAGATATTGCCGAAGCTACGCTGGATGTGTTTGACCGCGAACCGTTGCCGCCGGAAGATCCGCTGTGGCGTATGGAGAATGTGTTAATCACCCCCCATCTGGCCTCGGTCGCCATTCCCGCCAGCGCAGCGTTACAGGTTGCTGAAAATATTCAGCGCGCCGCGCGCGGGGAAGCGGTATCCAATCAGGTGTTCCCGGAACGCGGATACTAAGCGGGTTCAGGCCACGCGCACCACTTGCGGGTCGAAATAGCTCGGGGCTGCCATGCCCGGAATGTATTGATCGGAGATGAACATCTGGCAACGTTCGGCAAAGGCGTTCACCACCATGGATTGCTGGGTGTTAGCCATGGTGGCATAGCCGAGTTGCATCGGCTTGTTCACGCCTGCCAGACGCACGCGGATCAGCCGTTTGCCATCCTGTGACAGGTGCGCTTTCGGGCGCACGTTGGCAATGCCAAATCCGACGCCGTTGGCCACCATAGCACGCACCACTTCCATATTGCTCGAGCGCATCACCACATTCGGCGCCACACCCGCTTCACTGAACAGGCCGAGGAAATATTCGCGGCTCCATGGCATATCCAGCAACACCATCGGCATCGTTGCCAGGTCCTGAATGGTTACCGCCGATTGTGTCGCCAATGGATGATGTTCGCCCACCATCACATACGGCGGCAACTGCGCCAGGGATTTAAACGCCACGTCATTGGCCGGCACTAAATCATAAGTGAGGGCGATGTCGATATCTGCCGAGCGTAATTGCTTCAGCAATTGCTCGTGGTTGCCTTCGACGAGGGTGATACGCACGCCAGGAAATGCGCGACCAAAGCCAAACACCAGTTCCGGCGTCAGCATCGGTGCCAGCGTATCCAGACAGCCCACACGCAGAGGACCACGCACGTTGTTGAGTGACTCAGAGGCGATGGTATAGAGATTGTTCATCTGATCCAGAATCAGCTTGGCCTCTTTTAACACTTGATGACCAATAGCCGTCAGGGAGACGCCCTGCGCATGGTGACGCACAAACAGCTGCACCCCCAGCTCAGATTCAATATGTGTAATAGCTGCGGAAATCGACGGTGATGAAACGTGAATACGTTCCGAGGCACCAATAATGCTTCCGGCCTCACCGGACGCGACAAAGTATTCCAGCTGACGCTGGGTGATGCGACTGAGCATGCAGATTCTCCTGGGATCGCCGACGCGATCATGTCGCGCCAGTCATTGTAATAGTCCCGATGACCCTGCATTAATCATGCCAGAGGACGGTTAACAGCATAATCGCCTGACCGCTCCATCACGCCCATTCGCTTCTGCCTCATCACTGATTAAGAAAATCCGTTGTAAAGCAGCGTCCTTTTTAGCCTCAGAAATTCTGATGCAAGGGCGAGGAAAAGGCTGTTTTACCGAATCACCTCGCGACGGCATTATCCCAGCAACACCAGAAGAGTCCGATAGCACTGTTTTGGTGCATCGCGTTTCACATTGCTGTTACAGCCATTTCATTCATTGGGGACGAGAATATGTTGCGTAAGATTTTTGCCTTAACGTTGCTGACGACGAGTGTATTAACTGCAGGTAATGCAATGGCCGCCGACAAGCTGATTGTCAGCACCTGGGGCGGCAGCTTTAAAGACCTGATTGATGAAACCATCGCCAAAGAGTTCACCAAAGAAACCGGCGTCGAGGTGCAGTTTGTCACCGGCGGCACCATTGATCGTTTGAACAAAGCCAAGCTGGCGGGTGGCACACCGGAGACGGATGTGACCTTTACCACCGCGCACGTCGGCTATCTGTATGCCAACAGCGGCCTGTTTGAAAAGCTCGATATGAGCAAAATTCCTAACGCGGTGAATCTGGTTGAGCAGGCGAAGGTCAGCCCGTATCACCTCGGCGTGTGGGGCTATGTCTATACCATCGGCTATCGCCCGGATCTGGTACCGAAAGGTGAAACCTTCACCAGCTGGAATGACCTGTGGAAACCAGAGCTGAAGGGCACGCTGGCCCTGCCAGATTGGGACCCAAGCCATATCATTGCCGTTTCCGCCAAACTCTCCGGGGCTGATGCCGCACACTGGCAGCAGGGCGAAGCGAAGATGAAAGCGCTGATTCCGAACATCAAATCCTTCTATACCGATGACGCCAACAGCCAGCAGTTGATCTCCACCGGTGAAACACCCGTGCAGGTGATGCTGTCGATGAATGCCTACAGCATGATGGCCGAAGGGGTGAACATCAAACTGGCGATACCGAAAGAGGGTGCCATTTTGGGTGTGGACACCGTGGGCATCAACAAAGGGACCAAACACGCCGATCTGGCCTACAAGTTTATGAATATCGCGCTGAAACCGGAAATTCAGGAGCAGGTGGCGAAGATCTATCGTGGCAGCCCAACGGTGACCAACGCGCATATCGATCCTGAACTGGCGAAATTGCCTGGCATGTTGACCACGCCAGCGCAGTGGAATGCCACCATCAACACCGATCCACAACTGCGTGCCGAGAAAACAGCCGAATGGCGCCAGTGGTTCTCTGAAAACATCATGTCTCACTGATTGGTTCATCACGGGCGGCCACCAGGCCGCCCACAAGCAACACTTTATTCAGGCAGCAACGTCTATGACGAGAAAACCGACATTCTTACCCTGGTTCATTATTCCCGCCACACTGACAGCACTCGGACTGGTTGTGGCCATGTTCGCGGTGATGCAGTTTAGCGTGCGGGCTTATATTCCCGGTTCGCTCGACGTGGGCGGATTTACCCTGGCTAACTTTAACGGACTGCTGAAAAGCATTTACGCCGATGCTTTTATTAACACGGTGATGTTAAGTGCCAAAACTGCCATCTTTGGCCTGCTGATGAGTTACCCATTGGCCTATGCGCTGGTGCGCACGCGCACCACCTGGATCAAATCGACGATTCTGATTATCGCGATTACGCCGCTGTTTCTCGGTGAAGTGGTGCGTACCTACTCGTGGATTATCGTGTTGGGAAACAGTGGCTTCCTGAACAGCCTGCTGCTGGCACTCGGCATCATCTCAAAACCGATTCAGTTTATGTTCACCCAGAGCGGCGTGGTGGTAGCACTGGTGCACGTCACCATGCCGATCATGGTGCTGATGCTGGCCACGGCGCTGTCGCATATCAACCCTGACTATGAAAAAGCGGCAACCAGTCTCGGTGCCGGACCCGTTCGTACCTTATTGACGGTGACGATTCCACTATCGATCCCAGGTATCGTGGCCAGTCTGACCACGGCATTTGCCTGGACCTTTAGTGCTTTCGCCACGCCGCAGTTGATTGGTGGCGGACGCGTAAGCACCGTGGCAACCATGGTGTATCAGCTTGGTTTCTCGTCAATGAACTTCCCGTTTGCCGCCGCGCTGAGTATTGCCGGCTTGATTCTGACCATCCTGCTGCTGATGGCATTGAAACGCCTGACCCGCTTCCTGCACGCTATGGGAGAACATTAATATGACCCGTTCGATGAACGATAAACTGGTGACGCTGGCCGGACGTTTGCTGGTGGCCGCCATCCTCATTTTTGTCATGCTGCCCACCGTTGTGGTGTTTATCTCTTCGTTCAGCAGCACTGCGGTCCTGTTTTTCCCGCCCAAAGGCTGGTCGCTGCGCTGGTTCGAGCGTGCGGTGAATTACGATGATTTTCGTCACGGCTTTTATTCCGGACTGATCGTCACCGCGTGGGCATCTTCGCTGGCAGTGATCATTGGTGCAACGCTGGCGATTGCCATTGAGCGCTATTCCTTTCCGTGTAAGCGCGTGCTGGAAGGCATTTTACTGTCGCCACTGTTTATCCCGCATTTCACTATCGGTTTAGGACTGCTGATGCTGGTCTCACAGCTGGGCCTCGGGCGCGGCTATCCGCTGGTGATTTTCTGCCATATTGTGCTGGTGCTGCCATTTGTATTGCGCAGCGTCTACGTTTCGCTCAAGAACCTCGAACAGCGTATTGAAATGGCGGCAGCCAGTCTGGGTGCTTCGCCACTGCGGGTCGTCTGGACCATTACGGTGCCGTTGATTTTACCGGGCCTGTTTGGTGGCTGGATGTTTGCTGCGATTCTCTCTTTTAATGAATTTACCGCGTCGCTGTTTATTACCACCCAGGCAACACAGACCTTGCCGGTCGCCATGTACAACTATGTGCGTGAATTTGCCGACCCAACGCTGGCCGCGCTGTCAGTGATTTATATTGCGGTAACGGCAGCCATGCTGATTATTGCGAATAAGTTTTTGGGCCTTGGCAAGATATTAAACGTTGAAGCCCGCCACTAATCATGAATCTGTGCGCTTTGGTTTTACCGAAGCGCTGAATTAAAAAAGCTTGCTTAGCGTTAACACGAACAATGATTACGATGATGAATAACCCATCGCGTTAAAATCTATTTAGGGATTCCACATGTCAGTAGAAAAAATTAATACCGTAATTGTCGGTGCAGGTCAGGCGGGCATTGCAATGAGTGAACATCTTTCATTGATGGGTGTCCCGCATATTGTATTTGAGCGTAACCGCATTGCAGAGCGCTGGCGTTCAGAGCGTTGGGATTCACTGGTCGCCAATGGCCCCGCCTGGCACGATCGATTTCCATCAATGAAATTCGACAATATTTCTCAGGAAGCTTTTCCTCCTAAAGAGCGCATGGCTCAATATTTCGAAGATTATGCCAAAATGCTCAATGCGCCGGTGCGCACTGGCGTTGAAGTGCATCAGGTTGAACGTCTGCCGGGACGTAGCGGCTTCAAAGTGCTGACCTCTATTGGAGAATTTGAAGCAGATAATGTGGTGGCGGCAACAGGGCCGTTCCAGAAGCCTTCATTCCCGCAAATCGTGCCGGACAGTGCCAACCTGCATCAAATTCATTCCTCTTCCTATAAGAACCCGCAGCAGTTGCCAGAAGGCGGCGTGCTGGTGGTGGGCGCGGGCGCGTCAGGCTCACAAATCGCGGAAGAGCTGGGTAAAACGGGCCGCAAAGTCTATCTGTCGGTCGGCGAACATTATCGTCCACCACGCTCTTATCGTGACCGAGATTACTGCTGGTGGCTGGGTGCTTTAGGCTTGTGGGATGAAGTGAAAATCAAGCCGAAAAAACAGCACGTTGCCTTTGCCGTGAGCGGCTATGAAGGCGGTAAAACGGTTGATTTTCGTCGTCTGGCTCATATGGGCATTACCCTGGTGGGTATTACTCAGCAATGGGATAACGGCGTGTTGAGCTTTGCTGATGGCCTGGCTGAGAATATTGCAGAAGGTGATAAAGCTTATTTCGACGTACTACGTGATGCCGATGCTTATATCGAGCGTAATGGTCTGGATCTGCCGCTGGAGCCACAGGCCTGGGCATTATTATCCGATCCAGACTGCCTAATTAATCCTTTAACGAAATTAAACCTGGCCGAGGCCGGTATCACCTCTATTATCTGGGCGACAGGTTTTAAATTTGATTTTAGCTGGTTGCAGGCGGATGCATTTGATGAGAAAGGCGTGCCTTTCCATAAGCGTGGTATTTCAGCGGAGCGGGGTATTTATTTCCTTGGTTTACCGAATCTGGTGAATCGCGCCTCCTCCTTTATTTATGGCGTGTGGCACGATGCAAAATATATTGCCGATCATATCGTGCTACAGAATGCCTATACCGACTACGAGAAATCGTAAGTTATCTGTGTGTGTATTTGCGTGATCGCAGGCGGCTAAATGTTATTTTATTTGGCCGCTTTTTTTATCAGGTGGAAAAGTGACCATTACCTGTATTGAAGAATTGCGGCAACTGGCGCGAAAACGTGTGCCAAAGATGTTTTATGACTATGTCGATGCAGGTTCCTGGACGGAATATAGCTATCGCGCCAACGAAGCTGATCTACGCCGCATCGAATTTCGTCAGCGTGTCGCGGTGGATATTGCGGAACGCAGCACGGCAAGCCGAATGATGGGGCACGATGTCGCGATGCCGGTGGCGATTGCCCCCACCGGACTGACCGGCATGATCCATCCCGATGGTGAAATTCATGCGGCACGCGCAGCCAAAAAATTTGGTATTCCCTTTACGCTCTCTTCCATGAGCATCTGTTCGCTGGAAGCTGTATCTCAGGCCACGCAGGAGCATCCATTTTGGTTCCAGCTCTATGTATTGCGTGACCGGCAGTTTGTGGCAAATCTGATCGATCGCGCTAAAGCGGCCAACTGCAGCGCGTTGGTGGTGACCATGGACTTGCAGGTCTTTGGTCAGCGCCATAAAGACATTAAGAATGGCCTTTCCACGCCGCCCAAAATGACGCTGCGCAATGTGCTCAATATTGCCACTAAACCGCGCTGGTGCTGGCAGATGCTGAATACGAAGCATCGTAATTTTGGCAATATTATCGGGCATGTAAGCGGTGTGGATAACATTGACTCGATGGTGGAGTGGACGGCACAACAGTATGATCCGCGGCTCTCCTGGAAAGATATCGAATGGATTAAACGGCACTGGGGCGGCAAGTTGATTGTGAAGGGCATAATGGATGCCACTGACGCGCAACTGGCGATCGAAGCGGGTGCCGATGCGTTGATTGTTTCCAACCACGGTGGGCGTCAGCTGGACGGCGTGTCTTCGTCAATTACACTGCTGCCGGAAATTGTGGCGGCGGTCGGCGATCGAATAGAAGTGCATTTTGATGGCGGCATTCGTTCCGGGCAGGATGTATTAAAAGCCATAGCGTTAGGCGCCAAAGGCACCTACATCGGGCGTAGTATGCTGTATGGATTGGGGGCGCTAGGTGAAGAAGGGGTGACCACAGCGCTAAGCATCATCCGTAACGAGTTTGATCTGTCGATGGCGTTTTGTGGCAAAACCAGTGTAGCGGCCATTGATGGCGGGATTTTACGCGTGCGCTGAAAGACGGGGAAATAGCGGGAGGCTAGTCATCCTCCCGCCGCGTCATTAAAACACTTCATCCAGCAATTGATACAGGCGTTTGAAGGCACGCTGCGTCACTTCCGGATGATACTGCGATACGCCAGCATTATCGGCTTTTGGATCGGTGAAGGAGTGCACCGCACCGGCAAAGCTCACCAGCTGCCAGTCAACGCCTTTGCTGTTCATCTCATTGGCGAAGGCGGCTAGCTGCTCGCGCGGCACAAGAGGATCGGCCGCGCCGTCCAGTACCAGCAGTGAAGCCTGGATAGTATGACTGTCATAAGCGCCCTGGGTATCCAGCGTGCCGTGGAAAGAGGCGGCCGCTTTGATGTCCGCGCCGCTACGTGCCAGTTCAAGCGCACAATGGCCGCCGAAGCAGAAACCGATAGCCGCAACCTTATCCGCGTTGACGGGGGCGGTGGTTTGGGTGCGCAATGCGCTGAGGGCTGCCTGCATGCGCGCCACTTCGGCGGGGGTGTCTTTCACTGCCATCATCATCGCACCCGCTTCTTCGCCGTTAGTGGGGCGTTGACCCTGACCGTACAGGTCAGCTACCAGCACCACATAGCCGTGGGCGGCAATGGCTTTGGCTTGTTCAGCAACATCAGTGGTGGCCCCCATCCAATTGGGCGCAATAACAATGCCCGGTTGAGCAGTGTTATTATCAGCCTGGTAAACTAAATAACCTTCAAATGTCTCGTTGTCCACGGTGTAAGAAAGGAATGAAGACTGGATGTTGCTCATTAATTAAGCTCGCTTATTTTTATTAGCAGATGAAGCCACGACGTTACCGACTATTTTGAATTTAGCAATTGCATGCTGGGCTCACCGCACCAAATGTTTAATGTCATATTTAACATTTCACTTCAGCATTAAATTTCTGCCATTTTTGGCTGGGCTTTTCCTCCGCCAAGCGTGCTAAGAAAACTGAACAGGGTGAATACCGTCATAATGCTCACCATAATCCAGGGCGTACCGTTGTTAAGCCCTGCCAGCAGCAGTGAGGAAACAATCCCACTACCGTATTGCAATGAACCTATTAGCGCGGAGGCTGAACCGGTGGCATTCGGCACGGCATCCAGCGCGGCCGCGGTGGCTGAAGCTGCAATAATCCCGTTCATCGAGAAGAAGATAAAAATACAGATAACCAATCCCGCCAATGCTGCCGGATGCGTTTTCAGTACAAAACACATCACGAAAGTCATCAGTGCGGCGATAAAAGAGGCGGATTTCAGCAGCGTCTCAAGCCGTACCTTTTGCACTAAACGTTTATTAACGGTGCTGACCGTCACCAGTCCAAGGATATTTATGGCGAACAGCCAACCATAATGTTGCGGATCGATGCCGAAATAGCTGATATACACCGCAGGCGATCCGACAATAAAGGCGTAAGCGGCAACGTAGTAAAAAGTCACGCACAAGGTAAAACGCATAAAGTTTTTATTTTGCAACAATGCGCGATAATTACCCATTATTTGCCGAGGTGACGCCGTTACCCTTTTTTCTGCCGGCAGTGTTTCAGGAAGCCAGAGCAGTGATATAAACATCAATGCGCCGACTACCGCCAGAAACCAGAAAATCACCGGCCATTGCGAGTAACGAATGATTTGCCCACCCATTAATGGCCCCGCGATAGGGGCAATCGCCATAACAATGATCAGCGTCGACAGCATTTGCGCAGCGCGCGTGCGGGTGAAAAGGTCGCGGATCATCGCACGCGCCAGCATCGGGCCGGTGCTGGCGCCAGCGGCCTGAATGACACGCCAGAAGACAATCTGAGGCATGTCGCTGGAGAGTGCGCATCCCGCTGAGCCGACAGCAAAGATAATCATCCCGATATATAGCGGTGTTTTTCGGCCGAGTTGATCGCTAATCGGGCCCCAGATTAGCTGTGCGATGGCAAAGCCAATCAGAAATCCGGTGAACGTCAGTTCCGAATCGCCGTGTAACGCGGCTGACATCGCGGGCATCGCCGGAAGATAGATGTCGGTTGAGAGCGAGGTAAATGCCATCAGCGCGCTAAGAATAATAATAAAAGCGATGCCGGTTTTCATATCCGGAGGATGCGTTGCAGTTTTGATATCCATAGTGTCCTTTTATAAGAAAAGGATGGGGCCTGTGCGGTGCCAGGGCTTGAATACAGTGATGGAAAAGGGATTGCGGGGTAGCTTAACAAAGGCGGAAGGGATTGATTAGGTGCGCCAGTCTACTAGCACCTATGAGCAAAATTCATTAATGGGAGGGTTAATAAGACGAGGGCGCATCACCGCCAGAGCAGTGATGCGCTTTAACGCGATTAAGGCTGTTGTGCTGCCAGTTGCAGCAGCAGCGCTTTCGCCACATCTTCTGAGCTGGCCGGATTTTGCCCGGTGATCAACTGACCGTCTTGTACGACAAACGGTGCCCAGTCCGTGCCTTTTTGATAATGCGCGCCCAGTTTGATGAACTCATCCTCAATCAGGAAAGGCACCACGTCGGTCAGCTCAACGGCTGCTTCTTCGCTATTGGTAAAGCCGGTGACCTGCTTACCCTGAATTAACGGGGTGCCGCTCGCAGCTTTCACATGGCGCAATGCGCCAGGTGCATGGCAGACAAAACCCATCGGCTTACCCGCACGATCGAAAGATTCGATCAACTGGATGGAGTCTGCTGACTCCGCCAGATCCCACAGTGGACCGTGGCCGCCAGGATAAAAGACCGTATCGAAATCCTGCTGATCAATGCTTGCCAACTTCACGGTATTGGCCAGCGCCTGCTGTGCCGCCGCATCAGATTTGAAACGTTCGGTCATAGCAGTCTGAAATTCAGGTAAATCACTTTTTGGATCCAGCGGCGGTTGTCCACCCGCCGGAGAAGCCAACACCACTTCGGCACCCGCATCTTTAAACACGAAGTAGGGTGCGGCGAACTCTTCCAGCCAGAACCCGGTTTTTTTGCCGGTGTTGCCCAACGCGTCATGTGATGTCAAAACCATCAAAATTTTCATTGTCTGTCCTCGATTAATGTTGGTTATTCAGTAATGCAGTCAATGCTGCGCTTTTGTCCTGATAGGGCGCACGCAGCCGTAAATTTGTGGTGCCCGCCTCATCCTGGATCACAATCGGCTTGGCGTGACTGAAACGACGGAATCCGTGAATCCCGTGATACGCGCCGATACCGGATGCGCCCACGCCACCAAATGGCAGGCTGTCGAGAGAAGCATGGGTCATGACATCATTTATCACCAGTGCGCCAGAAGTGGTGTGCTGAGCCATCAGCTTTTGACGCTGTTTATCATGGCCAAAATAGTAAGCGGCCAGTGGACGTGGATGCGCATTGATATAGCGAATCGCTTCCTCTACCTCTCCGCTGTAGCTTTTGACTGGCAGCAGCGGGCCAAAAATCTCTTCCTGCATGACTGCCATCTCTTCGGAGACATTGAGGATCAAATGCGGCGCGATTTTGCGGCTTTGGGCATCAAAGTCCGGCTCGCCCGCAGGGGCCAGGCTAACGATCCTGGCACCTTTAGCTCGGGCATCTTCGATCAGATCGATCAATCGCTGATAATGACGAGCACTGATTATGGCGGTGTAATCCTTGTTGCTTTGCAGCGTTGGGTACGTCTGATGCATGAACTGCTGTGACGCGGTGATAAATTCCGCTTCAGCGGCATACGGAAGTAATAGGTAATCCGGTGATATACAAATTTGACCGGCGTTAAAGGTTTTTATGGTCAGGGTTCGGGCTGCCGCCATTGCCACATCCGCATCTGCGTCGATCACCACCGGCGACTTTCCACCCAGTTCCAGCGTAACAGGCACCAGATTCTCTGCCGCTGCACGCATCACATGCTTACCGACGGCGGTGCTGCCGGTGAAGATCAGATGGTCGAATGGCAGAGCGCTAAACGCTTGTCCCACGCTGGCGTCACCCAGAACCACGCTGAGTTCATCGGCGGCGAAGTAACGCGGCACTAACTCCGCCAGTAATGCGGAGGTGTGGGGTGTCAGCTCAGAGGGTTTTAGCATCGCAGTGTTGCCCGCAGCAAACACACCGGCCAGCGGGCCAAATGCCAGGTTAATCGGGAAGTTCCATGGGCTGATAATGCCGACTACGCCTAAGGGTTGTTGTTCGATGCGCGCCTGCATATCCGCAACCGGGACTTCGGCGATCTCCGGCTGCATCCACTGCTCCAGATGCTCCGCGGAGTGCTGCAACATACTGATAGTGGTCATCAGGTCGGCCGCCTGGGTTTGATAGGCACTGCGATGACCAAAATCGGCGCTGATAGCCGCAGTAAACGCGGCATGATTCTCGCGAATTAATGCCACGCTGCGTAATAAGCGATCGCGGCGAAGTTCGGCGCTAGCAGGTTCGTTCTGCAGATGAGCCTGTTTCATTGTGTGCAGCAAATGCAGTAATTCTTGCTGAAGTGACATGATTTTTTCCCGTGCGTTTCAAGATGTGGGCAGCTTACTCGCGCTGGTGTTTGACGGCTAACAAGGCTATTTTGGCAGGGGTATAAAATAATTTATGGGGCACTATGTCACTTGTTCGCTTACGAACGTTTATGGAAGTGTATCGCCAGCGCTCAATTTCCGGTGCGGCGCGCGCACTGAATCTGACGCAGCCTGCGGTTTCGCAACACATTAGCGGCCTGGAAGTCGCAGTGGGTCGACCGCTGTTTGAACGTCAGGCCCATGGCGTAATGCCGACGGCCGCTGCCGACGATTTGGCCGCTGATATAGGCAACTCTCTGGATACCGCAGAGTCTGCTTTATCATCGGCGCGTGCCCGATCGATGGATGTGAGTGGAACGTTGCAGATCATTGGACATGCTGATTTTATGGCGGAGAAATTATCGGCTGAATTGCTGCCTCTGCTTGAAAGCGGCATTCGCGTGCATATGCACAGCGGTGATGGTCCGCTCGTTGCGCAGATGGTGATTGAAGGGCACTGTGATCTTGGCGTGACGGCACATCCGGTGACCGATCCACGTTTAAAGGCTGAAGTGATTTTTCAGGACCGTGTGGTTGCAGTGGCTGCACCGGCCGTGGCGGCTCGCTTACACAACAGTGCAGATTTTTCTGCGGATTTGATTAAAGAACCTTTGCTGGCTTATGACCTAAAACTCTCTTTGATTGATCATTGGCTGGATAAAAATCGCATTAAATACCAGACGCTGTTACCTGCGGTAGTTGGGCAGGATTTACGTGGTTTGCGAAGTTTACTCTGCGGCGGATTTGGCTGGTCGGTGATGCCAGCATTTTTATGCCAGGCGCAAATCGCGCAAGGGGAGTTGGTGATGCTGGACGCGCCGGTGGGGGATACGGAAATTCGTTATCACCTTATCTGGTTACCCAGCGCTCTGCGCCAACCGCGTATTGCCCATGCAAGACAGGCACTGGTTTGGGGGATGAATAACAGCCATTAAGATTTATTATCTAAAGGTTGTGACTGGTAGCTTTTATAATGTTTCCTGACTAGCGGATCGTCAATGTCGCTATAATTGATTTGCCCTTTATCCAATCCATCCAGGCCTTTAATACTACCGATGGTTAAAGGCCATTCGTCCCTGCTATGAATCTCGATAATGAACGGTTGGAGATAATGATCCAGATGTCCTTTCCCAGGTTCACGAATTTCTCTGCTCAATGTGCGAAGGTAATCATCTTTTTTTGTTTTAGACCAGTCGACAGAAAAACCTGCACGGAAGCTTAATTCCATGAAAGTTAGCAAAATTGTACGTCCGTTACCATCGAGGAAAGGGTGAGCAAAAGCCAACTGCCCCATCACTTCTCCTGGCTTTTGACGAAATTTGTCCCTGTCACTGGCAAGCTTTAACGCATACTCCACTGCAAGCTGAATAAGATGTGGATATTCAAATACCGTAATGTGTTCGTCTTCACGCGTGCCTTTAAAGATCGATAGGTGAGGAACTAACTCGTTTCGGTCTTTTCCTGCCCAGTGATAGAAGTCACCGAAAAGAATTTCGTGAACTTTAAGTATGGAAGAATATTTTACGTGTTTTCGCGTTGATAGGTACAGCAGCGCATCTTCCAGACTCAGTTCGAATGAAAGATGTTCAGAAGCTTTAACTTCATCAGGATCTTTTAAATTTAAGGCATTCTGTAAATAACCCGCTGTTTCATAGTCGCCGAAAGGATCAAAAATCATGCAGAAAAATTCTGTTTAATTTGTCTTTTCTCACGCAGATAGTCGCCTTGCATCTCCAGCGTTTCTGCCTTGGTTAAAATGCCTTTTTTCTTCAGATTAACCAGAAGTTGTTCGATGACATCAAGTTCTACGATGTCATCGGCCAGGCGAGTAATTGCAACAGCCATGCGACTCATACCATCACGGTCAGCCGTTACGTGGTGAACTTTAGCCAGTTCACGTACCTGATTAGCAACACTTAATGATGCAGATTTATTCATGTCTTTGCCTCATTCAATGATACCCAATTTTAGCACGCAGAAGGTTGAGTGTCTGCTATGCGATTTGACCTTATTCCAGACACAAAAAAGCCGGACATTGTCCGGCTTTCTTCATTAGCGCGAAGGAGAATTACAGCGCCATATCCTGCTTAGCGGATTCTGCACGAGGCTTAGCCTGCGTAGGGGCAACGGACTGATCACCCATGTTGATGACCGGTGGTTTAGTCAACTGCAGCGTGGCTGCGGTGTTGTCCCAGACCTGCTGAGTCAGTGCGGTGTTACCGTTCAGTTTCTGGCCGAAGCTTGGAATGATGCCGCGGATCTTCTCTTGCCACTCAGGAGAAGCGAACTGCTCCGGGAACAACTTCTTCATCACGTCGAGGGTGATTGGCGCAGCAGTTGAAGCACCTGGTGATGCACCCAACAGGGCCGCCACGGTTTTCTGCTGATCGGTCACGATTTCGGTGCCGAGTTTCAGCACGCCGCCTTTATCCGCATCTTTCTTGATGATCTGTACGCGTTGACCCGCCTGGATCAGTTTCCAGTCTTCTTTACGTGCGTTCGGGTAGTACTCTTTCAGCGCGGCAAAACGATCGTCGTCGTTCAGCATCACCTGACCAATCAGGTACTTCACCAGGTCAAAGTTATCGATACCCACGTGAGTCATCGGCATGATGTTGCTGGTGGTGGTAGCGCTTAACAGATCGAACAGTGAGCCATTTTTCAGGTATTTGGTGGAGAAGGTCGCGAACGGCCCAAACAGCACTACGCGTTTACCGTCCAGATTACGGGCATCGATGTGTGGAACAGACATCGGTGGCGCACCGACTGAAGCCTGGCCGTAGACTTTTTCCAGGTGACGGCTGGTCACTTCTGGATTCTCAGTCATCAGGAACGAACCCCCGACCGGGAAGCCGCCGTAGTTATCCGCTTCAGGAATACCGGTTTTCTGCAGCAGTTTGATGGCCGCGCCGCCTGCACCGATAAACACATATTTCGCGTCAACCGAACGGTTCTCACCGCTCTTCACATCTTTGATGGTGACGTGCCATGAATTATCGCTGTTACGTTTGAAATCAGTAACTTCTGAAGAGGTTTCTAATTTGAAGTTCTGATCTTTCTTCAGGCTGCCAATCAACTGACGGGTGATTTCACCGTAGTTAACGTCAGTACCGACTGGCGTCCAGGTGGCTGCCACCTTCTGATTAGGATCGCGACCTTCCATCACCAGCGGAGCCCACTGCTCAATCTGCTTGTGATCGGTTGAGAACTTCATGCCCTGGAACAGGGTGGTTTTCTGCAGTGCATCGTAACGCTTAGTCAGATACTCAACGTTTTTATCGCCCCAGACAAAGCTCATGTGTGGGGTGGAGTTGATGAATGAACGCGGGTCATGCATTACGCCGCGCTGTACCTGAGAGGTCCAGAACTGACGGGAAATCATGAAAGCTTCGTTAATTTCCAGCGCCTTGCTCACGTCGATTGAACCGTCTGCACGCTCTGGCGTGTAGTTCAGTTCCATGTTCGCAGAGTGACCGGTACCGGCGTTGTTCCAGCCGTTAGACGATTCCAGTGCGACGCCATCCAGACGCTCAACCATCAGTTGCTTCCAGCCTGGTTGCAGTTCCTGTAGCCAGGTTCCCAGTGAGGCGCTCATGACGCCGCCGCCAATCAACAGAACATCGGTTTTTTCTGGTGCGTTTTCAGCGTGGACCACTGAAGAAACAAGCAGCGCTGCCAGTGAAAGGGCAGACACGATTTTTTTAGAGTGAGTCATTCTGATCCTGATCTTTGTACTTTGCAGGTGAACGTTAAAATTTCGGTTTGCAAATTAAAAGATTGTTACGAAAAGATTAACTTGTTTTTAGTTAATAAAGTATTGGTGTTAATTACTTAACTTACATAAAACCAATATTGCGGGAATTTAAGCAATGAATGCGAAAGGTAGGGAGATATATCCGTGAGTACTGCGCGGTTATTCTTTATAGCGAGCATCGCGACTTAGGTCAAATAAAACACCATAACGCCAGGTTAAATATTTACTCGCTAACTGGGTGCGCATGGCTGCGCACCACGACGATGACTAAGCGCGAGCTTTAAAATTGCGTTTCAGCGACATACCGTATCCCATCAAGGCGCAGCCAGCAATGAACCAGGGAATCATCTTCACCACGCTGGAATCACTGCCGCTTAAGGATTGCAGATTATTAACCACCAAAATAATCGTCACGCTCATGCACACCATTGACAGTAACGGTGCCCAGAATACGGTGAATGGATTTTCGCTATTCTCCATCCGACGGAAGAACAGTATCACGGCAGCGGAAACGCCCAGTTGTAAAATCAAAATACACAGTGTGGCGACGGCAGAACCGATAGCGAAGATGTGCACCATCGGGTCCAATCCCGCGCTGCCCATACCTGCCAGTAGCATCAGCATGATCACGCTGTGAACGTGGCTGGCATTATGTGGCGTGCCGTTAGTGGGATGAGTTTTGCACAACTCTTTCCAGATCAGACCATCGCGGCTAATGCTAAACAAATACCGTGAAATATTGTTATGAAACGCCAGCGCCGCTGCAAATAAACTGGTGATCAGCAATACCGACATGGTTTCTACAGCCCACTGTCCAACGTATTGCCGGGTAATGTTAAACACGAAGTTGCCGGGATCTTTACTGGCAATCGCGACAATCTGATCAAAACCGTATGCCTGCACCAGTGACCAACTGGTGAAACAGAAAAATGCCGTGATCAGTAACAAGGCACAAACTGTGGCACGCGGCACAGTTTTATGTGGGGCACGGCACTCTTCCGCATATATGGCGGTAGATTCAAAACCGATAAAAGCGGCGATGGTGAAAATAAAGGCGATGCCAAGGTTGCCCTGCATAAACACCGACGGCTCGAACGATTGGAAGCTGTAAGGACCGACTTTTTTGATTAACAGCATCACGTCGGTGAGTAACACAATAGCCACTTCCGCCAGCATTAATATGCCGAGTAATTTTCCACCGACTTCGACGCGTTTAATGCTCAATACCCAGCATACCAGCACAAATAGCATGCTCAATGCCCACCAGGGAATATGGGCTGAAAAGTGCTCTTCAATAAATAACTGCGTGAAGAATCCCAGCATTGCCACGATGGCAATCTGAATAGAGATATACGCCATTAACGCTAATACTGACGCGGAAGCGCCCCAGTTTTCGCCGATTCCTTTAGAGATATAGGTATAAAAGGCCCCCGCATTATTGACATGACGGCTCATGGCAATAAAGCCCACGGCGAATAACATCAAAATAATACACGAGAGAATATAAAACACCGGAATGCCACCGCCGTTGCCAGAAATAATCGCCACCGGCAAGCCGCCCACCACGCCTGTCAGCGGCGAGGCTGCCGCGACGACAAAAAAGACCAGAGAAAACAAACCCAACGTATTTTTGCGTAAGCCGGAATCCTTATTCATCGCCAAAGCCCTCAACCGCTAAGAGAAAGTTCTCAGGCAATCTGTGCCGCCTGAGGCCGGTAACATAGCGGCATCATTTCTCAGCTGAGCATCTGGCGGATAGAAAAAATCGGACAGCGTCACAGTGCAACGCTGCACCCTTTTAGTGCTCAGTGGAAACGCAAACGATGGAAATAGGCATCATGCGAAATACGCCGCTGATAATCACAGGGCGTGGTGCTGACAAACTTTTTAAACTCGCGCAGGAAGTGCGACTGATCGCTAAATCCAAGATCAAAGGCCAGATCGCTAAACGATACTTCCTGCTGTAAGTGAATGCTGCCCAGCGCCGACTGGCAGCGCAAAATGCGGCTAAAAGCCTTGGGTGACATCCCGGTATCCTGGCGAAACTGGCGCTGGATAGTGCGGCAGGTGTAGCCGGTCAGCGCTTCCAGTTGATCAATGCGAATGTTGCCTTTCTGCTGGCGCATGGTGTGGATGATCAAGGATGTGACGGCGGAAGCTTTGCGCACCAGGCGCGGCGTGAAACTGGCGTTGAACAAAGCAATCTGCCGCGAAAAATCGCGCGTCTGCACGATCTGTTCAAAGGCTAACCGTGCATCCGGCACCACATCGAGGAAATTAAACTCACGATCGGGAATCTCTTCTGCCATCACATCGAGGAAATCAGGAATGATGCCCGGTGCGAAGCGCACACCAAAATAGTGGTGGTTATGCTGCATATCGGCACCGCGCGCTTCCAGCGTGGTGCCACACACGCGTGCTGCAGGCCGCTGCGCATCGCAATCAAACACTATATCCACGCAGCCGTCGGGAATCGCCAGCGTCATGCTGGCACTCTGCGCCACATCAAAACTGTAGAAATGGGAAATAGCCGGGTTGTCTGACGCAATCAGCGAATAATGCTGCGCGGCGTTCAGCACAAACCATGGCTGCTCGGGTTGAAATCCACTGTGGCGATAGAGAGGCAATTGTGTCATGGCGGGCTCCGCTGCGGGCTATTTACTGTCTGTGTGATGCAAGGGCTGTGCCACGCACGAATTTCGTCATGTCGCAAATATTCAATACAGCTCGACAACTGACGCGCTATTTCTATTTCACCCAGCGAAGACCATCGACACCTAAGACGGTTTTAGCCAGTGAAATCGCTAGTTATGGCAGCGCTCGCCACGGCGGGAAATAGACCAAAAGACTGATTGATGAGGCGACTTATGAGTGATTCAACCCGGATTGATTTTATTTACCTGTCGGAGCAAGACATGATTCGTGCGGGCGTGACCGATATGGCCGCCTGTGTCGATACCATGGAAGAGATGTTTGGCCTGTTGTATCACGGCGACTATCGCATGGCCGGATCCAACAATGATTCACACGGCGCGATGGTGACCTTCCCGGAAAATTCGCCGTTCCCGACGATGCCAAAACCCACTGCCGATCGCCGCATGATGGCGATGCCTGCCTACCTTGGCGGCAATTTCGGCACGGCTGGGGTCAAGTGGTATGGCTCCAACATCGCCAACCGTGAGAAAGGGCTGCCGCGCTCGATTCTGATGTTCACCCTCAATGATGCGGATACCGGCGCGCCGCTGGCGCATATGTCAGCCAATCTGCTGTCGGCGTATCGCACCGGGGCGGTGCCGGGCGTCGGCGCACGTCATCTGGCGCGAAAGGATTCTCGCGTGATCGGTTTGCTCGGACCGGGCGTGATGGGAAAAACCGCTGTTGCGGCATTTATTGCTGTTTGCCCACACATCGACACCATCAAAGTCAAAGGACGCGGCCAGCGCAGCCTCGATAACTTCATTACCTGGGTGCAGGAGACCTATCCACAAATTAAGCAGATAGAAATTGTCGACTCACTGGAAGCGGTAGTGCGCGATAGTGACATTGTCACTTATTGCAGCTCAGGTGAAGTCGGTGATCCCGCCACTTATCCGCTGGTTAAACGTGAATGGGTGAAAGCTGGCGCGTTCCTCGCCATGCCTGCGCTGTGCAATATCGATGAAGGAATGGAGCAGTCGGATGTGCGTAAGGTGCTGGATAACACCGGACTCTATCATGCCTGGTTTGATGAAGTTCCCAAGCCTGCGCATCGCTGCGTGCCGATTATCGGTGTGCGCTTTATGGATATGGTCGCTGAAGGGCAGCTGCAGGCGGAGCAGCTGGAAGATATTGGCAAAATTGTCGCCGGCGAGGCGCCTGGCCGCCAAAACGATAGCGAAATCATCATCATGTCTGTCGGTGGTATGCCGGTGGAAGATGTGGCCTGGGGCACGGTGTTGTATCGCAACGCACTGGAAAAAGGCATTGGCGTCAAACTCAACCTGTGGGAATCACCGGTTTTAAGCTAAATCATTCATTAATAGAGAAAACATCATGACCAATATCATTAAAGTAAAAACCGGTTCGAAATTTGAAGAGCAGGCGAGTTATTCGCGCATCGTGGCCGTGGATAACTGGATTTATGTCTCCAACACTGCCGGTCGCAACCCACAAACCAAAGAAATTCCCGAAGACCTGCGCGAGCAGACTTTGCAGGTGTTTGCCAATATCGAAGCCGCACTGGCAGCCATCGATGCCTCATTACAGGATGTGGTGTGCTCGCGCGTGTTTATTCAGAATCCGGCGGATGTACCTGCAGTGATGCCGATCATTGGTGAGAAGTTCCGCGGAATTAATCCCGCCTCGACAGTGACTTGCCCGCCGCTGGGATCGACCGTTTATAAAGTTGAACTGGAAGTTACGGCCTATCGCGGGGCCGGTAACGCTCAGGTTCAGGAAATTACCGTAGCCCTGTAAGGGTGGGAGACGCGCTATGGCACCTGTTATTTCTCCGGTTACGCCTTCGCCAACGTTGCCGGATGCCACCACGGTGGTCGTTATTGGCGGCGGGATTGTAGGGTTGACCGCCGCACTGACGCTGGCGGAGCGCAATATTCCCGTCGTGGTGTTGGAAAAGGGGCGGATTGCGGGCGAACAGTCTTCCCGCAATCTCGGCTGGATCCGTAAAACCAGCCGTGCGCTGGAGGATATCCCGCTGGCGCAGGCCGCTGACCGCTTGTGGGCGGGGATGGCCGCGCGGGTTGGCAGTGACGTGGGATATCGTCAGGCTGGCATTATGTTTGTGGCACGCAACGAGCAGCAGATGTCACTGCATGAAAAATGGTTAAGCGGGGTTAGTGCCGCTGGCCTGGATACGCGCTTGCTCAGCCACGCACAAATTGCAGCACAAGTGCCAGGCGGTGCGGAGAAATGGGCAGGCGGGATTTATACTGCTTCCGACGGGCGAGCCGAACCCACGCTGGCGGCCAGCGCGATGGCGAATGCCGCCATCGCCAGGGGGGCGATTATCATGGATCACTGTGCGGTGCGTGGCCTGGTCACCAGCAACGGCAAGGTCAGTGGTGTGATGACCGAACGCGGTGAGATTCGTTGTGACCAGGTGTTGCTGGCGGCAGGTGCCTGGTCGCGTCGTTTCCTTGGCAATCACGGTATTAATCTGCCGACGCTGCCGCTGATTTGTTCGGTGATGCGCACTAAACCGCTGGAAGGCCCGGCCAATTTAGCGGTGGGCGCTCCTGACTTCTCATTCCGAAAACACCAGGACGGTGGCTTTATCATCACTCAACGCGGTGCGCTGGATGCGCCAATAACGCTTGATCATCTATTGATCGGCACACGTTATATGCCTCAGCTACGGCAGGCGCGTGACAACCTGCGGATTTCGCTGGGCAAATACTTTGTGAAGGATCTTGCACTGGCACGTCGCTGGCGCAACGATCGGCGTTCACCCTTTGAGCAGGTCCGCACGCTGGACCCTCTTGCCAATCCGGCACTGAACCAGGAAGCGATGCGCAACCTTCGCGCGGCGTGGCCGGTGTTCCAGCAGGCGGAGATGGCGGAGTCATGGGCTGGCGTGATAGATGTTACCCCGGATTCGAACCCGGTGATTGGCCCAGTGGCTTCGATACCTGGGCTAACTTTGGCGACGGGCTTTTCAGGGCATGGTTTCGGTACATCACCCGCAGCCGGGCAGTTAGCCGCAGATTTGGTGACCGGGCATACGCCGCTTATCGATCCCGCACCTTATCGCTTCGAACGCTTGCAGTAGCATCATACTTCTATCGGCGGCTGTGAGGTCGCCCATTAAACACACTTCATAAACCATCACTTCACGTACTGTGTTCATAGTCTTAACCACAACTGTATTACCCTAGAGTCTCTAATGACTTGTTGATACTTTTATGTGGGCAATCGCATGGCTAACAAAACACTGTATGAAAAACTGATCGACCAGCATGTGGTACGTCAGTTAGACGATGAAGGGCATGTGTTGCTCTATATTGATCGATCAATACTCAACGAATACACCAGCCCGCAGGCCTTTAGCGGGCTGCGTGAACATCATCGCCCGGTACGTCGTCCGGCGACTATCTTACTCAATGTCGATCACGTAAATCCCACGCGTCCTGAGCGTGACGATGCGATGACCGATGCCGGCGGGCAGCTGCAGGTGGATTACTTCCGTCAAAATGCCGCCCATTTTGGCATCGAACTGTTTGATGTCATGGACCCGCGCCAGGGCATCGAGCATGTGGTTGCGCATGAGCAGGGACTGGTCATGCCCGGTATGGTGATCGCCGCCGGTGACAGCCACACCACCACCTATGGCGCATTTGGTGCGTTGGGTTTCGGCATCGGAACGTCAGAAATTGAACATCTTCTCGCTACGCAAACTCTGATTTATCGCACGCTGAAAACCATGCGCGTCACGGTAACGGGTGAGCTGCCTTATGGCTGTTCGGCTAAAGACATCATTCTGGCGTTGATTGAAGATATTGGCGCCTCAGGGGCAACCGGTTATGCCATCGAGTTTGACGGCCCGGCGATTGACGCGCTGAGTATGGAAGGGCGCATGACGCTGTGCAATATGGCTGTCGAGGCCGGTGCACGCGGAGCGATTATTGCGCCAGATGAGAAGGTATTCGCCTACATCCAGGGCAAACCGCAAATGCCAACGGGTGCATTGTGGGAGCAGGCAAAGGCCGAATGGATGACTTTGCGCAGTGATGACGGGGCCAAATTCGACCGTGCGATTGAGCTGGATTGCAGCGACCTTGAAC
This sequence comes from Pantoea sp. Seng, assembly GCF_009829935.1. Lineage (NCBI taxonomy): Bacteria > Pseudomonadati > Pseudomonadota > Gammaproteobacteria > Enterobacterales > Erwiniaceae > Pantoea > Pantoea sp. Seng. The sequence continues at coordinate 97,920 of NZ_SZZV01000013.1, read as the reverse complement.
CTAAAGTGACCTGGGGCATCAGCCCGGATCAGACCTGTGCTATTGGCGGCTGTGTACCTGATCCGCAATACGAACCCGATTTGATTAAACAGCAGGCAATACAAGCCGCACTGAAATATATGGGGCTGGAACCTGGCATGCGCCTGTCTGACATCGCCATCACCCATGCGTTTATTGGCTCCTGTACCAACGGCAGAATCGAAGATTTGCGCGCTGCAGCAGCGGTGATTGGCGAGCGCAAAATCGCCCGACACGTGCGCGGGATCATCGTGCCAGGCTCCACACAGGTGCGTCAGCAAGCAGAGGCTGAAGGCTTAGCCGACATTTTTATCAATGCAGGTTTTGAGTGGCGGCAGTCGGGGTGCTCAATGTGCCTGGCAATGAATGAAGATGTCCTGGAACCCGGCGATCGCTGTGCTTCAGGAACCAACCGCAATTTTGCGGGCCGCCAGGGTGCAGGAGCACGAACCCATTTAATGAGCCCGGCGATGGTCGCCGCCGCTGCGGTGGCCGGTCATCTGGTCGATGTACGCAACTTCACGACAGTAGAGGTTTAATATGGACGCTTTTCACAGCATGACCGGACGCATTGCCCATTTACCGGCGGCCAACATTGATACGGATGTGATCATGCCAAAGCAGTTTCTGAAAGGCATCGATCGCCAGGGTTTGGATCGGGGCGTGTTCTTTGACCTGCGATTTTTGCCCGACGGCAGTGCGAATCCCGCGTTTATCCTCAACCAGCCTGCCGGAAAGAACGCGGCATTCTTGCTGGTAGGACCCAACTTTGGCTGTGGTTCCAGTCGCGAACATGCGGTGTGGGGACTCAATCAGCTGGGCATTCGCGCCATCATCGGCACCAGTTTTGCCGGCATCTTTGACGATAACTGCCAGCGCAACGGCGTATTGACGCTAACGCTAAGTGAGGAGGCGTATCAGCAGCTCAGCGCTGCTACCGCTGATGCAGAACACAACCAGATTACGGTTTCTCTGGAAGATAAGACCCTCACCTTCAATCAGCAGGTGTTGCATTTTGAGGTCAGCGCGCTCAAACGTGAGATGTTAATGGGTGGCGGCAGCGCGGTAGACTGGACGCTCCAATACGAGACTGACATTACGCAGTTTGAACATCGGCACTTTGCTCAGCGCCCCTGGCTGCAGCGGGTTAAAGGACCAACAGCATGAGTGATATCAAGGATTGCGGCGCATCGCCGTTTATCGACGGATTTGCCTTGAAAGCGGTCACGCTGAGCAACGGTATCACACTACGCGTGGCAATCGGGGGCGAAGGACCGCCGTTGCTGATGCTGCACGGGCATCCACAAAATCATCTGGCGTGGCGTAAAATCGCTCCGCAGCTGGCGCAAAAATACCAGGTGATCCTGCCTGATCTGCGCGGCTACGACGACAGCGACAAACCCGCCAGCGACGAACGCCATCTGGCCTATTCAAAACGCGCCATGGCTGAAGATATCAGCCAGTTGATTGATGCACTGGGTCTTTCGCGTGTCGCGTTTGTCGGACACGATCGCGGTGCCCGGGTTGGACATCGTCTGGCGCTTGACCATCCGGAGAAAGTGGCTTGCGGCACTTTCGTCGATATCGCCCCGACTGCCACCATGTATGCGCAGACCGATAAGGCGTTTGCTACGCGCTATTTTTGGTGGTTCTTTCTTATCCAGCCTTACCCACTGCCGGAGACGATGATCGGCCACGATCCGGCCTTCTTCCTGCGAAAACATATTGACGGTCAGCTCAAGACAGCGGGGGCGACTTCAGAAGCGGTATTCAATGATTATTTGCGCTGCTATCAGCAACCCGAGATGATCCACGCCGTCTGCGAAGATTACCGCGCGGCCGCCACGTTGGATTTAGAGCACGATGCAGAGGACAGCGACAAACGCATCGTTTGTCCGCTTCAATTGCTGTGGGGGGAAAAGGGCACGGTCGGTCAGCTATACGATGTGGTTGAAACCTGGCAGGAGAAGGCCATTAATGTGCAGGGTAAGGCACTGCCTTGTGGGCATTCCCCACAGGAAGAAGTCCCGGCGGTATTTTTAGCACAGCTTCAGGGCTTTCTCGATTCTGTGTTATAACCGCTCGATGTTGGCTAACTGCGTAATAGTATGAAGCTCTTGCTTGCCGGGAAAAACGTTCAGAAACCGCTACAGGGCTGGCCCTCTGTCGAAGACCTCTATGTGTTTATCAGCGTGGCGCGTCATGGTGGTTTTGGTCGCGCTGCCGTGGAGCTGGGCCAGTCTCCATCGTATATCAGCAAACGTATCGCCATTCTTGAGAAACAGCTCGACACCCGGCTTTTCTTCCGCACCAATCGGGTGATGCGCCTGACGCCAGAAGGTGAGAAAGCGCTGGAGGGGGCGCTGCTAGTGGTACAGGAAATGGATGCGTTTCTGAATAATTTTCAGCAGTGGCGCGGCGAATTAACCGGTGAGTTGACCGTTGGCTGTTCGCTGGGATTTGGTCAGGCGTATTTATCTGATGCCATTTCAGCCTTTATTTCTCAGCATCCATCTTTAAATATCAAACTCATTTTAAGCGATCGTGAGATTGATTTGATGCAATCCGGCACCGATGTGGATATACAGGTTGGCGATAATCTGAATCACTCTTACATCGCGCGTAAACTGGCCGTTAATCGGCGTATTCTTTGCGCATCCCCTGAATATTTAGCGCGCGCTGGGGCGGTCAATTCGCTGGATGAATTAATTGACCACAGCTGCCTTATCATCAATGAAAAGAACAATTCATTCGGCAATTGGGCGCTGACTGACGGTAAGCAACAGGTATTGTGCCGACTGAATAGCCGTTATTCGTCAAACAGTGGCAAGGTCATTTTAAACTGGGCGTTGAAGTCACACGGGATTGCGCTCCGCTCGGCATGGGATGTAACGCCTTATCTCAGCACGGGCGAATTGGTCCATGTTTTACCGCAGTGGTATCAGCAGGCGAATATCTGGGCGGTGTATACGCAACGGACATCGGAATCGCCGCGCATGAAAGTGTTTATTGATTTTCTCGCCGAATACTTTGCAGATAAAAGCCTGTCACAAGAGTTGCAGGCTTAAATGCAACAGCGAAGGGGGGTTAACATTAGCCGTACGCCACTTTGCTATTGATATGGTACAGGGTTGCGGTAGCCGCCATTACATGCTGACCATCGTGGCCCGGCTCATGGGATTCAACATCAGTGATGTGATAACCCACGGCCCCTGCAGCGAGCGTTTTTTTCACAATCGCATCAGTCAGTTCTTCCATCGAAGTGGCCCAGCTCACGGAAGTAAAGCCCACAGGATGAATCGATGATAATTCACGATGGGTCAAATCCGCACGGACTAAAACGGGTTTAACATTTTGCGGTGTGAAAATAGAGATAACGTCATTAATAAGTTCTTTCATGGTCTTACTCCTCAAAATAACTGCTGAGCCGATTTCGAAGCTATGCATTTTATTGTTGATGGTGATTTTATACATTCCGACAGTTGCGCACGGCAGGTAATGAGTGCCGGTAGGCTTAATAAACACCTTTTGAGGTTATGCGTTTTAGCTTTAATTGCTAATTAGTTGTTAAGAAAAGTTCAGCCACAACTCCGTTAAACTTTCGGGAATATTCTTTCATCTGGTTACATTTGTGGCAGGGCAATAAGTTGAATGAGGCGTCATGCACGCCCCATTTTGTTAAAACTCGCGTTGTCCACCCAGTTCGATAACGCGATTGGGTGGAATATTAAATTGCTCATGCGCACGCAGCGCATTGCGTTGGCAGAAGTGAAAGATGCCGCCTTTTATTCTTGCCAGTCCGCGGCGTTTTTTCATCACCAGGGTGTCGTGTGAGGTAAAGAAAGACGCTTCATTCAGCGTGCAGCCAAAACCTTCCAGTCCGCACAGGTGTAAAACCTCCGCCATTGAAGGGACTTCTCGCCAGCCGTATGCCGCGGTTACCTGCCAAAAGGACGGCGAAAGTTGGGTGATGGTGATGCGCTTCTGATTGTGCACGCGCGGCGTATCTGTCGTGCGGATGTTCAGCAACACCACGCGCTTATGCAGCACCCGGTTATGCTTGAGGTTATGCAGCAGCGCCTGTGGAATCTCAAACTCTTTACGCGCCAGGAAGATGGCAGTACCCGGTACACGACTGGGCGGATTGGTTTCCAGTGATTTCACCAGCGCCTGCAGGCTTTCCGGATCGTTGTTCAATTTTTTGATTAACCGATTACGCTCGGTGCTCCAGATCAGCATCAACCCCATCATGGTCAGCGCCATCAGTACCGGAACCCAACCACCTGACAGCAGTTTCATCAGGTTCGCCGCAAACAGCGGCACGTCAATGCTCAGCATACATAGCAGGAAAATCCCCGCCAGCGGCAGTGGCCATTTCCAGTTACGCAGCGCCACCACGCCGGCCAGACAGGCGGTGATCACCATAGTGCCGGTCACCACGATACCGTAAGCGGAGGAGAGGGCCGAGGACTGACGGAATGCCAGCACAATCACCGTTACCGCAACAAACAGCAGCCAGTTCACCACGGGAATGTAGATTTGGCCAGATTCAGTATGCGAGGTGAACACAATACGCATGGGTGGCAGAAACCCCTGACGAATCGCTTGATGCGTCAGGGTGTAAACGCCGGTAATCACCGACTGGGCTGCGATCACCGTGGCGAGCGTTGACAGCACTATCAGGGGAATTTGCCCCCAGCCCGGCGCGAGGTTGAAGAACGGGTTATTGATCGTCTTCGCATCCGCAATCACCAGTGCACCCTGGCCAAAGTAATTGAGCACCAGGGCAGGCATGGCAATCACCAGCCACGCCAGGCGGATCGGCGCTTTGCCGAGATGTCCCATATCCGCATACAGCGCCTCGGCACCGGTAACGGCCAGTACCACCATACCCATCGCGGCAAAGGCGAGCGCTTCATGAGTCAGCAAAAAGGTCAGCGCGTAGCTGGGATTCAGAGCCTGCAAGACCGTGGGGTTGAGCGCAATCCCGCGAATACCCAGTAAACCAATCGAGACGAACCAAACAAACATCACCGGCCCAAATACTTTACTGACTTTTTCCGTACCGTGTTTCTGGATGAAGAACAACAGCGTGAGTATGAGTACCGCCAGTGGGACCACGTATTTGTCGAGTTGGGGTGATACCACCTCAATCCCTTCAATGGCGGAGAGCACCGAAATCGCCGGCGTGATGATGCCATCACCGTAAAAGAAGGCGCCACCCGTCAAACCGGCCAGAATAATGATGTGACCAATCTTCGGACCGACGTTACGACGCGCCAGTGACATCAGCGTTAAAATACCGCCTTCACCATCATGGTCGGCACGCATGACAAAGCAGACATATTTCAGGGTAACGATCAGGGTTAACGCCCAGAAAATCAGTGACAGAAAACCCATCACGGCAGTGGTTGAGATTGATCCATCCGGTAAGATCGACAGGCACTCTTTCAGGGTGTAAAGCGGGCTGGTACCGATATCACCAAACACGATCCCTGCGGCGGCCAACATGCCAGCAGGCAGAGACTGTTTCTCGGTCTGACTCATATATTTCCTGTTTCTTATCAGCGTGGAACGGCGATGGCTGTGTCTATGACGGCGAACATACCTGTTTACCCGAACGGTTAATAGCGGGTGGTGGTTTTGTGACCTGCATTTTTACGCCTGGCAGCGAAATTTTTACGACATTTTTATATCGCGGCGGTTTTTTAATCTCAGAATAGACGAACGGTGAGAAATAAAATGACGGATGGTTATCAGAGATAAACGAAAGCTAACTGGACCGCTTTTTCCCTCACCTTGTGCAGATCGCATTTATCCGCCATTTATCTGCGCTGGCATACATTCGAAGCCACGCTCAATGGACCGTTTTCGTCCAGAAACCAACTGATAGCTGAATACTATGAATACGATTTTAATTACTGGCGCAACCGGATTTTTAGGCGGAGCAGTAACGGTTAACTTATTGAAGAAAAGCGAGAATAATCGACTGTTACTGCTGGTGCGCGGTGATTCACCCACCGAAGGACTGAGTCGGTTGCAATCCAATCTGGCTAAATTTGGCGTGGCACAAAATCTGTTGGAGTCACTGACCACAGATAACATTCTTATTGGCGATCTCGCGGAACCAGAGCGGTTTACTGCCGACCCGCGTCTGGATAGCGTTACACATGTGCTCAACTGTGCGGCTGTGGCTTCGTTTGGGGCGAATCCTTACATCTGGAAAGTTAACGTTGAAGGAACTTTCACCTTCGCCAGTCGTATGAATCAGGTCAGCGGACTTAAGCGCTTTATTCATGTCGGAACGGCAATGTCTTGTGCGCCGGAAGCTAACACCCTGGTGACCGAGAGCAAACTGAATACGCTGCGCGATCAGCACATTGTTGAGTACACCTGGAGTAAAGCCACGGTGGAAAAAATGATGAGCGAGATGTTACCCGAACTGCCGCTGGTTATTGCGCGTCCCTCTATTGTTGTGGGCCATTCCGATCATGGCTGCACGCCATCGCCGAGTATTTTCTGGGTGTTCCGCATGGCACTGACATTGGGTAAGTTTATGTGTGAGCTGGACGATCGTATTGATGTGGTGCCTGTGGATTATTGTGCAGATGCGCTGGAGCTGTTGTTGACCGCTGAAAACGTCGATAAAAGCATTATTCACATTTCGGCGGGGCTCAACAGCAGTGTCACCTTCGCGGAGATTGATAAAGCGATGGCGAAAGCCTCAGGCAATGTGCCCGTGGGCGAGAGTTATCAGAAAGTGAATTATCGCGAACTGGCCGAAAGTAAGAAAAACTTCGCGTCGTTATTTGGGCCGTGCAATGAGCGGATTGTATTGCGCGCCATGAATCTTTACGGCCATTTCTCCAAACTCAACGTGGTGTTCTGCAATGAGAAGTTGCTGGAGTTAGGCATGCCGCCCTCCTCGAAATTTACTGATTACCTGCACCGCTGCGTGACCTCGACACAGGATTCAACCATCGCTGAATTGATGGCAGTGGATTTTAAGTAATAAAAAGCCGCGCAACACGCCTGTTGCGCGGCTTTTTTAGCGGCTATTACCAACCCTTGATAATGTCGCCTTTGTAAATCTCGTTTGCTTTATCCAGTACTTCTTGCGACTGGAAAGCCTCTTTCAGCTTCTGCACATTTGCGCTGTCTTTGTTATCCTCGCGCGCCACAATCGCATTCACATACGGCGACGCTTTGCCTTCCATAAACATGCCATCCTTCGACGCGGAGAGGTTAACCAGCGCGGCAAAGTTGTTATTGATGATGGAGATATACACCTGCGGATCGTCGAGAGTGCGGGCCAGTTGCGGGGTATCGACTTCAACGATTTTAAGCTTCTTCGGATTATCCGTGATATCCAGCGTGGTTGGCAGCAAGCCCGCTTCGGGTTTCACTTTGATCAGTCCCTGAGCTTGCAACAGCAACAGGCTGCGACCGAGAGTGGTTGCTTCGTTAGAGATGGTAATGGTCGCGCCATCTGGCAGTGCATCGAGCGCTTTGATCTTGCGGGAATAGCCGGCAATCGGGAACACAAACGTGTTGGTGACCACGGCGAACTTATAGCCACGCTCTTTCGACTGCATCTCCAGATAAGGCAGGCTCTGGAAGGCGTTGGCATCGACATCTTTATTGAACAGGGCTTCGTTCGGTTGTACATAATCGTTAAATGCCACCACATCGACATCCAGATGATATTTATCATGAGCGACCTGTTTAACGGTCTGCCAGAGCGCTTCGTCAGGACCGGTGTTAATGGCGACTTTGATGGCATTGTCTTTGTTGTTGTCGCAGGCGCTCAGCAGTGAAACTGCAGCGGCGAGAAGGGTGGTAACGAGTAATTTGTTCATAGTACGAGTCCCTGAGTAACGTAGGAGACGGACTATAATATACGTCTGGACGTCTGTACATCCGTGAATGGTTCGTTCGTCGAAATTTCGTCCGGTCTAAAAAGCACCGATGTATAGCAAATAATAATTAATATCGGTGAGTGACGTTGTGCGTTGTTGATATATTCAGCAAGCAATCATCAAGAAAAACCACAGTTTTACGTTTCGCTTTAAGGGTAAATTGCACTCTTCAGAGCTGAGATCGATCTCATTAATCAGAGAATCTGCGGGTTTTAAAGCGGGTGGCCGCAATCCTTCATCGGATTTTTTGCAGATTGTAATATTAATATAACTGCATTGTGCATCAAGAGAATTACAAGATAATCTGTTGAAGCAGATTATCTTGTTATAGATCGGGAGAAGATGATGGAGTCTGTTAAAGCGTTGGATATGGAGCAGTTAAACTCGTTTCTGAGTAGCGGTAAACACCCTTCAGTTATTATTGGCTTCAATTTAACCAGTGATGCGTTTTTCAATATGGCAGCATACTGGCGTGAACGCGGTGTCACGATTGAAAAACACGATAACTATTTTGTCGCCAAATCGGACAGTTCAGTGACCACGTCCTGAATCGAAAAATTTCTATTATTCAAAGCGCGAGTTTAATAAAGGCATGCAGATCGCTGATTGCCTGTTCCCGCGCTTCAGCTTCCTGCACCACAATGAGTAAATCCGCATAGCCGTTCAGCATAGCACTGAGCTGACGCGCTACCTGTTCTGCATCAGCCTGACGAAAAACACCTGCATTTATCCCATCACGTATGATGTCGGTCATCAGTGCATGCCACTGCTTTGTTACCTGAGTGGCCAGTTCGGCATAGTCGACTTCCGTAGTGGCTTTTCGCCAAAGTGAGCTGTAAAGCTGCCATACCGCATCCGGTTCCAGCGGCAGATAATCGGCAATAAAGGCTTCCAGTCTTTCATGGAAGGGCAGCATTCCAATTTGCTGCGTAAATTCCTGAAGATCTTTTTGTGCGAAGCGCGCGCACGCCTCCAGACTCAATGACGCCCAGCCTGAAAAGTAGTGATAAATGTGGCTACGGGATAACCCCAACTGTGTCGTCAGTTCGCGGGTTTTCACATTCTCTAAACCTTTTTCGATGAACAGTGCCACCGCTGTATCCAGAATCTTTTCACGCAATTCTGCTGTTGTCTCTTTCATCACCACCGCCGTTGACTTTGAGCAAGTGCTCAAATACACTTTTGCCATTTTTGAGCAACCGCTCAAAAGTGGCAATTTGAACGTAATCTAATGCAAATCATACCTGAAAATATATCAAGCGGGGCCTCACGCAGCGCCCTTAATACACTGAAAGTGCTGGCGAAACGTAATAAGAAAAAATTACTGCTAACCATGATGCTGGTGATCGCTGAAAATGTGGTTTACCTGCTTTACCCGTTGCTGGCGGGTTTCGCGATCAACGCCATCATGCATGGCAACGCACTTCACGGCCTGTTTTATGCCGGTTTAGTGATGATTATGTGGTTGATTGGCGCAGCGCGCCGCACCATGGACACCCGCACTTTTGCACGCATTTATGCCGGTCTGGCAGTGCCCGTGATCCTCGCTCAGCGTGAAGAGGCGCACAGCCATTCCGCCATTGCGGCAAGGGTGACGCTTTCACGCCAGTTTGTGGATTTTTTTGAAACGCATCTTCCGATGTTGATCACCTCCGCGGCCTCGATGTGTGGTGCCGTGGTGATGTTACTCACCATTGAACCCTGGGCCGGATTGGCGTGTTTAACGGTTTTGCTGCTGTTTGCCGGATTCTTGCCGGGCTACACACGAAAAAATGAATCGCTTATCGGGCGGATGAATGATCGACTGGAGCGGGAAGTGGGTTTTGTCAGTACCGCAGGCGAACAGAAGCTTAATCGCCATTATCACTTTCTGGCGCAAGTGCGGATTCGCTTGTCTGACCGCGAAGCGATTGGCTATTTGTCGATTGGTATTGCCTCCGCACTGCTGTTTGGCATCACGATCAGCGTGATGGCGTTAAAAGGCGGTATGAGCGCAGGCCATATTTATTCGGTCATGACCTATTTATGGATGTTTGCCATGAGCCTTGATGATGGCCCGTCCTTGCTGGAAAAGTATTCTCAGCTGAAAGAAATCGGTAAACGGGTGAATACCGGGCTGGCAGGTTAATTATTGCAGGCAGCGGATATAACGTTCAGCTGCCTGTCTGACAATGGATTGTGCCTGCTGTGTCATTTCCCGACCGGCAAAAGCGCCATAAATCTGCGAGAAGGTGACCTTATCCAGTCGGTGAATGAGCGTATTCACCGTAGCTGCAGAAAGCGGCAACATGTTGGGATAGCTCCACATAAATGACACGGAATTTGCACCGGGTGTCACTTGCACAACATCACCACTCAACAGCACGCCATCATGTTGCGACCAGTGCAGTACACAGCCTCCTTTAAAATGCCCACCCAGGCGTAATATCGTGACATCGGGCAGTAAATCCAATTCGTCACCTTGCCAGAGATGAATATGCGAGCTCTGGCGCATAATCCATTCCCGATCATCCTCATGCAAATAGATGGGTGCATTAACTGCCGCAGCCCAGTCTTGCATGGTGCTGTAGTAATGGGGATGAGAAATGGCAATGGCATCAATACCGCCGAGTGCGTGTATCAATGATTCCGTGGCGTCATCCAGATTCGCAATGCAGTCCCAGAGAATATTCCCCTGCGCGCTTTGCAGTAAAAAAGCACGTTGGTTGATGGCGAAACTCGGGACAGTTTGCAGGCTGAATAATCCCTTTAGATGCTGCTGCCATTTATTTTGATGTGTGGCACGCAGAGCCGAGAATTCCAGCCATTGCTGCCCTTTGACAGGCACAAACTGCCGCTCGTCTTCGCAAATTTTGCAATGTGAGATGCCTGGATCATCTTCATAAGAAGTACTGCAGGCGGTGCAGAGTTTGCTCATCTGAATGCTCCTTGATGCGGTTTGCATTCATTCTAGCCTGGCTTATTAAGTGCGAGCGTGCTGCAACCCATACCGCAGAGAATACCTATGCCGCAGAAGCCAGATGTATTCTCATTTCGCAAGGTATCGTGGGCGTTGCGCTTGCTTAGGCTGGAAAAGAGCAGGGCAGATTAGGCCTGTGGCGGCTGTAACTGATAAATCCACGCTGTGATTTTCTCTCCTTCGAGGGTGGTGACTTCAACATCAACACGATCATAACCCTCCTCGAACTCATCCAGCATTGTCCAGTGCGCGGTCAGATGCTCTGAGAAGAAGAGTGAGCCTTTGACAAGGCCCGCATTGTTGTCCAGCACAATGCCGGGAAAATCCGCTGCCGCGCCCCAGCCGCGTTCATAGAAGATGCCGTTGACCGTTCCGGGCAGCCACTCTCCACCGATACTGTCCAGAATATGCGCATTTGAATGACCTGGTTGCAAGGTGCCGTATACAAATAAAGGTTTCATTTTCCCTCGAAAAATCAAACAAAAGAGTGACTTTAGCGCTCATGAAATGAAAAGTCATCTGAAGGTTGAATTTCATGACCAGACCGCCCGTTATGCCATATAGGGTTCACTAAAACACGGTATTGTGAGCCATCGTATCCGGTCAGGAAAAGATCAATGTTGAATTGTTCAGGCATCTCCCGCAGTGCCATCAAGGGTTATCCGCAATCCGCACAGTTCGATGGCAAGCGTTTCACCAATGCTGCTCCCCGGCAGCCGTTGAAATTCAGCGAATATATGAAGATGTTCTGGGATTTGGCGTTCAACAAGCCAAAAGAAACGGTACCTCAGCAGCAATTACCTGTGCAGCCCATCACGTCCGAGGCGCTCGCCATGGCAGCCGACAACAGTGTGTTTCGACTGGGGCATTCATCGCTGCTGCTCAAATTGAAAGGTAAGTATTGGCTTACTGACCCGGTATTTAACCTGCGAGCGTCTCCTTTTCAGTGGCTCGGGCCAAAGCGTTTTCAGGCTGCACCCATCGAGCTGAGCGATTTACCGCCTATTGAGGGCATTATTTTATCCCATGACCATTATGATCATCTGGATTACCAGACGATCATGCAGTTGAAAGATCGTGTTCGCTATTTCCTCGCTCCGCTGGGCGTCGGCGATTTGCTGGCGAAGTGGGGAGTGGCTGAGGAGAAGATCACCCAACTGGATTGGTGGCAATCTACGGAGGTGGGCGAGGTGCATTTTGTCGCCACACCGTCGCAGCACTTTTCCGGACGTGGTTTGTTTGACGGCAATAAACGTTTGTGGTGTTCATGGAGCATCATCACCGATGAGTTTCGTTTATTTTTTGGCGGTGACTCCGGCTATTTCCCAGGCTTTAAAGAAATCGGCAATAAATACGGTCCATTTGATGTTGCCTGCCTGGAGAATGGGGCTTATGACAGCCGGTGGGCGGATATTCACATGATGCCAGGGGATACCATCCGGGCGTTTCAGGATTTAAAGGGAAAATGGTTAATGCCCATTCATAACGCGGCCTTCGATCTTGCTTTTCATCACTGGAATGACCCCCTGATACAAATAGCGGAGCTGGCGCGTGAGCAAAAAATTAAATTGTCTTTACCGGTCATCGGACAAGCCGTGAACATTGTGCAACCAAGGGAAGAAGCTGTCTGGTGGTAACTGGAAATATAGGCTGCTATTTACGGTAAGTAGCAGCCATTCTTTTTACGATTCAGTCAGTAAAACGCCATGTTTTCATTACTCAGCGGTAAGCTCATCATAAAGACTGCGCAATCGCGTACGCAGGGAAAGCACCGCTTTGTGTTTGCGTGATAACAGCGCCTGGACGCTGACGCCGCTCTCTTCAGACAGGTCGTTGTAGCTGTAACCCAACAACTCTGTTTTTTCGAACACTTCGCGCTGAGCGAGTGGCAGTTCCGCTAAGGCTTCCTCCAGTTCTTCCCATAACAGCGCTTTGAGATATTCATCTTCCGGTGTTTCCGGCACGCCAAATAGCGTTTCAGCCAGCTCATCTTCAGGGAAATCCGCTTCATTATCGCCGTCTAAGAGAGCGGATAGTGGCAGTTCACGCTTTTTTCGTGCCCGGTCGGTCATCTCATTGCGTGCGGCACGGAATAACCAGGCCGCGACATTTTCCACCGGTTGCTCAACCTGCATGAGCTTGTAGGTCACTTCCTGCAGGATATCGTCGGCATCTTCACGGATCGAGGAGCGGCCGCGAATAAATGCGCTCAATTTTGCCCGACAGGCGTTCAACGCGGACATCAGCAGAGAATCCTGCGCCATGGCGTTTACTCTGCGTCTGACGATTTAGCGGGAGCCTCGTCGGAGGGTGAGCGCGCATCATCGCGACGGCCATGCCAGTCACAGCGATCGCGGCGTCCACGGTGCGAACGTTCACGGCGGTGTTGCATAAACTCTTCGCGCTGTTCTGGGGTCATCTGCATCCAGCGTTCGTGCATGCGACGACGTGCCATACCGAACATGCCGGGGCGGAAACCTAAGCCACCAAACAGTATGCGGCACAATACCAGTAGCCCGATCGCCTGCCAGAACCCAATCGCCTTCACGCCGATGATGGCTGGCAGCACGGCATTCCACAGCGACATCACCAGCAGCCCGAGTGCCGCGATGATCACCACGCCGAGCAACAGCGGTTTCATCATGCGATGACCACCAAAATGGTGGTCACGGCGGTGTTGTCTGCGCATATCGAAATCTCTCATTGTTGTTATTCCTCATTACAGTAGCCGATATTGGCTCGTACTGAGGTAGACGAATGAGCGATGTGAATATTGCCAAAGAAGTGAAAATATTTTCCGAGCTTATAAATTTAGCGGTGATTCGGTGTTGTTCTACCGATCCGATTCACCGCTGCTCCCGAAGCGTATTCTCCTGCGATGAACGGGATCCATCCAACGATGGCTGCTACCCATACTGTCAGGGTTAAACCATAAGCTGACGTATAAACGTTAAATCAGCTTGCTGCGCTAATTCCTTTAGGCGCTGATAAAGCAATTCTGCCTGGGGTAGCGCTGCACAACAATCTAAGAACTTTGCCTGGCGATCGTCGGTGCTGAAAGGTTCGTCTAACGCACCACGCGCCCGCAATCTGGCGTGGACAATTTCCTGACCATTCCTGAAACGCAAAGTGAGGATATGCGGCAAGTTTCTGTCTTCAGCCTCCTGTTCCGCTGTCCATGGCGCGAGGGTAATCATCGCCAACAGTTGTACATCTGCCTGTTGTTTTACGCTGGCGGCTGTAAAGTCCTGCACGCTCAACGTGCCGTTCCTGAGCATCATGGCAACGCAATATTGCATTGAGAAGCGCGCTTGCATTTCATCCTGCGGCTGGTGGTAGGCAAGATTGCGCCAGTTGGCGATCCCCACCTGGCAGTGCACGCTTTCAATGTCGTCAATCTTCAATGTTTGCTGTTGCTGGATATCGGCAATTGCATCGAGAATGCGGTGGGTAGACCCGCAGCACGGATATTTTTTCGGCATCACACCGATTTGTTCAATGACATGCTGCTCAGCGCCGGGCAGCGACGGTTGGCTTAACAGACCGGCATAGAGTTCCGCAAAACCCTGTGCGCACTCAAGAATATCCAGACGACCTTGCATGCCGGTTTGCGCCAGCGTCGCGGCTTCAACGGCATTGCGCGCCGCCATTCCGGCATGAAACGGTTTCAGAGGCGTGCCAAACTGGCCTTTGACCCCACTGGCCAGACTTACCGCAATGCTCAACGTACGGGCAATCCCTGCTGCATCCTGGCCGAGCAGGGCAGCAACACCTGCCGCGCTGCCAATGCAACCCACGGTGGATGTACCATGCCAGCCAGCAGTGTAGTGCTGATAGCCGATGGCTTCGCCTATATAGGCTTGTGCCTGCAGACCAATTAAATAAGCGTGTATCAACGATGCGCCGTCGCTGTTTTGCGCCACGGCCAGCAGTGCAGGTACCAAAACGGCCGATGCGTGACTCATGCCCGGTGCAAAGTTGTCGTCAAAGTCGATAGCGTGAGCGGCCGTGGCGTTGAACAACGCATCGAGCGCCTGGCTACGGGGTATCTGAGGCCATGCCTGCTGCACCGCCTGGGTAGAAAAGTCGCTACGGCCAGCTACCATGCAACCCAGGGTATCAATGATGGCGTCAATCGCCAGTTCACGAGCACGAAGAGTAAAGGGCGGTGGATTGGCACACCACTGTGCCAGAGATTCGATGAGCGTCATGATGATGTCTCCCTGTCCAATACGGTGAGCAGCCTGTGCAACAACGAGCCAATCTGGAAACGGTTCACCTCTTGCCCCGGTGTGCGGGTGTCAACACGATGCACGATCACCCTATTCTGTTGCGGCATCACCAGGCAGAAGTGACCGCCTGCACCACGCGCTGAGTAACTGCCCGCTGGCAGGATCACCTCTGGCCAGGCCACGCCATCGCGCGTGATCCACCACATATAGCCGTAGCCCCCGCGATCGCCCGCATGCGAAACAGGCAAGGTGCTGGTGCGAACCCACTGTTGCGGGATGATTTGTCGATCGCCCCAGCGCCCCTGCTGCAGAAAGAGCTGGCCGAATCGCAGCAGGTCGCGACTTGAGAGCGTAAAGGGATAGGCAGGGTGATCAGAAAATTCTCCGGTTTCCAGCCAACTGTCCTGATCAACGCGATAATCCTGCATCCCCAGCGGGTCGGCAATGCGCTGCGCAAACGCCTGGTTGATCTCCTCTCCCGTGAGCTGACGGTAGGCACTGCCCAGCACATTAAAATCCCAGTTGCTATAGCACCAGTTCTCGCCTGGCGCATGCAGGTGGCGCGGGGGTTTAATACGCTGCATCCAGGCGGTTTCATAGTTCGCCGGATGATAAATGCCAGAACGGGCGGTCAACAGATCGTATAGCGTGGCCTGTTTCTCGCTGACGCTCAGTCCTTCACGGTCATCGATTCCCAGCGTCTGCAAGGTTAAGGAGAGATCAAAACGGCCTTCTGCCACTGCGCAGCCGATCAGCGCACTAAGAAAGCTTTTGCGCATCGAGTGGCAGGGGTAACGTTGGGCAGCATCGCCGTAACTGAACAGGATTTCATCACCCTGCGCCACCAGCAGCACGGCAGTGGCCTGGCCTTCAAGTTGTTGCTGAAGTGATTCAAACATGGCAAAGCCTCATCGTTTTAGTGTGGATCAGAGGTTCACGCCTCACTCGCCGCCAGAAACTCGCGGGTATAGATTTCCCGTGCTCCGCCCTGACGCACGCTATCCGCACTGAGTTCTTCCAGCAATTTGCCGTGATGCATGATGCCGATGCGACGGCACAGGTGTGTCACGACCGCCAAATCATGCGTCACCATTAAATAAGTGAGGCTGCGCTGCCGTTGCATGCTGCTGAGTAAATTGAGGATTTCAGCCTGAACTGAGACGTCCAGCGCTGATGTCGGCTCATCCAGTAACAGCACGGAAGGTTCGAGAATGAGGGCCCGCGCGATGGCCACACGCTGACGTTGACCACCAGAAAGTTGATGGGGATACCGATAACGGTAGGCATCGGAAAGTCCGACCGCATGCAGCACATCGCTGATGCGCGCTTCATGGTGGTCCATAGCATGCAGCTTCAGCGGTTCACGCAGACTGGCCCACACCATTTTTCGTGGATGGAGCGAGGCGTAAGGGTCCTGAAACACCATCTGCACCTGGCGATAAAAGGCTTTATCTCGCTGCGGCTGCTGTTCACGATTATTGAACAGAATATGGCCCTGATAATCGTGATTCAGGCCAGCCAGCGCGCGCAAAATGGTGGATTTTCCACAACCCGATTCACCAATCATGCCGTAACATTCACCTTGTGCCAGCGTCAGGCTAACGTTATCGACCACCTGACGCCGATGCGTACCCTGACCGAATGCAATGCTGACATCCACCATTTCAATACTGCGTTGTGCGGTTGGAATAGGTTTCATATTGCGACTCCATCACGAAAGCAGGGGCCATTGAGCCAGCTGGCATCACGCGTTGGCACACGCAGCGTATCAAGGGGATGATGCAGACGTGGCTGACTGGCAAGTAATGCCTGCGTGTAAGGATGCTGCGCCTGTTCCAGACGTTCGGCACGAATCTCTTCGACGATACGCCCGGCGTACATCACCAGCACGCGATCGCAGAAACGAGAGACCAGATTAAGGTCATGACTGATAAACAGCAGGCCGGTTTGACGCCGCGCCAGCTGTTCATTCAGGATGCTCAGCACCTGCTGGCGCACCGTCACGTCCAGTGCGGAGGTGGGTTCGTCGGCGATGATCAAATCCGGCTCGGGGATTAGCATCATCGCGATCATCACGCGCTGGCCCATACCGCCAGAAATCTCGTGGGGATAGAGGCGTGCCACTTTCGCCACGTCGCGAATATGCACCGATTCCAGCATCGTTAGCGCGCGATCTCTGGCTTCGCTTTTACTCACCCGGCGATGCAACCTGAAGGCTTCCGCCACCTGATCGCCAATGCGCATTAGCGGATTAAGCGAGAAGCGGGGATCCTGCAGGATCATTGAAATACGATTTCCGCGAATCTGGCGCATCTGTTTTTCACTGCTGTTGAGCAGATCTATATCACCGAACTGCATCTGATCGGCGGTAACGCGACCGATTTTGGGCGTCAGCTGCAGCAATGCACGGCAGGTCTGTGATTTTCCCGAACCGGATTCACCGACAATCGCCACTTTCTCACGTCCAACATGAAAAGAGACGTCACGTACCGCGCGGTGCTCCCCGTGCGCGCTGCGAAATACGATATTGAGGTTTGTCACCTGAAGCAGATTATTCATGGCGGATATCCATTACGTCGCGCAGGCCATCACCCAACAGGTTGAAGGCGAGACTGGTGAACAATATTGCTAATCCAGGGATGGCAGCGATCCAGCCATTGTTCAGCATGAATTCGCGGCCGGAAGCCAGCATAGCGCCCCATTCCGGACTAGGCGCTTGAGCGCCAAGCCCCAGGAAACCCAGTCCAGCGGCGGTAAGGATAATCGCCGCCATGTTAAGGGTGACGCGCACGATGACAGAAGGCAGGCACATGGGGATGATATGTCGCACGATGATGTGCCAGGCGGATGCCCCTTGTAAGCGTACCGCGGCGATGTAATCCATCTTACGGATGGCCAGAGTTTCGGCGCGCGCGAGGCGGGCAATCGGCGGCCAGGCGGAGAGAGAAATCGCGATGATTGCATTCTCGATACCAGGCCCCAATGCCGCAACAAACGCCAGTGCCAAAATCAAACTGGGGAAGGCAAGGAAGATATCCACCAGACGCATCAGCACCGTATCAACCCAACCGCCGAGATAACCTGCACTGGTGCCGACCAGTAAGCCAATGGGGGTGATGATCAGCGCGGTTAAGCCTGCGATATACAGTGTGATGCGCGCGCCATACAGCAGACGGCTGTAAATATCCCGTCCCAATTCGTCGGTCCCTAGCCAGTGTTCAGCAGAAAACGGTTGCAGGCGGAAAGCGAGGTTTTGGGCATAGATATCGTGTGTGGCTAACCAGGGCGCAAACACCGCCGCGCCAGCAATGATCAACAGCACCAGCAAACCAAAGAGCGCGGAGTGATTAGCGCAGAAGCGTCGCCACTGAATCCATAGCTGTTGCATGTGCGCCTGAAAAGGTGACTGCGGCGAAGGATCGCGCAGCCAGGCGCGTAAGCTACGCGAAGGGTTGACGCGCATCGATTTATTGACGGAATCGGTCATGCTTCCTCCTGACGCGTACGCGGATCGAACAGACGATAAAGCAGGTCGCACAGCAGATTGATGCCGACAAAAATCGCGCCAATTAGCAATGTGCAGCCGACGACCGCATTCATATCGCCCGCCAGTAAGGCATTGGTCAGATAGCGACCAAAGCCGGGCCAGGCAAACACGGTTTCGGTGAGAACTGCGCCTTCCAGCAGCCAGGCCCAGGAAAGGGCCACCACTGTCAGTGTGGGCACGGCGATATTGCGCAGAGCATGCACCCAAACACATCGCGCCCACGACAAACCTTTCACGCGAGCGGTAATGATGTATTCCTGCGACAGTTGTTCCAGCATGAAGCTACGCGTCATACGGCTGATGTAAGCCAGCGCGCTCAAGCCAAGAATCGACGCGGGCAAAATGATGTGACCAAACACGTTGCGGAACATATCCCAGTTTCCGCTCAGCGCGCTGTCGATCAGCCAGAATCCCGTCACCGGATGTAAATCGAACTCGTAGATAAAATCGATGCGTCCTGGTCCGCCAATCCAGCCGAGCGTGGCGTAAAACAGCAGCAATCCCATCAGACCCAGCCAGAAGTGCGGGGTGGAATAGCTGAGTAGCCCCACGAAGCGGATCAGATGATCGAACCACGTGTTGCGGTACATTGCCGCCAGCACGCCCGCCGGAATACCGAAACCGACGCCGATAATGGCCGCCACGGTGGCCAGTTCCAGCGTAGCGGGGAAGACGCGCGCGATATCCTGCGCCACCGGATGGCTGGTGGTCAGAGCGATACCAAAATCGAGGTGCAGCAGTTGCCAGACGTAGTCGGCAAATTGGTGCCACAACGGTTGATCCAGCCCCAACTGATGAAACATCTTGTCGTAGGCTTCCTGACTGGCGTTATCGCCGATGATCGCGACCACCGGGTCGATAGGCAGTAAGCGACCAATAAAGAAGGTCAGGGCAGCTAACCCTAGTAGCGTGCAAACAATCGAGACAAGCCCACGAGCAAGGCGTCTTATCAGACGCCAGCCAGCGGAAGGGGGGTTGTGTGCAACGGGTATCATGACCTGTGACATCTGCCACCTCCATTATTTACTTGCGGCACCATACCAAACGCGAAAACCGTTCCAGGTCCAGTTTTTCACCGTTGGGCTAATTCCCGCGGTGTTGTACATCTGGAACATGATCGCCATAGGTCCTTTTTGCATCTGCTCTTTCTGCAGATCGCCATAGAGTGCAGCGCGCTTGGTGTCATCCGGTTCTAACAGTGCGGTTTCCACTTTCTGATTCATCTGCGGATCGTAATAAGCGGCACGCCAGCTTGGATATTGCGTGGCACGCGCTTCTTTACGATTGTCAGGGTTATAAACCAGACGTGAGGCATTGCCGTAGGCATCGGGCACCGAGGTTTGCCACGCCATCATTGCGCTCTGGAATTCCCGGCCACGTACCCGGCTGAACAACTGCGCGTTAGCCATGCGTTCCAGATTGAGTTTCACGCCGATTTTGGCGGCATTCTGCTGTACGCTTTGCGCGATTGGCGCCGAATGCGGCAGGGTGCCAAACAACACCGCCGTACTGAAACCATTGTGATAACCGGCTTCCGTCAGCAACTGTTTGGCTTTATCCAGATCGAGATGGAAAGGCTGACCTTGTTTGGCATCCAGCGCACCAAACGCCCCTTGTTGAACAAAACTGGCGCGCGGCACGCCGAGATAAGGCATGACGCTCTTCGCTAACCCGTCGTAATCGATCAGATAGCGCATGGCGAGACGGACTTTTTCGTTTTTGAAAATGGGGTCTTCATTATTGAAGGTCCAGAAAAACAGCTGTGGCTTCAACACTTTTTCCACTTTCACTTTGCCGCCCTGATCCAGCGTTTTCAGATCATCAGCTGAGAGATCGCGAGCGATATCCACATCGCCCTGCGTCACCAGCAGACGCTGAGTGCCGGTTTCAGCCACATGACGAATCAGAATGCGCTTCAGTACCGGCGCTTTTCCCCAGTAGTTCGGGGTGGCCTGGAGCACCACACCTTCACCGGCATTCCAGCGCACCAGTTGATAAGGCCCAACACAGGCGGTATGAGTGGAAAGGTATTTGTGTCCCAGATCGCCATCCACTGCCTGTTTTTCGACTTCTTTGCGGTTAAGCAGGGAAGAGACGTTATTGGCGGCAATCGCCTGGAGCACCAGATTCGTGGGGTAAGCTTTATCGAAACTCATCACCAGCGTTTTGTCATCGGGCGCGCTAATGCGTGAGTCGACGTTATCTTTATCAAAGCCATACTCCTTGATAGCGGCTGCATTGCCGTAGCCCAGTTTCACTACGCGCTGCATCGACCACGCCAGGTCGCTGGCGGTTGCGGCTGAGCCATCGGCAAATTTCAGGTTGTCCTGTAAATGAAAGGTGATGGTCTTGCGATCGGCAGAGACATCCCAACTTTTGGCCAATGCAGGATCGAGTTGCGTTTCATCACTGACGCGAAAATCAACCAGTGTGTCACAGGTGTTTGAATAGATTTCACTGGTGACCACTTCACCAATCTGCGCCGGATCCCAGGTACTGATGGCATCAATGTTCCACGCCATCACTAAAGAATCGGCGGGCGTTGCGGCCTGTGCCGAAGCGCAGCAGGTCGCTGCCAGCGTCAATGCGGCAGTTAACATCTTGTTTTTCATCTATCTCTCCTGAGGCGTTACAGAGTATCCGGGCGCGGTTGAATGGGTGGTTTCACCTCAGCTGGAATAGGGCAGTGATAGGGTTTTTCACTGACCTGCTCGAAATGGGCTTTCTTCATCTGGGCCATCAGTATTTTGTCGGTCAGCACGTCCACCGCCGTCGCGGCCATGAGTTTCGCGACATGGCCCAGCGCTTTGTGTGCGGCCGGCATTTTGCCTTGCGCGGTCAGTTGCCATGAGTGACCAGGGGTTCCAATAGCCATGGTGGGTACGTGCGCCTGCACGGTCGGGATCACCCAACTGACATCACCGACATCGGTCGAGCCAATCATGACCTCTCCGTGGGTATCGAGCGGAATGATGTAATCGCTGAGGGGTTTAGGATCGGCGGGTTTCACACCGGTTTTGCGGTAGCAGTTATCAATCTCTTCCGCTGTTAGCGTGGCCTGAATTTCAGCTGCAAAGGCGAGGTCAGCCTGGTCAAATGGCACCGGACCAAGCGCTTCCAGATTCCGCTGCATCGCTTCTTCTAACGGACGATTGCCAAGCAGGTTGGATACCGCGCTCATGATGCTGATATCCACTTCGGTATCGGTCATGATGGCGGCACCCTGAGCCACGCGCTTGACCCGCTCATTCAGTTCAAACATCGCGTGGACATCGCGCGAGCGAATGGCATAACGCACGGTAGATTTTGCCTGTACCACATTGGGAGCCACACCACCGGCATCGAGGAAGGCGTAATGTATGCGGGAATCTTGCGGCACGTGTTCGCGCAGGAACTGTACGCCAACGTTCATCAATTCGGCGGCATCCAGCGCACTGCGCCCAAGATGTGGAGAAGCCGCAGCGTGGGATGAGCGGCCACGGAAAGCGAAATCCATGCGGGTGTTAGCGAGAGAAAGCGGTTTTGCCACTTCATGATGCGCGCTTGGATGCCAGGTGATGGCCACATCGACGCCATCGAATGCGCCAGCACGCGCCATAAAGGATTTGGCCGCACCGCCTTCTTCTGCCGGACAGCCATAATAGCGAACGCGGCCCGGTGTGCCGCTCTCTTCAAGCCATGACTTCAACGCAGTAGCCGCCAGCATGGCAGCCGATCCCAGCAAGTTATGCCCGCAGCCATGACCATGGCCGTTGCCCGGCAGTGGAGAATAACGCGCCACGCCTGCTTCCTGACTCAACCCTGGCAAGGCATCATATTCGCCGAGGAAAGCGATGATGGGACCGCCTTCACCGGCTTCACCCATCACCGCCGTGGGGATGTCGGCCACGTTTTCTGTGACGCGGAATCCTTGCTGATTTAGCATCGCGGTGTGTTCAGCCACCGAACGATACTCGGTATAGCAAATTTCCGGCATGCCCCAGACGCGATCGCTCAGTTCACAAAATACCCCTTGATATTCTTCTACCCACTTCCAGACTAACGCTTTGTTTTCCATGATAGTCCCCAGCTTGGTTGGTCAGGTTTTCGTCTCTCTGAAGCCCCAGCATGGAGTAAATCATCAGCGTAAGGCCAATGAGCAATTCACACTCCCCATTCCAAAACGGCATAGTTTTATGTCAGGCCGCATTAGCCGTCTCGCTGGCACATGCTCGCAGCCACAGTTGTTCAGCCTGAGAATTTTGCAGAATCGGTTGACGATAGAGCCGAATCGCCAGCGACATATCCCAGCTGCTGTCATCGGCGCGCACTAAACTGCCGCTGGCCAGTTCTTCATGTACCAGACTCAGAGGCAACCACGCCACGCCGCCACCGGCCAGGACCATGGCTTTGAGATTCACCGACATACCATTTTCATATACCGCTTCAAGAGGAAGCGGGCGTTTGCTGAGCATTTGCGCCAGCGCATGAGCAAAGAAGGTATGTTGTCCATAGCTCAACCACGGAATCGGACCGCCATCCGCGCGCACCGGATAGAGTGGCTTGCCACTGCTATCCGGGCGACACACGGCAATGGCACGCTCACGGCCCAGTTGCACCATGGGATACGCCGCCAGCTGATGTATTAGCGACACCGCATCGTGCGCGTAAGTCAGTAGAAAATCGGTTTCACCGCTGTGTAAGGTGGAGATGTGCTCAGCGAAAGTCGGTTTTTGATTACACAGGCGGATATAGCTGAGATTGGGCTGCAGATTTAATCGCTGTATCCAGTCAGGGAAGAACGTCAGAGAAAGGGTATTTAGCATCGCAAAGCGTAATACCGCAGTGCGCGAACTGTAGCGCTGGTGCAGATCATTGCGCAGATGCGACATGGAAAATACCGTTTCGCTGGCGGTCGCGAGGAAGGTTTGTCCCTCTGGCGTGAGCGTAACCGGATAGGTTTTACGATCGAATAACGGCACACCCAGCCACTCTTCCAGTTGCCGGATGCGCCGACTGAGCGCCGATTGCGTGATATGCCGCTCATCCGCGGCACGGGTAAAACTATAACAGCGTGCAACACTGAGAAAATCTTCAAACCATTTCAATTCCATAGCAAAGACCTCTTTGGATGAATGGGAAAGCAACGTCAGCGGTGGGAAACCTTTTGTTACACGCAAGAAACGCGCCAGGCTTAATTACGGCGGTACAGGCACTGGCACAGCCACGACGCCGTCTTAAACGCTTAGGATGGAGCAACCACTGCACTCGTGGGGTGCAGAGGATTTGCCCTGATGATGGTTGGAGATTGGCAAAGTCGAATTGACCAGGCGACAATAAAGGCCTTTGAAATTTAAGCGATGAAATGAATCTATGAATGCCCATATTGAATCTGTTGAGCTGGAAAAAGCCTATCGCCTGATCAACCATGGCCCAACGACATTGGTTTCCTCCCGCCATGACGGGATTGACAATGTGATGTCTGCATCCTGGGTATGTGGATTAGAGTTCAAACCGGCAAAATTGACGGTTGTGCTGGATAAATCCACCTTCACGCGTAAGTTGATTGAGCAAAGCCTGAAATTCGTTATACATGTCCCAACCGTCAGCCAGGCGCAGATGGTTCATTATCTCGGTACGCATTCCCGCGCTGAGCAGTCAGATAAGCTAGCCACAGCTGGCGTCGAGTTCTTCCAGTTACCGGAAAGTCATCTCCCTTTGGTGGTTGGCTGTGCGGCTTGGTTGTACTGCGAGTTGATACCTATCGAACAAAATCAGATCGACCACGATTTGTTCATCGGTGAAATCAAGGGTGCCTGGGCGGATAGCCGGGTGTTTAAAGAAGGGCGCTGGTTATTCGAGGACGCACCAGACGAGATGCGCAGTTTGCATTACATCGCGGGGAAACGTTTTTATAAAACGGGCTCACTGCTGGATGTCGAGTGAACCCGTCCAATTCATTCATTGAGTTTGGCCTGGCGCATGGGCATTTTATCAATGGTTGAGAGCAACACCTCAGTATTCAGAGGTGTTGTTTCGCGTAGTTTCATTCCACCATCTTTTCCAACCAGCACCACTTCAAATCCTTTCGGATTGAGTTGTTTACGCAAAGTACCATTAGCTTTGGGTGAAGTATCACTGAACACAATGATATCGCGATCGGCCAATTCTGCTTTCTGCTTCTCCAGCATCGCTATCTGCGCGACATAAGCAGGATCTGTTTTTGATGGGGCAAAGATCACCAGAGGGCGATTGTGCCAGCGATATTGAGTGAGGTCTGAGACCTTCGGCGATAAAGGCTGGAACAGGGGCTCTTCAGCCGCACGAACGTTGTTAAGGCTCATTATTGAACAAATGGCCAACAGCAGCATTGGCGTCTTCAGCAGTAAATTCGTCTTCGACATGATGGTTTCCCCGGCAGGTTAAAGAACGTGTACTACCAAGGTTAGCGGAACCGTGCGCGTGCGTAGGTTACTTCACGTTTCTTTACCCACAGAGGGAAAAATGAAAACAAGAAATGTCTTTCGTGTTGCTAATGTCACCCGGAACTTAAGGCTTCGTATGTCACATTCTGATGTTTTTCTGAAGAAGAGAACAGGGCATATACATATGTCAAAGCTGGGCATATACTAGACATATGCTGAGTGATAAAGCTCAAAACATAAAGCCGGTGACGGCACCGTTCCGGAAGTCCGTTCAGGAGGATTGCTCATGCGAACTGTTTCTGTATTTAAAAATGGCAATAACCGCGCCATTCGTTTGCCACGCGATATGGATTTTGAAGGGGTGAGTGAGTTAGAGATTGTCCGGGAAGGTGACAGCATCATACTGCGTCCCGTACGGCCGACTTGGGGCTCATTTATGCAGCTTGAGAAAGCGGACCCGGATTTTATGATGGATCGCGGGGATGTTGTCAGTGATGAGGGAAGATTTGATCTGTGAACAAAACCTACATGCTGGATACTTGTATATGTTCGTTCATTATGCGCGAGCAACCAGAGGACGTGATCAGACGGCTTGAACAAGCGGTGCTGCGCAACCATCGCATTGTAGTTTCGGCTATTACTTACGCAGAAATGCGCTTTGGTGCTATTGGAAAGAAAGCCTCGCCGCGTCATGGTCAACTGGTTGACGAATTCTGCGCCCGACTTGATGCGATTGTGCCCTGGGATCGGGCGGCGGTGGACGCCACCGCTGTAATTAAGGCCACCCTAAGCGCAGCCGGAACACCGATAGGCCCAAATGACACGGCGATTGCCGGCCATGCCATTGCGGCCGGCGCTATCTTGGTGACAAATAATACCAGGGAATTTGCGCGGGTACCGGATTTGGTGCTTGAAGACTGGGCGAAGTAAGCCGCTTATCAATCTCGGAAAGTACCTGAAGCATTTCTGCGGTAATTTGTGGGCAAAACCCACGTAATTTTCACGTAGCAGCGTCAGTATGTGGTGGCGCAGACTCTCATCGATGCGATGTGTGCCGGGCTTTCCACTCCGTGCATCGGTAAGACCGGCTGCACCAGACTCGCGGTAGCGCTGAAGCAGGCGACGACAATGCCGGTCGGAAATACTGAGACGCTCAGCAGCGAGGTGGGTTGTCAGCCGCCGGTCGACAACGTCCTGAATAACTTTGACGCGGTTAATCTCTTTCAACGTAAATACCCCTGAGCTATCTGCGATCACGGCAAGCCTCCCGGTAGTTTTACTGACTGAAAACGACTCTGTGAGAGGTACCATAACGCGGTCATGTTTATTGAGCCACAAGCGGACATTACTATTGGGGTGCTACAATCAAAGTGCGCATAATCATGATTATGTTAAATTGGATATTTTGAAGCACACCACACATCATGCTGGGCTTTCTGGTGCTCACTTCTACGGCGCCAATTCTCGCTCATCAGATTTATTCCACAAATGCATAAAATTTTCTTTACTCAGCTTATGACAGTTACATGAATCCTGTAATATCCCTATCCACTCTGCCCACCTTTTCAGCATGCACAAAGAGTATCAATGCGTAAAAGTGTCCTCTCAGATAGCACCCCTCGTCTGCTAAAGACTTCTCTTGGAAGAAGTATGGCCGTATTTCTGCTTTCCATCAGTTTACTGGTTGTGGCTATTAATGCCTGGTCTCTTTGGCACTCCTGGCAGCAACACCTGGCAGAAAAAGAAGAGGATGCACGCAATCTCTCGCTCTCATTAGCCAAACAAGCTGAAGATGCCTTTTTACAGGTTGATATTACCCTCGCGGATGCTGTGCGCCAGTTACGTCAAAACGGCAACAGCTTTGCTGCAACACCGCAGTTCCTGCATCAAATCAAAGACCAGCAGAGCAAGCTCCCTCAGCTGCACGGATTGTTTGTTTACGATACCGAGGGACATTGGGTGGCTTCATCTGGCAACTTCACGCCAACCAATGCCAGTAACGCCGATCGTGATTACTTTGTCTGGCATCGGACGCATCCCAGTCTGGATATCCATATCAGCCATGTCATCCGCAGTCGCTCCACCGGTGATCTGGTGATTCCTGTTTCGGTACGCCTAAATGATAATGCGGGGAATTTTGCTGGTGTCGCCCTTGCGACGGTCAAAGTGGATTATTTCCGGCAGTACTACAGCTACTACACGCTTGGCGATAAAGATGCGTTGGGATTGATCCTGGCGGATGCCACGGCCCTCTACATCCGCCCTTTCCCTGACTCTTATATTGGCCGGACCCTATCCGCCAGCCCGCTGTTTCAAACCGAGCTGAAATCCGCTTCAAGTGGCAGTGCAACCTGGCGTTCAACGCTCGACGGTGTTGAACGTGTGTTCGGCTATGCTCGACTAGAGCGTTATCCACTGATTGTGACGGCTGGCTATGACCGTGACCGGCTTCGCATGGAGTGGATGACGGCCAACCTGACGAATGTTTTGCTCAACATTGTGCTGCTCTTAACTATTACCGGCATGGGCGTCTTTGTATTGCGTCAGGTGGGTACCAATGTGCGTAATCAAATTGAACTGACCCATGTTCGTGATGAACTGACCACCATCAACCACACGTTGCAATCTTTAGCATTGGTGGATGGCTTGACTGGCCTGGCAAACCGTCGTCAGTTCGATGCTCTGCTGGAGCAAGCCCTGCTTCGTTCAGAAAAGCACGCTGAGCCGCTCTCGCTGGTGATGATCGATATCGATTATTTCAAGCGCTATAACGATACCTATGGGCATGTTGCGGGTGATGAGTGTTTGCAGGATGTCGGCCTGGCGTTAAAGGATAGCGTGCATTATCAAGGCGATATCGTGGCACGTTATGGCGGTGAAGAGTTTGCGATCATTCTGCCCAGCACCTCAGCCTTTGATGCCAAAAAAGTGGCGGAGCGCGCGGTCAGATTTGTTGCAGAAACCGGCATTGCACATGAAAGCTCAGATGTTCCAGCTGGCGTAGTGACCATCAGCGCTGGCTACAGCACGCTGACGTCAACTGGTAAAACCGGCGAAGCAGACCAGCTGAAACAGGACGCCGACAAAGCCCTTTATCTGGCAAAACGCAGCGGGCGTAATCAAATTAAGCCCTGATGTTCGCTATCAGTGCGCTCTATTTCTTCACGCTGAGAGACAGGTGTTTAGCGAGCAAAAACGGCCTTAAATAGCCAACAGCATTGGATAGCGGCAATACATCGGCATTGAGTTTAATGCCGATTTCATTGCGCAGGTAATCACGTCGACGTGTAATTCGCTGCCAAAGTTTCGGATACGCTTCAGCGATCTTAGCCTGAAGTGATGAATCGGCCAACGCAACACACTCTTCTGCGCTGACACCGTTATAGCCCGGTACCGATGGAATGATATCGAGCTGCAAGATCATGCCACTTCTCAACAGTTCGCCGGAATTTGGGTAAACCGGCGATGACATCCACTCTTCATCAGCAACCAGATGGCCAGGATTGAGATGCCAGCCATATCGGGTTTTGGGCAGTACATCTTCGATCACGTCATAAAGCTCACCGCCAGACATACCCACGCGGATATTTTCCAGCCAGGCTACCTGTGCAGAGAAGTGGGGTTTAGCGATTCTGTCTAACCAATCTTTCTGAGCGTCAGGCAGTTCAGCAGGACTGGCGATAACGAAAGCAGCTCTGCTGGACAAGCCACCTTTAAATCCTGTGGTCAGCGACAAAGGATCGCCGTGCTGCACCCTTTTGTATGTTGGAAAAAGGTTAGCATGATCGAAGCGGACGCCGGTGGCAGCGATGGAGACCACCGTATTGTATTGGCCTTCCGCCGTCAGAAGCGCGCCCAAATCAATTTCCCGCACTCCTACTTCCACCGCGTCCATCGCATTAAGAATACAGTTAGATGCCAGATTGGCCCCATACTCATAATGCGCGATTTCATTGGCGTTGTTGGTCACTCTTGCACCGCCAGCGCCGCTAATAAATAAGTGCGCTGCATTTAACAGTTCAGCCTCTTTTTTCAGCGTGCGTTGCAACGCATCAACAATAAAATAAGGTACATCGAAATAGGCAGAACCATTGCCTGCGGCTGGGGTGAACATTTTCCATCCCACCAGGCCTACTTTACTTTTGTTACTCAAGCCGGCAGATGCCAGAAGGTTTTCAAGCGGTGTTTCATGATCCATTGGCTGGTTAGGCAGCGAAAACAACGGGCAGTGAAGCAACGTGACAGGTACGCGTGAAAAGCGAGCCAGTTTGAGATTCTCATTCCCGAGAATAGCGGTACATTCTCCACTGGCATCAACGATCAACAGCCCCTCTTCAAAACGCGGGATGAACCCTGTTAAGTATTCAAAATTCCCGCCGTGTTCTTTGTCTGCATAAATGACCAGCGCATCAAAACCGCCCTCGACCATCCTTTGCATAACCTTATTTTTTCGCTCCAGCATAGTCTTGTCGGAGAGGAAAACGGGTTCAACCTGGGTAAATTTTATCGGTACTTTAGTCGGGCCAAGCTGAATTGGGGGAGACATCATGATGAATGACCTCAGGTTAACGTGTTTAAGGCTGGAGTGGCGGAAACTGATTGCCGCAGGATTAAGCAAGGTAGCACCTGTTGATTTTAATTGTGCACGGATAATGTCTTTCCCGATTCCTTTCTCACCTCAGACACACAAATTTTGTGTGAGGCCACCCTCAATTTCTTCACTCAATGCTGGTTAAGCAAGAAGCTCAAGGCGCAGAATGGAATATATAACCGTTAGTGAATATATATTCATGCATTATTGTAGCGCCTCGGATTACCCTAATCCCTAAGGAGAATGTCTTATGAGTGGTTACACCTACCCGAAATTTGGTGCCGGTTTGTGGCATTTTGCTAACTACATAGATCGTTATGCCGTCGACGGATACGGTCCGGCGCTCAGCACGCTAGACCAGATCAAACTGGCTGGCAGTGTTGAAGACTTATCGTATGTTGATGTGCCCTATCCCTTTACTGAAGGTGTTACCGTTGCCCAGGTTAAAGAAGCCTTAGACCAGGCTGGGCTGAAAGCGATTGGCGTGACGCCTGAAATCTATCTGCGCCGCTTTTCTCGCGGTGCCTTTACTAATCCTGATCCCGCACTGCGCAAACAGGCCTTCGACCTGATGCATGAAGCGGCCACAGTCGTGCGAGAATTGGGTGCTAATTATGTGAAAATCTGGCCGGGACAAGATGGATGGGATTACCCCTTCCAGGTTGATCATAAAAATCTTTGGAAACTGGCGGTTGATGGCATGCGCGAACTGGCGAGTGCCAATCCTGATGTCAAATTTGCCATCGAGTACAAACCGCGTGAACCACGCGTTAAAATGACCTGGGATTCCGCTGCGCGCACCTTGTTGGGGATCGAAGATATCGGCCTCGATAACGTCGGCGTGTTGCTGGACTTTGGCCACGCGCTATTTGCCGGTGAATCACCAGCGGACTCAGCCCAGTTGATAATTGACCGCGGCAGGCTGTTCGGTATGGACGTGAATGACAACCTACGTGGCTGGGATGACGATCTCGTTGTCGGCACAGTGCACATGACAGAAATTTTTGAGTTCTTCTATGTGCTCAAAATCAATAATTGGGATGGCGTATGGCAGCTAGACCAATTCCCCTTCCGTGAAGACCATGTTGAAGCTGCCAATCTGTCGATTCGATTCCTGAAGCATATTTACCGTGCACTGGATAAGCTGGATATTGCCGCGTTGCAAGCGGCGCAAAGTGAACAAAATCCACTCAAAGCCCAGAAAATCATTCAAAATGCGCTGTTAAGCAGTATTGAAGACTAGCCCTGTTGTGCCCGGCACTCTTTTGGCCGGGCAACCTCAATACGCCCCACGCACGTCACCACCTAAATTCTCGTACGTAATTGCTTGTTATAAAGGTTGGGTAAAACAAGCTGCATCCGAATTACAGCAATCTTGAAGCCTCCCTACTACGTGTGGACGTGAAAAGCATTCGCGAAAAAATCTATGAGCAGAAGTGTTATGGCTCAAGGGGTTGGCTGTGCATCCTGAACGAACTTGGGTTGTTGAAGCAATATCGGGTTATCTCTCACCAATGCCGGCAGTGCTCTCGATTCACGCCAGATAAACGCGATGCTGAAGTTTATCAATACCTTTGTAATCTTTAACTGCCCTCCGATGACAGATCTTTAGATGCGCGCGATAAACTGCTGTTTAGCTTCAATCGACGCAGTGGCTTACTGATGCGCATCTTTCAGAGACTTTATTGGATGTTGTAACTTAAGCCCGTAATAAACAAGCGGAGCATTGCCAGAAAAAATTTGCACCCGGTAGCATTTCTATTCTCTTGTTAGGATGCTTCGCCCAAATTTTGTGATCCAGATGAAGGAATCAATTTTTAGCGCGTTGACTAATTTCTAGCCTAATCTGAAAGTAATGTTACGCGCTCAGGGTCACAGCGAAAAATATACACAGCACTGTGTGTTGATACGCAATTTATTGCACCCGGGTGCACAAATACCCTATCCACCTTACAGAGATACAAACATGAATATAATTAAAGCAATAATAATCGCCTGTGGTTTACTCAGTGTGTTTGTCGTGCAAGCCAAAACGTATATGGTGGGCGTTGCTCTGGCTAATCTGGATCTTAACTTTGTTTCAATCCTGCGCAGTCAAATGGAAACGCAGTTGAAAGAGAAAGGATTGAATAGCCAGTTTGCCGATGCCAAAGGCGATGTTTCACTGCAAATCCAGCAGGTTGATGATTTTATTAATCAGGGTGCCGACGCGATTATCGTGAACCCGGTAGACACGCAAGGTGTTATGCCTGTGATTGCTGCAGCAAAGAAAGCCAATATCCCTCTGATTTTCGTCAACCGTAAACCTGAAGTGCCCCTGAGCGGTAAGATGGCTTACGTTGGCTCCGACTCTGCTTTGAGTGGAAAAATGGAGATTGAAGCGCTGGCAAAACGCATGAACAACCAGGGGAACATCGCCATCCTGATGGGTTCACTCTCTACCGAGGAAGCGCGCCAACGCACTAAAGCCGTTGAAGATTATGTCAGCGCTCATCCAGGTCTTAAAGTCATTCAAAAGCAGACCGCTAACTGGCAACGCAATGAAGCCGTCGATAAAACCCTCTCCTGGCTACAGGATGGCAATTCGATCAACGCCATTGTTGCTAACAATGATGAGATGGCAATTGGTGCGATTATGGCACTGGATCAGTTGAAGAAGAGCGATGTGTTAGTGGCTGGCATTGATGGCACACCGGATGGTTTGCAATTCATCAAGAATGGCAAAATGGCGGTGACCATTTTCCAGGATGCGAAAGGCCAGGCCATTGGCGCAGTTAATGTGGCAAGCGATATGCTGACCGGCAAAAAAACCGAAGCCTATAACTGGGTGCCCTATCAGACCGTCACGAAGGAAAATTACCAGGCCCTCAGTGACAAGAATCAAAAGTGAGATGATGGCGGTCGACAGGGCCGCCAGTTACACGGATGATGATGGCCCCCCTTTTTTTGGCGTGAAAGCTCCATGTGCCAACGCTGTTCATTCATACCCTGCACGGAATTTCATCCACTTACTGAGTTAGTTTCGCAAGCAAAAAAAGCAGCCCATCGATTGTAATGATAACTATTCGCAGTTAGTATCAGCTCAACTTTACATTTGACACACTTTGACATCATGTTGCCCGCTGCCACTTCCTCTGCTGCGCCTTCGCTTGCGACATTCTATGCCGATAACTGCGGCTGGCTGACGCAATGGCTCACTGCAAAGCTGCGATCCGCTTTTGATGCGGATGACGTCACGCAAGATACTTTCATGCGCCTGATGAGCGGCAACAATCTCTCCGAAGTGCGCGATGCCAAATCTTTCCTGTGTACCATTGCCAAACGCGTGATGGTCGATCGTTTTAGACGTCATGCGCTGGAAAAAGCTTATCTGGAGATTCTCAGCCAACTGCCGGAAGCGGTAACGCCCTCACCCGAGTTACAACAGAGTCAGCTGGAAACGCTGCAACTCGTGGATCAGATGCTGGATGGACTGGGTAACAAAGCACGTCAGGCATTTCTGCTGTCACAGTTGGATAACCTCACCTACGCCGAAATCGCACAGCAGCTTTCGGTGTCTGTTAGTTCAGTGAAAAAGTATATGGCAAAAGCCACCGAGCACTGTCTGCTGTTTCGCCTTGAGCACGGTATCTAAATCATGTCATCCCTCACGACTGAACAACGTCAGGCTCTGCGTAACGCCTCACACTGGTATGCCGTGTTAAGCGGCGAACGTGTCAGTCCGCAGCAGGAAGAAAAGTGGCAGCAGTGGGTCGATGCTAATCATGAAAATCAGTGGGCATGGCAGCAGGTGGAAAATCTGCGCCAGCAAATGCAGACCATGCCAGGCAATATTGCCAGCAAAACGCTGCATGATTCTCAACTGACCCGACGCCACGTTCTGAAGGGCTTACTGCTCGCTGTGGGAGCTGGCGCGAGCTGGCAACTTTGGCAAAGTGACCTTTCCACTGGCATCCGCGCTGACTATCACACGGCGAAAGGCGAAATTCGCCAGTTCCCATTAAAAGATGGCAGCTTGCTCACGCTGGACACCGCTTCCGCCGCTAATGTGCGTTATGACGATAACGAGCGGCATATTGATTTGCTGTTTGGCACTCTGGCGCTCACCAGTGGCAAGGATGCGCTGAAGCGCCCGCTTCGTGTTTATACCCCACAAGGACAACTCACTGCGCTGGGTACCGAATTTAGCGTGGAGCAGCAAGATAATCTCACCCTGCTGAGGGTGAACCAACATGCCGTGGCAGTGCGATTGGCACAGCAACCGGATCAGATCATGATCGTGCAGCAAGGTGAGATGCTGAGTTTCAGCGCTAACGCCTTCGATGCAGTGCAAAAGGTTGACGAAAAACTGCAATGGACACGTGGCCTGTTGAGTGTCAGCGATCGTCCGCTCGGCGAAGTCATCGCGCAACTGGCACGTTATCGCCAGGGCATTTTGCGCTGTGATCCTCAAGTCGCTCAGTTGCGCGTCAGTGGAACCTATCCTCTGTTGCAAAGCGATGTTGCGCTCAATGCTTTGCAACAAACGCTGCCCATTTCCCTGCAACGCGTTACGCGCTATTGGGTCACGGTGAAGGCCCGATAATTTTTTTATAAAAAATGTCTCCGGGGATTGTCCCTTTTCTGCCGCTCATACGACTTCTCTCTGAATACAGCAAAACAATGATAATTTTTGGAGACGTTATGACGGTTTCACGTGCCTCTTCACTGCGCGCATTGTCCAAAGCCAGCCCGCTGGTAATGGCTATTCGCCTGAGTTTGTTACCTTTGGCTTGTTTCACACCAGGCATCGCTCAGGCTGCAGCGCCAGCCACCGCGCATTATGCCATTCCTGCGGGTCCTCTTGATGCCGCGTTGAATCAGTTTGCGGCCTCAGCGGGTATTACGCTGTCACTGGATGCCGAGCTAACTCGCGGAAAAAAGAGTCCCGGCTTACAGGGCGACTATACGATTAATGATGCGTTCACCCATTTGCTGCAAGGCAGCGATCTTCAGGCTAATGGCCTCGGCGCAAATGTATGGACTGTCAAACCGCTCGGTCACACCGTGGGTGAACCCAGTCTGACCGTAGTAGGCGACTGGTTAGGTGATGCGCGTGAATCTGACGTATTCGAACATGCCGGTGCACGCGATGTGATCCGTCGCGAGGATTTCGCCAAAAACGGTGCCGCCAGCATGCGCGAAGTGCTTAACCGTATTCCGGGCGTCAATGCGCCGGAGAATAACGGTACCGGCAGCCACAATCTGGCGATGAACTTTGGTATCCGTGGCCTCAATCCTCGTCTCGCCAGCCGATCAACCGTGCTGATGGATGGCATACCAGTGCCCTTCGCACCTTACGGACAGCCGCAACTCTCTCTCGCTCCGGTTTCACTGGGCAATATGGATGCTATTGACGTGGTGCGCGGCGGCGGTGCAGTACGTTACGGGCCACAAAGTGTCGGCGGCGTGGTCAACTTTGTGACGCGTGCCATCCCTGAGCATTTTGGTATCGAAGCCGGCGTTGAAGGCCAGCTCAGCCCCACCTCCTCACAAAATAACCCAAAGGAAACCCATAATCTTCTGGTCGGCGGAACGGCTGACAACGGTTTTGGCAGCGCGCTACTTTATTCGGGCACCCGAGGCAGTGACTGGCGAGAACACAGTGCCACACGTATTGATGATGTGATGTTGAAAAGCCGTTATGCGCCGAATGAAGTCCATACCTTCACCAGCCTGTTGCAATACTACGATGGTGAAGCCGATATGCCGGGCGGCCTGTCGCGCGCGGATTTTAATGCCGATCGCTGGCAATCCACCCGTCCTTATGACCGCTTCTGGGGGCGTCGTCAGTTAGCCAGCCTGGGCTATCAGTTCCAACCCGATCAACAGCATAAATTCAACATTCTTGGTTTCTACACCCATACCTTGCGCAGCGGCTATCTCGAACAAGGGTCGCGTATCACCCTATCACCGCGTGAGTACTGGGTGCGCGGCATTGAGCCACGCTACAGCCAGAGCTTCAATCTTGGCCCTTCTGCCCATGAAGTCGGCGTCGGTTATCGCTATGTCAGCGAATCCGGTCATGAAATGCGCTATTACACCCCAACCGTGAGTGGTGAATTGCCCTCTACTGCCAGCTCTTACGATCGCGACACGCGTTCTGGTACCGAAGCGCACGCCTGGTATCTTGATGACCGCATTGATATTGGCAACTGGACCATCACGCCAGGGATGCGTTTCGAGCACATCAGCTCCTATCAACGCAATGCCATTCGCGGCACTCAGCAGGACGTCAGTTATAACGCGCCACTGCCTGCATTGAATGTGCTTTATCACCTGACCGACAGCTGGAACCTCTACGCCAACACCGAAGGCTCCTTCGGTACAGTGCAATATAGCCAGATTGGTAAAGCCGTAGAGAGTGGCAGCGTTGAACCTGAGAAAGCACGCACCTGGGAGATCGGTACGCGCTTTGATGACGGCGCGCTGACGGCCGAAATGGGCTTGTTCCTGATTAACTTTAACAATCAGTACGACTCAAATCAGACTGACGATTCTGTGACGGCTCGCGGGAAAACCCGTCATACCGGCCTGGAATCGCAGGTACGTTATGACCTTTCCGCCCTGAAGCCTGCGCTGGAAAACGTCTCAGTTTATGCCAGCTACACCTACGTGAATGCCGAAATCCGTGAAAAAGGCGAAACCTATGGTAATCAGGTACCGTTCTCACCGCGTCAGAAAGGCACGCTTGGCATTGACTACAAACCGGGCAACTGGACCTTCAACCTCAACAGTGATCTCCAGTCCAGCCAGTTCGCTGATAACGCCAATACCGTTCAGGAGAGTGCTGATGGCAGCACCGGCCGCATTCCCGGCTTTATGCTGTGGGGAGCGCGTGCCAATTATGATTTCGGCCCACAAATGGCCAACCTCAATCTGGCCGTTGGCGTGAAAAATATGTTCGATCAGGACTATTTCACTCGATCGTATGATGACAACAACAAAGGCCTGTACGCTGGACAACCGCGCACCTTCTATTTGCAGGGTTCACTCAAGTTCTGATAAGCCATTTATAACCGGGCAGCCCTTGGGCTAGCCCGGTTTTTTGCTTTGTGGAGATGTCACTATGCAACAATTATTTCGCTGGCTGATGATGGGATGTTTCTTCGCATCGGCTTTAAACGCGCACGCTGTCACGGTGCAGGATCAACATGGGACTTTCACCATCGAGAAGGTTCCTCAGCGCATTGTGGTACTGGAGTTATCCTTTGCGGATGCCCTCGCGGCAGTGGCAGTGAGCCCGGTGGGCATCGCTGATGACAATGATCCGCAGCGTCTGCTGCCAGAAGTCCGTCAGCAGCTGCAACCTTGGCTATCCGTTGGCCTGCGGGGACAGCCAAGTCTTGAAGCCATTAGCGCCCTACATCCTGATCTGATTATTGCTGACAGCAGCCGCCACGCCACGATTTATGCCTCACTGCAGCGCATCGCCCCGGTTTTATTACTGCAATCGAGGAATGAAACTTACGCGGAAAACCTGCAATCTGCCGCGATCATTGGCGATGTGGTTGGGAAACATACTGAAATGCAGCAGCGTCTGGCATTGCATAAGCAACGCATGCATGACGCCGCCGCAAAATTGCCGCCAAATACCTCGGTGCTGTTTGGCACTTCACGTGAAAACCAGTTCACTTTGCACTCCTCAGCCAGTTATACCGGAGGCGTGTTAATGGCGTTAGGAATTCAGGTGCCCCAGCCTGTCAATCACACGCCGATGACCGTGCTCAGCCTGGAGCAGTTGCTGGCGATTAATCCTGATTGGTTACTGGTGGCGCACTATCGCGATGAAAGTATAGTGAAAAAATGGCAGCAAGATCCGTTGTGGAGCCTGATCAAGGCTGAACAGCAGCATCATATCCGCGCAGTGGACAGCAACAGCTGGGCGCGCGCACGCGGATTGTTTGCCGCGGAAAAAATTGCCAGTGACGCCGTCACGTTATTGACTGCGCCATGACACAATTTCAACGCTGGTTAATCAGCCTGCTGGCATTGGGCACCGCGTTTTGGTTCAGCCTGATAAGTTTTGCCGCGCTACCGATATCCGCGCAGGCGGCCTGGCATGCACTGCTGCCAGGAGACGCGCACAGTGTGGCGGAAGCCCTGGTTTATAACCTTCGCCTGCCGCGTACGCTGGTGGCCATCATGTTGGGAGCCAGTCTGGCGTTGGCTGGTGCGCTGTTGCAGGTGCTGACCCACAATCCGCTGGCCTCACCGGCTATTCTTGGCATCAACAGCGGTGCGGCTCTGGCGATTGCGCTGACGTCTGCATTTAGCCCGATTGTGTTGCAGGGCTATCCGCTTTCGATCATCGCGGCTACGGGGGGTGGGTTGAGCTGGCTGTGCGTCAGTGCAGCAGGCCGAGGAAGTAACCAGCACACCGACCGCCAGCGGCTGATCCTTGCTGGCATAGCCCTTTCTGCGTTTTGCATAGCGTTAACGCGTGTGACGCTGCTGCTGTCAGAAGATCACGCCTTTGGCATTCTTTACTGGCTGGCTGGCGGTATTTCCCATGCGCGATGGCAACAAGTCTGGTTACTGCTGCCGTTTGTCGGTTTCCTGACGCCGTTAATTTTATTACAGGCTCGTGCGCTCAATCTGCTCGGCATCGGTGATGAGGCTGCTCATGCGCTGGGGGTGAATTTGTATCGCCTTCGACGACTCCTCAGCGTGGCACTGCTGATACTAGTGGGCGCCTGTGTGAGTGTAGCCGGGCCGTTAGGCTTTATCGGGTTGTTGGTTCCTCATCTGGCGCGGGCG
Source organism: Pantoea sp. Seng (assembly GCF_009829935.1). Classification (NCBI taxonomy): domain Bacteria; kingdom Pseudomonadati; phylum Pseudomonadota; class Gammaproteobacteria; order Enterobacterales; family Erwiniaceae; genus Pantoea; species Pantoea sp. Seng. The sequence continues at coordinate 59,451 of NZ_SZZV01000013.1, read as the reverse complement.
TGGATTGGGCATGATTTACGCATCATGTTGCCGATGTCGATGATCCTCGGCGCGTTGATTTTGTTAATGGCGGATATCGCCGCCCGGTGGTTAGCCTGGCCCGGTGAAATACCCGCTGGCGTGGTGCTGGGATTGATTGGCGCGCCGGGATTTGTCTGGCTGGCGCGGAGACGCCATTCATGAGTGCACGCTTAGTATTCTGTTTACTGTTGGCGGGGATGATAGTCGCCGCGCTGTTCAGTTTGAAACTCGGCGTGCAAGGCATGAGCTGGACGGTGTTTTGGCAATCATGGCATTCCGCTGGCGATGCCCACTATGCCGTGTTCGAATATCGTTTGCCGCGCCTGGTGCTGGCGGTTTTGGTGGGGGCGGCGCTGGCCGTTTCCGGTGTTCTGGTACAGGGCATCATTCGCAATCCCCTGGCTTCACCGGACATTCTCGGCGTCAACCATGCCGCGAGCCTGGCTACGTTGTCAGTGCTGCTGCTCTTCCCTGCGCTTCCTGGCTTCTTGCTGCCCCTGTTTGCCTTCGGCGGTGGATGTCTGGCGTTACTGATATTACGCATGCTGGTGAATTTCTCGACACCTTTACGTCTGGCAGTGGTTGGCATCGCGCTGGCGGCTTGCTGGGCAAGTTTGACGGATTACCTGATGTTATCGCGCCCGCAGGATGTCAACATGGCGCTGCTTTGGCTGACTGGCAGCTTGTGGGGACGTGACTGGTCGATGGTTACGCTGGCATTGCCTATCCCACTGTTGCTGCTGGGCAGCCTGCGTTTTACGCGCGATCTTGATCTGCTGGCCCTCGGCGATGAACGCGCCGCCACCCTCGGCGTTGGCCTGGCGTCCGTTCAGCGTTGGGCTTTAATCATCGCCGTGGCGCTGGCGGCGATCGGCGTGGCGATCTGTGGGCCAATCGGCTTTATCAGCCTGGTGGTACCCCATGTGATGCGCCATTGGGTTGGCGGACGCCATCGCCACTTACTGCCGCTAGCGGCTATTGGTGGTGCATTGCTGCTGGTATTCGCTGATTTATTCGCACGCACTATTGCCCCCCCGATGGAACTGCCAGCAGGTGTGATTACAGCACTACTCGGTGCTCCCTGCTTTTTCTGGTTACTGATTAGGATGCGCTAAATGCAACTCTCAACTCACGATCTCTGTATCGGTTATGGCAACAAACGCATCCTTCACCATTTGAATCTTGCGCTACCGAGAGGACAGATTAGCGCGTTGCTCGGTCCCAACGGCTGTGGCAAATCGACGCTGCTGAAAAGTTTTGCCCGATTACTTACCCCGCAGCAAGGCGAAATACGCATTGAACAGCAAGCTTTAACGTCTCTGACTTCTCGTCAACTGGCACGACATCTGGCGTTGTTACCGCAGCAGCATTTGATACCCGAAGGCATCAGCGTTGAAGAGCTGGTGGGATATGGACGCAGTCCGTGGCTGCCCTTCTGGGGCCGCCTGTTAGCCAGCGACAAAATGCAGGTTCAGCATGCGATGGATCGGATGGATATTGGTGACCTCGCGCGTCAACGGGTCACCGCTTTATCAGGAGGCCAACGCCAGCGGGTCTTTCTTGCTATGTTGCTGGCGCAAGATACGCCGCTGGTTTTACTCGATGAACCCACCACCTGGTTAGACATCAATCATCAGGTTGAGCTGATGAAATTGATGGGTGAACTCAAAGCACAGGGTAAAACCGTTATTACCGTGCTGCATGACCTTAACCAGGCCGGCCGCTATTGCGATCACCTGGTGTTACTGAAGCAGGGGCAGTTGGTGACTCAAGGCACACCGACAGAAGTATTGACGCCGCAGGTCTTACGCGAGGTTTTTCATGTCGAAGCCAGCGTGGTGGCCGACCCATTGTGCGGCGCACCACTCTGTTTATTTCACGATGCTTAAATCAAGCGCCACCGAAGGTGGGCAGCCAGCCCACCCAGCTCAGTAACCAGGCGACGATATTCAGCACACCGAAAATCATCACCAACACAATCGGGAGCGTGGAACGCGGCATCCCGGCAAAACGCTGTTGTGCTTTCCATGCCAGCATTGCCGGGATAAACACGGCCCAAAGCGTTGCAAACAGTCCTGCGAAGCCAATCGCGGCGACAAAGCCATGTGGCCAAAATAATGACGCCATCAACGGTGGCAGAAAGGTCAGGCAGGCGGTTTTCAGCCGTGCAGCAGGAGAATTGCCCCAGCCTAAACGATCGGCGATGAAGTCAAACAGACCGGCTGTAACGCCGAGAAAGGACGCAATCACAGCGAAATGCGAAAAGATCGACATCATCAATGACAGTGTGCTGACGTGCAGATGATTGCTCAGCGCCGCCATTAGCGCGGCGATATCGCCACCCTGCTGCACGATTGCAGGAAATGCCGCGCGCGGCAAATTGCCCATGGTGCTGGTAACCCAGAACAGATAGAGTGCCAGCGACATTAGGGTACCGAGCACCAGCGCTTGAGTGATATGCCGTTTATTGCCGTGGTAATAACTCACCAGCCCGGTGATATTGCCGTGATAACCAAAAGACGCCAGACAAAACGGCAATACCCCGAGAGCATAAGGCCAATAGCTTTTCCCAACTGGCGCCGCGCTGATCAACGAAGGTAAGCTGACCTGCGTCAGCAAACCACCAAAGAGCAGGATCAACAGCAGGATTTTCGCCAGTACGCAGAAGGTCATTAAACGACTCACGCCAGTGGTACCGAGCCACACCACGGCGGCAACGCAGAGCGTTAGCGTGATTTTCGCACCGGCGGTGGAGAGCGGCAGCCTCGCCAGATTGAGCGAGTGCTGATAAACCGGACCGCTGGCGGAGATGTAGGCATAAGTCAGGATGCCCAGCACAAACAGAATACTGAGACCGTTAAGCGTTGCCCAACCGCGACCCAGTAGATCTTTGGTTAAGGTGTCATAACCCGAACCCTGCGGATAATGCAGGCTGGTGCGCATAAACAGCAAACCTGATAGCAACATCGCGCCCCACGTCACCAATAACAGCAGCAGCGCCCAACCAAACCATGCACCGGCCATCACAATTGGCAAGGTGAACATACCCGCACCCACCACCGTGCCGCAGATAATCATCGCGCCCCACCAAACAGAGGGTTGGCGACGGCTCAAGGTTAAATCCGTCATTTTGTAAAATCCCTGCAAACATCAAAGGCGGCGATATTACACGGAAAGCGGCGTGAGGGAGAGGCAACGGCAGCAGGTCGTGACGCGCTGAGTGTCAGCGTAGGGTGACAGCGTCATTCGTTAGAGAGGTGTTCAGACTTGTTGTTGATGAATTCATCGAAACATTGGTAAGTGCTGGTATCAAATAACGAAATGGCCTCTACTTCATTCATTGGTATCACATGCCGGAAATGTTGCAGGTTCAATCCCTTTGAGTCCGCCGTAATCCCCTTCTTCAGATAGAGTTCGTAATAACGATGTTGTTCGTGATAATACAGCGTGTCCTTATCCCGGTAGCCACTGATACAAGGGATGATAGACAGGTGCTGGGTGAGACTGTGCTCTATACGAGGTGCGGCGACATAACCAATGTAGACCTTGCGTGATTTAAGCGTAACGAAAATCAACATGTCCTCATCAATAGCCTGAACCAGCAGGGATTCAATCGCATCCAGGGCTGCCATTTCACGATAGGCGGCCTGACGGACGCGTTCGTCACGCAATGATTTTTGTGCGGCATCACCTGCCCTCCAGGCGATAAAACACCCTGCACACAAAGAGAGAATGAAAAACAGTGGATATGAGAGAGCCGTTTTGTTCGTTAACCACGAATAGAAGTCTTTGATGCCATAGGTGGACACAAACACATGGGGGATTGAAATAATGAGACTAACAATGAGTAAAAACAGGTAGATGAACAGAACCAGGCAAAATCCCTGAATGACAAACTTGCAACCATGCATGGCAACATAAAAGTACGATGTCCAGCCATTAGTTCTGGCCTGGCGTATGCGTGATTGATAATGATTTTCTGTAAACCAAAAGCCACAGACCAATACAACCATAATCACCAACGGACCCATCGTTAATCCTTAACGTTTCGCGGCCAATTCCTTCATGCGAGCCTGCATGGAATCGCGGACCTGCGGATTACTCATATTTAACCAGGCATTACCGTTCGCATCAGTGATAATTTTACTGTCATTTGACTGCTCAATATCCTGCTGGTTGATTGATTGCATCAATCGCCCCGGCATGCTGAGAAAACGCTCCAGAAATTTTGGCATATGATCTCCTGACTTCACGAAGTTTAAACCGTCAACGGGCATCAACCGTTTCAACATGATGCCTCCTCAAATTAAAAACTCAACCTTTCCTGAAATTTCGACATTTAAATGTGGGCAACATTCAATTCAAGTCTGAAAAAGTAGCCCTTTTAGAAGGCAAAACAAGCCATCTCGCTTTAAATGAACTGAATATTTATACAGCACTTAGCGGTGAATCTCCAACGATAAATCAAGCACACTTTCTGACGCTGGCTACTGACACGGGCGCACTTGGTGCGCCCGTGTTTCCGTCATTGATAAAACGCAGGGCGTGGTGGCATGGTAATCGGCACAATCTCACCGTTGTTCTGCGCGGCAACACAAGCATCGGCAGCAACCGCCGCAGCATAGCCATCCCAGGCCGATGGGCCCGTCATGTTGTCAGACAACACATTGTTAATGAAATCCTGCAATTCCACATCATAGGCATCGATGAAGCGCTTTTTCCAGTCGGTCAGAATTCCCGTGGAGAGTTTAGCCGCGCTGCGCGTCTGAACGGACATCGGCTCAGGTAAGCTCGCAATCCCGGTCTCACCCACCACTTCACACTGGATATCATAGCCATAGGCACAGTTGACGAAAATTTCGACGTCAATACGCACACCTTTCGCCGTTTCCAGCAGCACTATCTGTGGGTCTTTCAGATGCGATGAGGCTTTACGGGTTTTACGCGGATAAATCACCTGAGCACTGACGTAATCGTCTTTCAGCAACCAGCGCAGAACATCCAGTTCATGGATCAGCGTATCGGTAATCGCCATGTCCGTGGTGTAGGCATCGCCGACTTCCGGGTTACGGTGTGCGCAGTGCAGCATCAAGGGTTCGCCAATGTCTCCGCTATCAATAACGCTTTTCAATGCACGATAGCCGCTATCGTAAGGGCGCATGAAGCCAACCTGCACGCGCTTTTTACCACTCGCGATCTCCGCCTCCACAATGTTCATACAACCCTGCGCCGTCACCGCCAGCGGCTTTTCACAAAATACCGCTTTCCCGGCTTTAATCGCTGCCAGCACAAATTCTTCATGTGTCGGGCCCCATGATGTCACCAGAACCGCCTGTACATCGGGAGCATTAATCAGGTCATGTGCATTGTCATAGATCTCGGCTTTGAGCGCGAGATCGGTCAGGATCTGCTCGCAGTTAGCACGGTTGATGTCATTCAGTGCAACTACGCGAGCGTTTTGCAGCACCTGACTGCAACGACGAATGTGTTCGCGCCCGATTGCGCCAGTGCCAATTACACCAATATTCAGCGTCATGGTTTGTTCCTTCGTTCTTCTGTACGAGTAAAATTAATGGTTCAGATAATCAATGCTGGTACGAATCTCACGCGCGATATCCGCTTCGCTCCACGCTTCCATCACTGACGAGAAGGGTTCAAACGCGTAAGTACCGGTGTAACCTCTCTCCTCCAGGCGCTGGACTTGTCGTTTCGATTGCAACATGTCATCAGCGCTGAGCATGATGCGTTCTTCATCAGTCAATTCTGCAGTTGGACGTGTATCCGTCACACCAGACAGGTGAACCAATCCGATGCGGTTAACGTCAACGCCACCGGCGAAGACCTGTTCTGCGCCTTCATACAAATGATGATGGAAGGTATCGAGCACGATCTTGAATGGCACATCTGCCTGTTTGATCAACTGTTGTGCCAGTGCCGCCGAACGCAGCGAACTCTGTGGAAAGCCCAAAGGTTCCACCAGCCCTTCAATGCCGTATTCGGCGAACAGCGGCGCGAGCGTTTTTAAAGCGGCAACCGTTTGTTCACTGGAGACCACCGTTCCGTCATTGAGTGGGCACAGCACCAGCGCTTTCGCCCCGGTTTCACGTGCGTCTTTTAATAAACCCTGTGTTTTTTCCAATATCTCAGCGGATAACTGGTTAAAGGGATACACCGCATTGATTGTTTCGATGGTCAGCGCATGTTGATTTGCCAATTCACGAATTTTCTCGCCCCCTAAACCATCCGTCACACTTCCGCCCTTCATATCATTACGAATCTCGACCTTATTTATCCCTAAATCTTTCACTAGGGTGAAAAACTGATTAACAGTTAAGTTCGGCGCAATTCTTCGATTAATACAAAAACGGTCACGGCTTATTTTCTGGCTCATGTTATTTCCTGAAATGATTATCAGCGCATTGTGTTTTGGTTATTCTGTTTTGCTGCAGTGTTTAGCGTGTTTTGATAGTAATTTATCTTCTGGATTTATACTGCGTCATCGTTGAGTGATTTACATCAAGCTCGCAAATCCATCCTAAGGCTTGTCGTCATACAGCGCGAAGAAGTAATGCTCGACCTGTTCCAGACTGCGCCCTCGCGTTTCCGGAATGGTGCGCAGCACAAACATCGAGCCACCAATACCGATGATCGCGAAGGTGAGGAATGCGCCTGCAAGACCAAAAGCAGCCAGCAATATTGGAAATGCCATTGAAATAGCAAAGTTGGCCATCCACAGTGCGTACACCGCGCCGCCCATGCAGATCCCACGCATGCGCGCCGGGAAGATCTCCGAAAGCAGCAGCCAGGTCACCGGGGAGAGCGCGCCCTGCTGGAAACACAGGAACATCAGCATGCCAGTCAATACCAGATAGGCACGCAGCAGATTGACCTCTCCGCCTGCCAAATATTCCGGCATGAAGAAACACACGGCGGCAATAAAGAACAGGCAAGCCGTACAGCCCATCTGTCCCACCAGCACCAGCGGTCGACGACCGATTTTGCCTATCATCCAAATCCCGACCAGGGTCATCAACACGGAAATGACGCCGTTGGCAATGGTGGCAAACAGTGCGGCATCATTGCTCAGCCCCGTTGCTGTCAGCATGGTCGGCGCGTAGTACATAATGGTGTTCACGCCGGTCAACTGCTGGATGGCAGCGATACCAATACCTAACAGAAACACCTTACGTAGCCAGGGCGTACGCAGATCGCGCAGCCGACCTTTACCTTTCTGCCGGTTTTCTTCAATGGTCTCTTCAATCTCTTCTAACTCCCACTCAACATCCTCTGCTGCACGGGTCTTCTCCAACACATGCCTGGCTTCGCGGACATTGCCTCGCATCACAAGCCAGCGCGGGCTTTCTGGCATAAAAATCATGCCCAGCCACAACAGCACGGCGGGAACAGTCGAGAGTGCCAGCATCCAGCGCCAGGTATGTTCACCTCCCCAGATTTCATTGAAGGTTGCATTCGAGACATACGCCAGCAGTTGACCCGATACAATCATCAACTCCTGTAAGGTCACCAGTTGGCCGCGTTTATTGGCTGGCGCGATTTCAGCGATATACACCGGCACTGTCGCCGCAGCACCGCCCACGGCAATGCCGAGGAAAAGTCGTGACATAATCATCGACACAACATCCGGCGCAAAGGCTGAACCGACTGCGCCAAGGGCAAAAATAAACGCCAGAGTGATGATGATTTTGCGCCGGCCCATGGCATCGGCGAAATGTCCGGCCAGCAAAGCGCCGAATGCGGCTCCAAACAGTAACGAGCTGGTCACCAGGCCGGTGGTGAAGGGCGTTAATTGCAGGTCACTGCGCATAAATAACAGCGCACCCGATACCACCCCAGTATCGTAGCCAAATAATAATCCGCCGAGCGTTGCCACCAGCGCAATAATCTTCACAAAAGGCTCAGTTCGCGTCACGCTATTCGGGCCTGACGCGGTATTGGTCGAGATATACAGTTCTTTTTCCATAACCTCTCCTGGTAAAAACGCATTTGGAAATACAGCAGAACAAAACAGAAAATGACGCTATCGGTATTTTTATTTCATGTTAATTTTTATTTGAAATTCATTTTCCGAAATGTGATATCAAGCATTCTGGCCGATTTATTTTGATGGTTAAACATCAAAAGGGAGCGTTAATTTAAAGAGTGAGAGGCGAAGATGGATTCGAATAACCCTGGATTGAGGTGGGCGATATTGATTAATAGCGGCGTGTATGTATTTAAACATTCGAGAGAGGAAATAAGAAAAACCTTACGCCAATGGGTATTGGCGTAAGGTAAACGCGATCAGAATTGCCAGCGAACCCCGCCGTTATAGCGCCAGCCTTTCGTACCGTTACCGTCAATTTCCTGACGATAGTCGGCCTCGGCATACAATGAGAGATTCCCTTTTAGCGCGGCCGTACCACCGATGCCCACATCCCACATCTGTCCGAACTTCCCGCTGTCGAAACTGACACTGTCCGCGCCGCCGTTAATGCCCGCTCGCGTAGTGGCCGCCCCTCCCCAACCACGCGTATAGCTGGTGCGCAGATAAGGCGTATATTGCTGGCCGGCTGTATCTTGCCAGGTGCGATCCAAACGCACGCCCACGCGGCCAATGGTTTGATCGTAATTGCCCCAACTGACGCGTGTGTTATCCCGATCCACCAGATTATCCATGTTAAGTTGCAAGTACATTAACTGCGCCTGCGGTTCGAGACGTACGCCATTGCCCAACTGCCACGGATAGCCGGTTTCCAGTGACGCGCCCCAGCCATTGCCTTTCAGTTTGCCCACCTCTTTTTGCCGCGCAATATCGGTATCGCCACGATGCCAGTCGAATGACAGTGCCCCATCAAAATAGAAGCCACTGTCACGCAGCCAGGTGCCGTACAGCGACAAGGTATCGCTATCGAAAGTGGTCGAGCTGTAACCGTCCGCTGCAACAGGACGAATACGGGCATTACCGCGCGTATAGGCCACTCCGGCTCGCAAACTGTCGCTGGCGCCTTGCAGATGAATTAGATTGCCGCCCAGTTGCACTGCGCTGTAATCAAGATCGAAATCGTAGCCGTTTTGACTCAGGCTGCGATCCGTCTTGTAGGTGAGATTGGAACCCAGATAACGGATAAACATCTCACCGCCGTTGCCCGCGCTGCTGCCTGAATCCTGACGTAGCTCTCCCAGTCGCTTATGAAGATCGTCCATCACCGCCATGTTGTAGTAGGCCAGCCCGACCGGCGCAGAAATATAAGATGGCATCTGAGGCGTAAGTTGTGGGCGCACCGCATTACCTGCTGCATCGCTGACAAAGTTACTCGCGAGACGAAAATCCTGACCGGTTCCGTTAGAACCGCTGTAAAGACCATATTGATAAGGACCCGCGGCGACATAGCCCTTTGCCAGCGCGAAGCTGTTAGCACTGGCATTGCCGGTTACCTGCGCCAGTGCAATGCCCTGTTCAGGCGTCATCACCGCCAGACGGTTCCCCGTCGGGTTAACATCCAGCAGAGTGGTGCCGCTGGTATTGCCATTCACACGCACACTGTCACTGACGCCTGTATCAATTTGCGTATTGAGCTTCACGCGTCCGCCAGCTGAATTGAGATCGCCATCGATGGTTAGCGTGTTGCCCGGAACACCATTGCCATTAGTCAGATCCAGCGTACCGGCATTATTCACTACCAGCGAACCGTCGGTGGCGCCACTCAGCAGTGGATTGACGCCGTCGCCCGCATACACCGTTGAGCCTTCGCCGATATTAATAGTGCTGTGCGCCAGTTTCAGGTTATCGGTCAACGTCCATTGAGTGTTATCGAAGTTGATGGTGCTCCAGCCACCGCCAAGGTTGGTGCCTTTGCTCAGGTCATCGGCGCTAAATGACCCGCCGCGCGCATTGATGTCATTAAAATAGAGCGTGCTGCCTGCGCCATTCTGCGTGGTGATGTGCCGGGTATTGGCCATATCAACCTTCTCCACCAGCGCCTGGTTAGTACCGCTCCCCATTGTCACGCTGCCATTAAGCGTGCCGCCGGACACCTGCACGATGTCGTTACCGGCCCCCGTATTCACATCCCCCACCACGCTGCCTGACATCAGTGCAATGCGGTCGTTGGTCGCGCCGCCCGCCACCACCTCAATATCCGGGAAGGTGGCGCTGATTTGCCCCTGGTTGATAAACAGTGTTTGCCCTCCGCGCAGATCAATCACCGGTGAGACTTTACTGTTTGAGACGATACTGCCCCGGTTAATCACTTCACTGGCGGTGTCAGTGACAATCGCCGATCCGCCACTAAAGTCATACACACCGATAAAGCCTTCGTTGATCACTCTGCCGGTCGTATTAGCACGTACGCCGGTAGTATTGGCACCCGAAAGGAAAATGGTGTAATTGGGACCGAGGGTCAAATCGTTGTGGGTGACAGAACCATCTTCATTAGCAAACAGATAGCCGATGCCGGGCGCGTTGGTCAGGCTGTTGCTGCTGACGTTGATATAAACATGGTCGTCATAGCCGAACGACGTTGCCGAGCGAATGCCATTACCGCCATTGACGTCCAGTCGCACATAATTCAGTGCAATATTGCTGGTTTCAGCGCGGTTATTAATAAGATTGCGGGCACCACTCAATTCCACATGATCGGCGATAAATCCTGCGGCACCGTTATCAATCAACACCGTGTCTGCGTCACCGCTGGACCAGATATTGCTGCTGTAACTGTTGTACTGTTCGCCTTGCCCATCACCAATAATGTTAAGCGAACCGCCATTGCCAACACGAATGGCAGCGGTCCCTTCGGAATAGATCTGTCCACTGCTTTGCCGATAAGTTGACGCTCCTGATGAGGCATCCAAAGCCACACCTTTATAAGCGGAAATCGAACCACTGTTGACCAGAAGGCCGCCATCCGTCAGTGCAACCGCGCGGCTGTTGTTGCCATTGACGGTGACGGTACCCTGGTTATTGATATAGCCGCCGTCGCCTGCACTCAGTAACGAGATGTTCTCCGCATCCGTCGTCAAATTGGAGCTGTTGCTAATGCTGCTAAAGCCTTCAAGCGCCTGATAACCGATTTGATTGGCAGCATGGAATGCAATTTGACTGCCTTCACCAATCACTACCGTTCCGCCATTGCCCGCCTGTGCGCCCACCGCATGTTCACCGTACAGATTGATGGTGCCATTTTGGTAGAAATAAGCTGCGTCCCCAAAAGCTACGCCGCCCACGGAAGGCTGTGTCGCGCTGGCATTGCCGGCGGAGACATTGATCGTGCCGTTGTTGGTCGCACGAGCGCCAACCGAATAGGTATAACCCTCGGTGTAAAGCCCGCTACTGCCATTCGTGATCGACACAGTGCCATTGTTGGTGGCATTCCCGCCGAGCGAGCCAATCCCCACCGTGTTGCTGCCTTCCAGCGCGATATCACCGTTATTGATCAGCTGCCCAGAGCTACTGGCAATAAAACCAATCTGCCGATCCTGCGAGCCATAGATATTGGCATTGTTAGTCAGCAGCGTGTTGGTGTAAGGCAGCGTTGTGGAGTTGGTAATATTGCCATTGAGGTCGGTACGATTGCCTTGTACCTGTGCCACGATGCTATGTATGCCATTCATATTGACGGTGGTTGCAGCGTCAATCGTGCCCTGCGCAGCACCCTCAATACGCAACCCGATGCCATTTTCGCCGAGATTAAAGATGGCATTGCCAGTGCTGACCGTGGTGTTATCGCCACTGCCCAGGACGGCGGTGGAAAGATTGCCGTTTGAAGTTAACGTCATGCCACTGCCATCAAAGCTCGCGCCATCCTGCACACGAAAGATGGATGCGTTCTCTCCCGTTACGCCGTAGTGGCCATTCTCGGGCAGTAAAATTTTTGCGTTCGGCCCCATAGCGAGAAAGGTGATTTGATCGGCACCGCTATTACCCGTGGGTAGAGCCGCCTGCGACACATTCACCGTGGCATTGCCTTCCGCGCGTATCCCAATCGCGCCAACTCCGTTTAAGGTGATCGGTCCGGTGATCTCCGCCGAAGCGACGCCGCTATTGATACCCTTCACCCATACTGCGGTGTTACGTGTCCCTGTTGTGACATTTGCATTGCCAGCAATATTGATTGGGCCACTCGACCAGGCGTGCGAAAGAGCACCGTCATTCGCCGTCACCAACAGGCCGGTACCGTTATCGCCATTCAGGTTAATCACTCCGGCATTGCCCACCTGACCGCCGCTGCCAGAGTCCATCACCGCCAGTCCAGTGCCGCGACCATTGACATCAATGACGCCATTATTCAGGGTGGCGGCATCCGCGCCGCCAGACACGCTCATCGCCGCGCCGCTTTGTACGCCCGAACCCATGATGATGTGGCCGTTGTTGACTGCGCTGTTGCTACCCAACTGAAGGATACCGGTGGCGCTATCCAGCATAATGTCAGACGTTGCATCACCGGGATGATTTTGCGGCGTACGGCCAAGATAGATTGTGCCGTTGTTAGTAAAGGTGCTCGCATCGCCGCTCAGCGTCACCGCTGTCGCACTGCCGTTGTCGCCGACCAGATTGATGGTGCCGTTATTCACCCCTTCGCTGTTATCCAGCAGGACGGCTGATCCCGCGCTGTTGATAATGCCGTTGTTGATAAAGTGACTATCACTGGCATTTACCGCTAATCCGTTAATGCCGAGCGTGCTGTTATCAATGCCACTCCCATCGGCGTTATTAAAGAAACCGCTATTAATCACACCGTTGTTGATGCCGCTGCTGCCATTGGTTAATACCAGGGCATCATTATCGGTGATTCCGCTACCGGTACTGGCGAGCTTGCCGTTTATGGTTGCGGTAGCGCCATTGTCCGCACGCATGGCCCCGCCATTGGCATTCGCGACCTCAAGGGTTTTTCCTGCCTCAATGGTGGCACGCGCATTGGCACCGTCAGCACTGAGTACTACGCGTTCGCCTATTGGCAGAAAGGCTTCATCGTCATCCGGAGTATTGACTCCCCACACCACCTGCCCGCTGCTGAGCGTCACTGCTTTATTAAATTCGTTGTTGTAGTCAGCGGAACTAATTTGGCTATTCTGCAGTTGCTCAATCAGCCAGTCGTTGTAATTTTGCAGGTCGCTCAACGACGTCACGTTAAAGTCGGTGGTATCGCCATAGAGGCTGGTCACACTGAATGCGCCGTTATACGCCACCAGATTGTCCACATTCAGACCCCACCGCGACACGGCAGGAATCTGCGTCGCGGTGAATGTGATACGGTTATCCGAATCCCAGTTCATGTTGCCTTTGTTGCTGGCAGTGAATAAGCGGCTCTGCTTTGCCGCCATCTCCCAACCATTTGCCACCGTGCTGGCTCCCTCAGTGCCTAGTTGCACGTTGATAGTGCCATTACTCACTGAGGCAACACGCGAATCGATGTACTGCTGATTCTTCACCTCTTCGAAATCGGTGACCAGGGTGCTGCTATCGACCGGGGCGAGATTGCTTAACGCGGCAGTGTTATAAGTCTGAAAGTTGCTATAAGAGCGGTGATCCTCATTAGGCACGGAGATCGTGAAATCTTGCGCCCCCAGACTCAACCTCTCTTTACCCAATAAGTTGTTATCTGTCACCAATCGGCCTTGATCCTGTAACTCGCCAATGGAGACCTGCAATTCGCCACTTTTACCCGGCGTAAATTGCGGCAACCCCGTTAGCGATTGTGTGCTGCCGTTGCACACGCAAAACACCCCCACTTTGTTGTCATTTTTCGCAGGGTCAAAGGGTTGAATCACGGCGGCATTGGTTTGCATCGCAGGAATCATAATGCCTTGTGCAGCCAGCAAACTGATAATCAGCGGTTTTAATTTAAATAACATCCTTTCCTCCAGAGAGAAAATAATATTTTCCGCGCGGCAAAAACTAATACCGCGCATGACGATTGGTTTAATAAACGTGAGAACAAGAATGGAGAGTGCATTATGTCGAGTTATCTCACCATTTCGTAAAGAAAACGTCTAGCTGGAGTTAAGGTAAACAGTAAGGCTTAAGTCAGATTAAGAATTAACCCTTGAAAATCAGCAGGTAATGCGGGGTGACTTAATGGATTCATCTTCATTTATATCAATGCATTAGTCTAAATTTAAAGTCCATTCATTACTGGGTTTATCGAGGCTTATATATTCTTATTATCGATATTCGCAGATAACAGAAAAAACGATTTCCCAGTGAAACAGATCCATTATATTTTGAATATTAATGTTATGAAGATTAATAAGCGCAGCGCTGTAGCGGGTCGGAAATAATTGACTCAAAATTGATATGCTGTCGATTCTCGAAGGCAGGAATCAAAGCGAGGATGTAAATTCTCGCCATCTTAAATTTGTGATCGTTCGCGCAACAAACCAACAAACATCCTTGTATGGTAGTCTAAAATTATAAACCTGCAGGATTTTGACTATGGCATCTTCCACTTTTACTCAGACCCAAACGGCACAGGGAAATCACACCTCACTCATTCGTCGTGTCGCCAGTGCTTCGGCGATTGGCACCGCGGCGGAATATTATGATTTCTTTGCCTATGGCACGGCTGCAGTGCTGTTTTTTGGCCACCTGTTCTTCCCCAGCCACGACCCTTTGATCAGCACCCTCGCCGCGTTTGCAACTTATGCCGTTGGCTTCCTCGCCCGGCCGATTGGCGGCATCGTTTTTGGCCATATTGGTGACAAAGTGGGACGTAAAAAAGCGCTGGTGGCCACCATCCTGATAGTGGGTCTCGGTACTTTTTGTATTGGCTTGCTGCCAACCTATGAAAAGATCGGCATCTGGGCACCGGTGTTGTTGATCGCTATTCGCCTGCTGCAAGGTTTTGGCGTGGGCGGCGAACAAGCTGGCGCGGTCCTGATGACCGCAGAATATTCGCAAGCATCACGTCGTGGTTTTTTTGCCAGCTGGGTACAAATCGGTGCGCCGGTTGGGTTCCTGCTGCCGCTGGCACTGTTCGCAATTCTTAATGCCTCCCTGAGCGCGGAACAAATGATGGATTGGGGTTGGCGCGTGCCCTTCTTACTGAGCGCAGTGCTGGTCATCGTAGGATTGTTTATTCGTTTGCGCATCGATGAATCGCCAGTGTTCGCCGCCATTCGCGAAACCAAGGCCGCCGAATCGCGTCCGTTAAAAGAAGTGATTCGCGGTAATCCTAAATTAGTCATCAATGGTGTGGCGGCTAAATTAATTGAAGCTTGCGCCTTTGCCCTCTTCACGGTGATTATCCTGGCGTGGGGCAAAGCCAACAATCTCGACGCCGGCATACTGATGAACAGCATGATTGTGGCTGTGATACTCGAGGTATTTGCCATTCCGCTGATGGGGGCGTTATCCGATAAGATCGGTCGCAAACCGGTATACATGATGGGTGCACTGCTGATTGTGATTTCCATCGTGCCGTTCTTTTATGCCCTGTCCCAAAACAGCTACTGGCTAACGCAAATTGCGATGATTGTCGCGCTGACGCTGGGCCACAGTATGTGCTACGCCCCACAGGCTTCCTGGTTCCCGGAACTGTTCCCGACGCATATTCGCTGCAGCGGCATTGCAGTGATTTGGCAGGTGGGATCGTTAATTGGCAGTGGCGTGCTTGGCTTAGTCGCGGTGAAAATCCTGCAGGCCACCGATGGGCACTGGTATGGCCTGGCGCTGTATGTTGCAGTACTGGGGGTGATTTCCGTTGTAGGCCTGCTGCGATTGCCTGAAACGGCTCCAGGCCGACGTGATGGCGAATATCATACCTGGGAACAACATTAATTAACGATGGGCGCACTAAGGTGCGCCCATATGCTTTATTCAGATATGCAATGCCATTTAAAGCATTTGCCAGACCCCCTTCTTGCAATAGCATGACTTTTCTCTTCTTTATCCTCACAGCTGAATCGCTAGCCCATGCGCAAACTGTATCAACGTTGCCTCTCGTTAAATGATTTCGAGAAATATGCCCAAAAGCGTCTGCCCCATCCGCTGTTCGCTTATGTGTCCGGTGGTGTTGAGGACAACATTGCGCTCCATCACACTCAGCAATCCTATGCTCATTACGGCCTGATACCTGAAAACATGGTCGATGTGTCGCAACGTAATACTGAGGTAGATCTGTTTGGGCATCGCTATGCGGCGCCTGTGGGTATTGCGCCGATGGGCATCTCTGCCATCACCGGTTTTCAGGGCGATATTGCTTTAGCGCGGGCAGCGGCGTGCAAGAACGTGCCCTTTATTATGAGCGGTTCCTCGTTGATTCCACTGGAGGACGTGGCTGCGGCTAATCCGGCGATGTGGTTCCAGGCCTATTTGCCAAAGACGCTGGAAGAGATTGATGCGTTGGTGGATCGCGTAAAGCGAGCGCGCATATCCGTACTGGTCGTGACGGTGGATACGCCGGTCAAAGCTAACCGGGAAAACAACGTGCGCGTCGGATTTTCCACGCCATTCCGCCCCAGTCTGGCCTTGGCGTGGCAAGGCGTCACCCATCCCCGCTGGCTTTACGGCACGCTGTTGAAAACCTTACTGACCTCGGGCATACCTTATTTCGAGAACAACAACGCAGTGCGTGGCGCACCGCTGTTTTCCAAAAATGCCGTGCGTGACTTCAGTGGGCGCAGCCATCTCACCTGGCAGCATATCGAACATATTCGTCAGCGCTGGACGGGCGCGATGGTTATTAAAGGCATTCTGAGTCGAAATGATGCATTGCGCTGTAGATCCATTGGCATCGACGGCATTGTGGTCTCGAATCATGGCGGTCGTCAGTTGGATACAGTGATCCCGCCGATTTGTGTTCTGCCCGAGATTGTCACCGCTGCGGGAAATATGACGGTGATGATGGACAGCGGCATCCGACGTGGCACCGACGCCATCAAAGCATTGGCGCTGGGGGCAAGGGCCTGCTTTGTTGGCAGGCCTTTTAACTATGCAAGTGCAGTAGGCGGAACATCGGGGGTTGAGTGGGCCATTGACCTTATCACTAATGAAGTCAGTCGCGATCTGGGCATGCTGGGTGCACCCTCGCTCGCTGACCTCAGTGAAAAGCATTTACGCCTGATAAAGTGACAGTGTCATGCCATGCAGCTCGTCGACGAAATGTGGTCCCCGCTTTGGTTCCATGGGGCTCGCCTGTCACATCTAACGTTCTGCGGCTAAGGTTTACGCGGCAGTGAAACGCACAACAATCCAAACACAATCAATACAACACCGGCAAAACTGCTCCAGCGGAAGGCTTCACCGAACATTGGCAACGAAATAGCTGCCAGCCACACCAGCACATAACTCAGGCTCAGCAACGGATAGAGGCGGTTAAGCTGCATATGACGTAGCGCCAGCATCCAGCACAGCATCGATAATGCGTACGCACCAAGTCCCAGACCGAGCAGGAGCAGCGGCTGCAGATGCTGCCAGAATTGCGGGCTAAGGATTGCAGTCAATGGCGGGAAATGTAGCATCGCGGCACGCAGGACCAATTGCGCCAGCGACACCAGCAGCACGCTACACAGTGCGAGGATCACCCCTTTCATAGGTGGCTCCCCATCAGCGCGACCCCGGCAACAATCGCCAGCGTACCGAACCATTGTTGCAAGGTGTATGTCTCACGCCAGATCAACTTAGCTGCTATGGCCACCAACACGAAGTTGAGACTCAGCATCGGATAGGCCACGCTGACCGGCACCACACGCAATACCAGCAGCCATAGTAACATCGCCACGCCGAGCAAAAAGAGGCTCAGCGCAATCCACAAGATGAGCTGCTTCTTGCCGTGGCGCATCCCCAGATACGCCGCCTGCTTTTGACAAAGCTGGGCGGCGCAGCTCAACAAACTGACCAGAAGAATAAGCAACAGGTTCATGGTGTCGCGTTATAACCGTAATAGACCAGTCGACCTTGACGATAAACGTCATCCGGCGTTGGCATTGCAGGGTCAGGCCCGTTCTCGCCCGAGTTGAGCATCATCACCACGGACACTTTGCCATGGCGACGATGTTCACGCAGCCAGTCAGCAAATGCTGCGCCATCAACATAGCGCGTTTTCGCATCGGGATAGCTAAGACCGTATTGCAGTTCGCCTTTGGCATCATAGAAAGTGATATCACTGCGCTCAGTTTCCCATGCCACCGCAGCCGCGATGCCAGGATTGTCAGCCAGCAGATAACGGCTGTCTGCCAGTTGATGATGCACAGCCTGTACAAAACTCTGCGGCTGTTTGGAGTCACGAACCTTCTGCGGTATCGCGAAGCCGATCAGTAGCGCCAGCGTTAACGGACAAAGCGCCGCCAGTTGCCAACGGCAGGCACCCGGTTTGAGACTGAACCACCCCATAATGCCCCAGCCGGCAAAGGCCAGTACGCCACAGATTAACGGCAGTATTTCATCATGGGTATAAACGGGCTTGTGCGCCAATCCCCATGGCGCAACCACCACCAACAGGACTAAGGTGGTTATGGCGCCAAACAGCAGGTTTATCCAGCCATTAACTTTAAACACCTTCACTAATTGTGCAGAACCACTGTGGGCGTAATGCGCCATCAACAGTGCTAAAGGTGCAAAGCACGGCAGAATGTAGGTCGGCAGTTTGCCTTTAGCGATGCTAAAGAACAGCAGTGGCAAGATCACCCAACTTAACAGGTAAACGGCTCCCGCATGTTGACGACGCTGGCGCCATGCGCCCATCAATGAGCCCGGCAGCAGCGCCAGCCACGGCAGGCATCCCGCCAGCAACACCGGCAGGTAATACCAGAAGGGGGCTTTGTGCTGTGCATCTTTCTCTGCAAAGCGCTGAATATGCTCAACCCAGAAGAAGTAATGCCAGAAATCCCCTTCCTGGCGATAAATGGCCAGCGCCCACGGCGCACTGAGCAGTGCGGCAACGATGATCGTCAAAGGTCCCCAGCGTAATAGCTCGCCGAAGCGTTTTTGCCAAATCGCCCAGGGCACTATCGCCAATACCGGCACCGCCAGCGCAAGGAAGCCCTTGGTCATAAAGCCCATCGCGCAGGCTGCGCCCAGCAGCACATAACCGCAGAGACGCTGTTGCGTAGTAGAAGCTTGCGCCACCAGCCAATAGCTGCACATCGCGGCAACCATCCACAACAGCAGAATAGGATCCAGCACCGCGTAAGTGCCAATGCCATACACCAGAAGCGAAGTGAGAAAAATGATGCTGCCGGTCAGAGCGATTTTCCGGCTGGCAAACATCTGATGACCCAGCCAATAAATCAGCACTGCACTGAGCGTGGTGCAAAAAATCGAACCGGCGCGTACACCGAAGTTGGTATGGCCAAATAAGAGCTGGCCAATATTGTTGACCCAATAACCCGCTATAGGCTTTTCGAAATAACGCAAATCAAAGAAGTGCGGTACCACCCAATTGCCATTGACCAGCATTTCACGGCTGATTTCAGCGTAGCGGGTTTCATCCGGCTGCCATAAGGCGCGGAATTCGATCGGGATAAGATAATAAAGCGCGAAAAGCGCCAGGAGCAGCGCCGTTTTGGTGC
Source organism: Pantoea sp. Seng (assembly GCF_009829935.1). Taxonomy (NCBI): domain Bacteria; kingdom Pseudomonadati; phylum Pseudomonadota; class Gammaproteobacteria; order Enterobacterales; family Erwiniaceae; genus Pantoea; species Pantoea sp. Seng. The sequence goes on along the minus strand of NZ_SZZV01000013.1, from coordinate 39,924 downwards.
CTGTACGCATCCGTGGTTCCTATAAAGTTTCCTGTTAACGTTTAGCGCTGGCAGCCCAGCCAGCCTTCGCGTCCGGGTATATGCCCACGTACCAGATTGCCCTGCGGGAGTGTGCTGAGATCGTCAGGTAACAACTCGCTCAGAGGACAGAAGTGAATGCCTTGTTGCTCTGCGCGGGTTAATAACTCGCCAAACGCCTTAGAACCGATAATGCCTTCAACTTCAGCATGAATGGTGTACACCGGCGATCCTTCGGCTGCGAGCATCTGCTCAAGAATGAAATCGTTATAGTCAGCGGCGCTAACCGACTGTCCGACGACTTCATCCCAGGTAGGCAATGTCACGGGGATTTGCACCGTGCCTAAGCTGCCATCACGCAGACGCGGCAAGAAGGGTCCAGTACCACGACAATCACTGTTGTAGCTGAAACCGAAGGTCTGCTTAGCGGCGACAACGCGGCCATCCGCCCGCCATCCGGCCACGGCAGAGCAAGTGACAGCGTCACCGATAATCGCTTCCAGTTCAGCTTTCCCACGCGAAATCTGTTCCAGCAACTTCTCTTCTGACCACACGCCTGCCCAGGTTTGCCAGGCAAAGTGATCCCAGGCGTGCAGACCGACTTCATGATGATCGGCTGTGGCGCTGATGATCTCCTCCAGACCGCGGCCAATCTCACGTCCTGGCCAGGCCGTACCAGCCAATAAAATATCCCAGCCGTAGAGTGAAGCTGCGCGCGAGCGCAGCATTTTCCATAAGAAGCGCGGTTTAATCAGGCGCCACAAGTGGCGCCCCATGTTATCCGGCCCAACGCTAAAGAAGAAACTGGCCTGCAACTGATGCAGGCTAAACTGCTCTAGCAGCGCCGGAACGCCGAGTTTGGTTCCACGCCAGGTATCAACATCTACGCGCAAACCAATTTTCTTCATGGCTTATCCTGCAACTCAACGGTGCGCAGGAAGAAATCCAGCGTGTTATCGATCGTGGTATCCATCTCAATGGTCGGCGTCCAGTCCAGCAAGCGACGCGCATTTTTGATTGACGGCTTACGATGCTCGACGTCCTGATAACCTTTACCGTAGTAGCTGCTGCTCTCTACTTCGCGGAAACCGGCGAACGGCGGGAATTGGTTGCGCAGCGGATGACGTTCGAAGCTTGCCAGCAGACGTTCCGCCAGCTCTTTGATGCTCGCCTCATTTTCCGGGTTACCGATGTTGACGATCTGACCGTCGCAGTTGTTGTTCTTGTTCTCAATGATGCGGAACAAAGCTTCAATACCATCACGAATGTCAGTGAAGCAGCGCTTCTGTGCACCACCGTCGATTAACTTGATCGGCGAACCTTCCACCAGGTTGAGGATCAATTGGGTGATCGCACGGGAGCTACCAATACGCGCAGCGTTGAGGTTATCAAGACGCGGACCCATCCAGTTGAAAGGACGGAACAGCGTGAAACGCAGCCCTTCTTTTTCGCCATAGGCCCAAATCACGCGGTCCAGCAGCTGTTTGGAAACCGAATAGATCCAGCGCTGTTTGTTGATCGGCCCCACCACCAGGTTGGAGTGATCTTCATCGAAGTGTTTATCAGTGCACATGCCGTACACTTCTGACGTGGAAGGGAAGATGATGCGCTTTTTGTATTTGACGCAATCGCGGATGATCTTGAGGTTCTCTTCAAAATCGAGTTCGAACACGCGCAGCGGGTTGCGGGTGTATTCAATTGGCGTAGCAATCGCCACCAATGGCAACACCACATCACATTTTTTGATGTGATACTCGATCCACTCTGAGTGAATGCTGATATCACCTTCAACAAAGTGGAAGCGCGGCTGATCGAGGAAACGGCTAATGGCATCCGATCCAATATCCAGACCGTAAACTTCAAAGTTGTCATCCTGCAGCAAACGTTCGGTCAAGTGGTTACCGATGAAGCCGTTCACACCCAGAATCAACACGCGTGTACGACGTTTAACGGCTGCAACCGGCTGAGAGTACAACAGTGCGCCCGGCACCATTCCCAGACTCTGCGCCAGCTGGCTGCCGTTCATATAGACGCCATTTTCACTTTGTCCGGTTACTACTTCCAGGGCACCTTCTCCGCAGGCAATCAGGAAAGGTTCAACGGAAATCACTGTGCCTGGCTTGGCTTTTGGCGCATCAACATGTACGCGCCCTTTCCACACCACAAATTTCACAGTACCGGCGAAGGCAAATGCGCCCGGCCATGGATCGGTGACCGCACGCACCAGGTTGTTGATTGACTGTGCGGACTGTTCCCACTTAATGCGACCGTCTTCTGGTGTGCGACGTCCCACCACCGTCGCCTGGCTGTGATCCTGAGGAATTGCCGCAATTTCACCACGTTTCATCGCTGGTAGTGCCTGCTCCAGCAGTTGTGTAGCACAGGCTGTCAGTTTGCGATGCAGAGTTAAGGCGTTGTCTTGTTCATCAATGGCGACACGCTGCTGTGCCACGATATCGCCTGCATCCGCGCGTTTTACCATGCGATGCAGGGTCACGCCGGTTTCAGTCTCGCCATTCACTAACGCCCAGTTAAGTGGCGCGCGCCCACGATATTTAGGCAGCAGTGAACCATGCAGGTTGAAAGCGCCCAGGCGCGCGCTGCTGAGGATGCTGTCATTGAGCAGATTGCGATAGTAGAAGGAGAAAATGTAATCCGGTGCCATGGATTTAATGCGGTCGACCCACAGCGGATGGTTAGCATCTTCCGGCGCATACACCGCGATACCCTGCTCTGCCGCCAAACGGGCGACAGAACCAAAGAAGTGGTTCTCATTAGCAGAATCAGCATGAGTGAAGATCGCGCTGATTTCGAAACCCGCATTTAACAGCGCAGTAATACCTGCACAGCCCATATCGTGATAGGCGAAGACGATAGTTTTCATTGCTCAATTTCCTGTACAGAGGAGACATCTTTCTGCGAGTTAATAACACGTTGAATGAAGTAGCGCGGACGAGCGCGGACGTCGTTGTAAATTCGGCCGATGTATTCGCCGAGTAGGCCCATACCGATAAATTGCGCGCCGACAAAAATAAACAGCACCGCAAACAGCATGAACACCCCGTCTCCGGCCCAGTCGGCACCGAGGAACAGACGCAATACGATCAGTACCAGTGAGAAGGCGAAACCGGCCAATGCAATCAGACTGCCAACAATACTCAGCAGGCGCAGTGGCGTGGTGGTCAGGCAAGTCACCAGGTCATACATCAAATTGATCAGCTTCATAAAGCTGTATTTCGAATCACCAAATTCGCGCTCGGCGTGGGCGACAGGCAGCTCAATCGTGCGGCGCGCAAAGGTGTTAGCCAGGATAGGAATAAAAGTGCTGCGCTCGTGACAGTTGAGCATGGCATCGACAATGTGACGGCGATAAGCGCGTAACATGCAGCCATAGTCACCCATCGCTTTACCGGTGACGCGTTGAATCAGCTGGTTGATAGTGCGGGAAGCGCGGCGGCGGAACCAACTGTCCTGACGATTTTGACGCACAGTACCGACCACGTCATAACCCTGCTGAGCGGCTTGCACCAGATTGGGGATCTCTTCAGGTGGATTCTGCAAATCCGCATCCAGTGTGATAATCAGGTCGCCTGATACATGGCTAAAACCGGCCATGATTGCCGAGTGTTGTCCATAGTTGCGGTTCAGCAATACGCCGACCACATGGCTTCCGGGCATGTCAGCGGCATCGGCGATCATCTCACCTGAGCGGTCGCTACTGCCGTCATCCACCAGCAAAATCTCATAATCGAGATTCAGCACAGCACATGCCGCATCGGTGCGACGCACCAACTCTGGCAGGCTCTCCTCTTCGTTGTAAACCGGGATCACCACGGAAACTTTACGAATATCTTTTTCTTCGAGCATGTCAATCAAACTCCAGCGATATGACGTAATGCACCGATTACGCGGCTGACATCTTCATCGCGCATATCAGGGAACAGCGGTATTGAGCAGATGCGGTCGCTATTCCATTCCGTGTTGGGCAAGGAAAGTTGCGGATAACGTTCGCGGTAATACTTGTGGGTATGCGCAGCACGGAAATGCAATCCGGTACCAATATCCTGCTTTTTCAATGTTTCCATTAGTGCATCGCGGCTTAAACCGCAGGTGGCTTCATCGGCGCGGATGATAAACAGATGCCAGGCATGTTGATGAGACCATTCAGGCTGAGCGAGCGGTAAAAAAGGGGTATCCGCCAGCTCGATCAGATAACGCTGCGCAATCTCAGCACGACGCGTATTAATGGCAGCCAATTTGTTTAACTGCACCAGCGCAATCGCCGCGCTGATATCTGGCAAGTTGTATTTGAAACCTGGCATGATCACTTCAGCCTGCGGTTTGCGCCCATGGGTATGGCGGTCATAGGCATCCACACCCAAGCCATGGAATTTCAGGCTGCGCATACGATCGGCAAGTTCAGCGTCATCGGTGACGATCAAACCGCCCTCTGCACAAGTCATATTCTTAATGGCATGGAAGGAGAAAATGGCCGTACCTTGCTGGCCAACGTGCTGACCTTTGTAGTAACAACCTGCGGCATGTGCAGCATCTTCTATGACTGCAATGCCGTGGCGCTCACCGATTGCGCGAATCGCATCAATATCCGCAGGTGCCCCGGCATAATGCACTGGAATAATGGCACGGGTACGAGGCGTAATCGCTGCTTCAATTTGCTCAGGTGTGACCATCAGTGTATCGCGATCAATATCAATCATTACCGGCGTGGCGCCGAGTAACGTAATAATGTTAATTGTCGACACCCATGTCAGTGAGGGCGTAATCACCTCATCACCGGGTTGAATATTTAACGCAAGAAGCGTGACGTGCATGCCTGCCGTGGCGGAACTGACAGCAATCGCATGTTGATTGCCGGTTAACTGGCAAAAGGCTTGTTCCAGTTCCGCATTTTTAGGGCCAGTAGTGATCCAGCCAGATTCAAATACCGCTTTTACCGCTGCTAACTCTTCCTCGCCTAATGAGGGACGCGAGAATGGAAGAAAAGTCATAAGTTTACCTTACCGTTTCAAACCCAAAGTTGCCTGCAATAGGGCCAGTTGCAGTGTGCAATCATAAAGTTTCTCAACAACATCCAGTAACTTGCTGTTTAAACGTAGATTAAGCGGAACCAATTCGGTAGCACGAACTGTTAATTTTTAATCTGGCGCAAAAAACTTAAGCACACCTGTCATATTGCCTCGTAGAACAAAATACGGAGGAAAACTTAACGGAACATTAAATGACAGTAAGACAAGTTGAGTTATTTCTTAAATGTTGATGATCGGTAGAGGAATCTGGCGGGGAATGTCCTCACGATATGAATATTCATCAATTTCTCATCAAATATTCAAAATGGTTTAATCAACGCAAGGCGGCAGAAAAGATGATTAGGAAGTTTCTATTTAAATCAATAATAAACATAACGATAAAAATTCAACCTATACTGTTCTTAAGGTTAAATTAATATTCAAATCTTACTCTATGTTGGGAAATCAAACGGCATATAAATGGAGGAGGATACGCAATGAATACAGGAGCCGACAGACTCGCTCAGGCAGCGCTGCGCCGCCACCATATCGGGGTGAAAACCAAAGGTTTGCGTTTTCGCGGTGACATGTATGTGTTTCGCTACAACGCAGGCCATTATGACGTTTTTCTCAACAATGACCGCGTGATGTCACTGGCCACCAGCAACGTTCAGGAAGCCATTCAAATGTTCAAACAGCAGTCCTCTCTCTGACTGCTGTTCCTGCCCCTTATGCTCTACGTTTTTACGGTTGGATTGTTGAATCTGCTCTGAAATCTCACTGATAAACTATGTAATACCCTGTTCGAACTCGCTAACTTTAACATTCGAGCGTAGCGTCTCCTGGCTCATGCAAAGGGATCGCCGAGGTTAATCATGGAGTGGACGTTATGGATAGTCGTGTGGGTGTTGGGATCAAGCGTTGGCAGCTTCATTAATGTCGTGGTTTATCGACTGCCCAGACAATGGCTGCATTCGGAAGCGCAGATAAGTTTGTGGCGGCCCGCTTCACACTGCCCGAAATGCAAACAGGCGCTGCGCTGGCGGGATTTGCTGCCCGTGATCAGCTGGCTGCTTTTACGAGGTCAATGTCGAGATTGTCACTCTGCAATCAGTGCACGTTATCCCGTGGTCGAATTTTTCAGCTCATCGGTCAGCCTCATCCTCGTCTTCTTGTTTCCTGCTGATGGACATTACGCCATCACGCTCCTGCTGTTTTGGGCGCTGCTAACCCTATCGCTGATCGATATTGACCATTATTTGTTGCCGGATGTGATCACCCTGCCATTGCTGTGGTTTGGACTATTATTAAAAGCAGTCGGATGGCTACCGGGCTCACTCAATGATGCCGTGTTTGGCGTGGTTTCAGGTTACAGCGCACTTTGGTTAATCAGCCATTTATATCAATGTGTTAGTGGTAAATTAGCACTGGGTATGGGCGATGCAAAGTTAGTGGCGGCATTAGGCGCCTGGCTGGGTTGGGCACTTTTACCCTATGTGCTTTTGCTAGCTTGTAGTGGCGCAATTTGCGCACTATTTTTCGCCAGTATTGGCTGGCAACGTGACCTCTCTCAACCCCTTGCTTTTGGTCCCTGGATTGCTCTGGCGGGCATAAGTCTTTTTATTAACACGATTATTTAATAACCACTTCATCTGCTGGCGCTAAAATAGCCGGCCAATTAGTGGCCAACGCCCTGATTCCTATATGAAAAGAATAAACAAATCTAAACAAAATAAATCATTGTGATGTACGTCAAAAGGCTCTATATTGGCCGCGTTTTTTAAACCACTGATACTTTTTTGTTCAATTAGTCAATCGGCCAGCCATTACGAGCCCCGGTTGAAGGAGAGATATGATGACGGATAAAGTCCGTATTGATAATTTTGGTGCCAACGCATTCAATGGAAACAACGACGCTTTCTTAGCCCGTCAGGCTGAGTTTGAATCAAACGTCAGGAGCTACCCGCGCAAGTTGCCTTTAGCGATTGCCAAAGCCAACGGCGTGTGGATCACAGATGTCGAGAATAAACAATATCTTGACTGCCTGGCTGGCGCAGGGACGCTGGCACTTGGTCATAACCATCCTGATGTTCTGCAGAGCATCCAAAATGTCATTACCAGCGGCTTGCCGTTACATACTCTTGATCTGACGACACCTCTTAAAGATCAATTCTCAGAATCTCTGCTCTCGCTGCTGCCTGGCCAGGGTAAAGAATATTGCCTGCAGTTCACCGGTCCTTCCGGTGCGGATGCGGTTGAAGCAGCACTGAAGCTGGCGAAGAAAGTCACTGGCCGTAGCGGCGTGATCAGCTTCTCTGGTGGTTACCATGGTATGACTCATGGTGCGCTGGCTGTGACTGGCAACCTGTCACCGAAAGAAGCCGTTAACGGCATGATGCCAGAAGTGCAGTTCATGCCTTACCCGCATCTGTACCGTTGCCCACTGGGTCTCGGCGGTGAAGCGGGTGTGAAAGCCCTGACTTACTACTTCGAAAACCTGATCAACGACGTGGAAAGCGGCGTGCGCAAGCCTGCAGCCGTTATCCTGGAAGCCGTTCAGGGTGAAGGCGGTGTGAACCCTGCTCCGGTCGAGTGGCTGCAGCGCATCCGTAAAGTCACTCAGGAACACGGTATTCTGCTGATTCTTGATGAAGTTCAGGCAGGCTTTGCCCGTACCGGCAAATTCTTTGCCTTCGAACACGCAGGCATTGAGCCAGATATTATCGTGATGTCTAAAGCAGTAGGCGGTGGTCTGCCACTGGCTGTTCTGGGTATCAAAAAGCAGTTCGACGCCTGGTCTCCAGGTCACCATACCGGTACCTTCCGCGGCAACCAGCTGGCGATGGCAACCGGTCTGGCCACTCTGAAAGTCCTGACCGAGCAGAACATCGCCGGTAAAGTGGCTGAACAAGGTGAATGGCTGAAAGCACAGCTGGCTGAGATGCAGAAACGCTTCCCGGTTATCGGCCACATCCGCGGTCTGGGCATGATGATCGGTATCGAGATCGTTAAACCAAACGAAGCGGCTGACCATATGGGTAGCCTGCCGGCTGATGGTGAACTTTCTGCACTGCTGCAGAAGAAGTGCTTCGAAGCAGGTCTGATTCTGGAGCGTGGCGGTCGTCACGGTGCAGTACTGCGTCTGTTGCCGTCACTGCTGATCACCAACGAAGAGCTGGCGATTTTCCTGGATAAATTTGAGCAGGCGCTGATTGGCGCTGGCGTCAAACCTGTTTGATTGGAAGAGTAAATGTCTGAAGTAAACCCGATTCTGGCCGCCTCTGCACAAAGCATTGAGGCGTACCAGCAGGCGATTGCCCAAAGCAGCGCCGCGGTTGTGCAGTGGCTGCAACAGCCTGAGATGTATCAAGGCAAAAGCGTTGCAGAACTGCGCGAGCGTATCACGCTCGACTTCAATCCAAACGGCCTGGGTAACCAGGCCGCGATTGAACGCGCGATTGAGTATTTCCTGAAAGACAGCCTGTCAGTGCACCACCCACAATGTGTGGCGCACTTGCACTGCCCTAGCCTGGTGGTTAGCCAGGCTGCCGAAGTGTTGATCAACGCCACCAACCAGAGTATGGACTCATGGGATCAGAGCCCTTCTGCCACCATCATTGAGGTCAAACTGATCGAATGGTTGCGTGCACAGGTGGGTTATCCAGCAGGCGATGCTGGCGTCTTCACCAGTGGTGGCACCCAAAGCAACCTGATGGGTCTGATGCTGGCGCGTGATGCGTTCTATCAGCGTCAAGGTCATTCCGTGCAGTTGGACGGCATCACTGGCGATCTGCGTAAGATCAAAGTGTTGTGTTCTGAGAACGCGCACTTCTCGGTACAGAAAAACATGGCGCTGCTTGGCCACGGCTACAATTCTGTGGTGCAGGTGAAGTCTGATCAGTTCGCACGCATGGACGTTAATGACCTGAAAGCCAAACTGGCGCAGGCCGAAGCCAATGGCGAGCAGATTTTGGCGATTGTCGCGACGGCTGGTACTACCGATGCGGGTGCGATTGATCCACTTCGCGAAATCGCGGGCATCGCGGCTGAGCACAACATTTGGATGCATGTCGATGCAGCCTGGGGCGGTGCACTGCTGCTGTCTGAAAAGTATCGTGACTATCTGGACGGCCTGGAGTTAGTGGATTCGGTGACTCTCGACTTCCACAAACAGTATTTCCAGACCATCAGCTGTGGCGCATTCCTGTTGAAAGACGAGCGTCACTATGAGCTGATGCGTTATCAGGCGGCTTACCTGAACTCTGAGTTCGATGAAGAAGCCGGTGTTCCTAACCTGGTTTCAAAATCTCTGCAGACCACGCGTCGTTTCGATGCATTGAAACTGTGGATGGGTCTGGAAGCGTTGGGCCAGAAACAGTATGCCGCGATCATCGACCACGGTGTGACGCTGGCACAGGAAGTGGCGAAGTTTGTTGCGTCAGAACCACGCCTTGAGCTGGTGATGCAGCCACAACTGGCAAGCGTGCTGTTCCGCTATCGTCCAGAGCAGCTGACCGATACCGCGCAGATTGCTCTGTTCAACCAGCGCATCGGCGATGCTCTGCTGGATTCAGGCCGCGCTAACGTTGGCGTGACTGAAAACCAGGGCGTTACCTGCCTGAAACTGACGCTGCTGAACCCAACCGTGACGCTGGAAGACATCAAAGTCTTGCTGGCGCTGGTGGAGAAAACCGCGAATCAGTTGCTGAACGCGTAATTTCGCTTCAAACGAAAAGCCGATAACTGGCAACAGTCATCGGCTTTTTTATTGCCTGTCGATTGCCCAGCCCGTTCATTTTTGCTCACTCATCCCTCTCGAATAACAACCCATTTGGTTGATTGGCAGATAACGTTAGCACGGTCAATGACGGTGCAAGTTGCACCGTCATAAGGCTCGATCACGTGGAAAACTGCCTATCAGGTGTTGAAACACTCTCATTTACCCTCTGGCACGGTAATTGCTTATTACTGTCAACCGCATCCTGCATGTCAGGAACAGGCGCCGAAGTCTGGTAAGCGGTTTGTGGCACTCTGCCACTCCAATACATCGAATTCAGGCGAAGAAGCCCCACCGGCAATGCTGTCGGCGGGGCTTTTTTATTGGAGTAAAATTATGAGCAAGTTAACAGCGTGGTTTCAGGGACCTCAAGACATCACCGAAGCGGAAGCCGTGGAAGATTATGCCGTTGGGCGTGTTCCCTCCCACTATCGCTGGCCGATCCCGGCCATCATTTTAGTGTTACTGGGAAACTCGACCGCCATGTTTTGGTTCAGCCTCGGCGCGGATATGAGCTATCAGGTCGGCTGGCCGCTGCTGCTATTACCGATTGGATATATGGTGGTGTTTGCGACCTTAATTGGCTCCTGCATTATGAAAATGGCCAGTAAAGAGGGCCTGTCACTCAATCTGATGACGCGAGGCCTGGGCTTCGGATATATGGGGTCGGCTTTTACCTCGCTAATCTATGCCATCAACTTCATCTTTTACTTCTTGTTCGAAGGCACCATCGTGTCGCATGCCATTGCGAACTACGCGGGCGTCCCGGTTAACTCCTTCACGGGCATTGCGATTTTTGCATTAATGGGATTGGCGGCAATCTGGTTTGTTTGGAAAGGCATGTCGTCGATGCAGTTCCTGCAAACCTGGGGCGTGCCGATCTTCATCTTGCTGTTCGGTTTCTGCATCTGGCAACTCACGCACCATCATCCGTCGGTGGGCTTCGGTGGCTGGCAGCCTAAAGCGGAAGTCGACAGCAATGCGCTGTGGTTAGTGATGAACATGGCCAATGGACAAATTGTGTTTCAGGGCCTGATGGCGACTGATTATGGCCGCTTCGCTCGTCCCGGCGTCAGCCATAAAGGCACGGCGACTATCATGCTGGGTATGCTGATTCCGATTGTAGTGGTGATGCTGTTCGGCGCGTTTATGGCCTATACCCTGATGCCACACATTCAGGGAGAGGATGTCTGGTCACTGGCATTAGATCCAGGCTTCGTCTTCCCGCTGATTATTGGGCTGACCGGCGTGCTGTTTGCTGTGATTACACAGATTCGTATTAACGTGCTGAACCTCTACTCCGGATCCATCGCATTGTCGAATACCATGGATATGGCGTTTAACTATCGTCCAGGCCGTCAATGGTGGATGCTGCTGGTCTGGCTGCTCGGCGTGGTGTTCTACGTCTGCAACATTCTGCAGTACACCGGTACTTTCCTGTCGATTACCGGCATTCTGACCAATACCTGGGTGTTCATAATACTCGCTGACTATTATGTCTGCCGCAAAGTGTTGCACCTTGCGCCGTCTGATTTTGTCGAATTCCGCAAAGAGTATCTGCGGATGTGGAACCCAAGTGGCGTCATTGCCCTTTGCGTTGCGGTGGCCATTGGTGCCGCTGGCGTACTCGGTGTTTATCCTATGGTGTACGCGTCGTTCATCGCCATGCTGGTGGGGCCTCTGCTGCACGTTGCAATCAGCGTCGCTACGCGCGGTCGCTATTACTTCAAGACGTTCCCGCAAGATATGCAGACCAACTGGAAACCTTCTGATGCCTATCAGGGACCAAAGCCCGTCTTCAATCCATTGCTGAGTAAGGAGGCTGAATAATGAACGTTAAGGTTGCCACAATTCAGTTTGAACCCACGCAATTTCGCAAAGATGAAAACGTCACTCATCTGCTGCAACTTGCCAGCCAGGCGGCCCGTGATGGCGCGCGATTGATTGTCATGCCGGAAATGGCTACCACCGGTTATTGCTGGCAGGATCGTGCGGAAGTTGCACCTTTTGTAGAAACCCCTGATGGCGTGACCAGTCAGGCTTTCGCTGCTATCGCACGGGAGTTCCAATGTTATCTGGTGTTTGGTATGCCGGAGCGTGACCCTGTCACAGAAATCTATTACAACAGTGCTGTTTTAGTCGGCCCGCAAGGTGTGATTGGCGTTCATCGCAAAACCCACCCTTATATTTCTGAACCCAAGTGGGCTGCCAACGGTGATGCCGGGCATCAGGTCTTTGCCACCGAAATTGGTAATATCGCCTTGCTGATTTGCATGGATATCCATTTTATCGAAACCGCTCGCCTGGCGGCGTTAGGCGGCGCGCAAATTATCTGTCATATCAGTAACTGGTTGGCTGAACGGACACCCGCGCCCTACTGGTTAAATCGCGGTTGGGAGAATGGCTGCGCCTTAATTGAAAGTAATCGTTGGGGCTGGGAGCGCGGCGTACAGTTCAGCGGCGGCAGCTGTATCGTTGACCAGAATGGCATCGTTCTGGCTAGCCGTGATAGCGGCGATGGCGTGATAGCAGCTGAGTTAACGCTGTCTGCGGAGAATCCTTCACTGCGCAAACGACGCCCTGAGCTGTATCAGCGCCTGATGACCAATACCTTTATGTGGAATCCGCAGGATTTCTTTGGCTTGTACGGCGGCGATCCCCTGCCTGCCGCCAAAGATTCACGTATCGCTGTAGCGCAGTTTCATCCGGCCAATAACATTGCTGAAAATCTTTCGGTGATCCGTCATTGGGCCGAACAGGCAAAATCACGCGGTGCTGAACTGCTGATTTTGCCAGAACGAGCACTGACAGGCGGCGAAGGTAAGAATAATGCGCTTACGCTAAACGATGCGCCAATTCAGAGCCTGCTGAAACTGGCGATTGAACTGGATATCGCGTTGTTAACTGGATTTGCCGAGTGCGAAGGTCAGCAGTTTTATAACAGTGCGCTATTGGTAAGCAGCGCGGGGTTGAACGCGCACTATCGACAAATTCACCTTAGCGAAAACGATAAGCAATGGGCTAGCGCAGGCAATCAATGGGTGACCTGCGATCTACCCTGTGGACGCGTGGGAATTCTGCTGGGTGAAGATTTGCTGGTACCAGAGGCAGCACGCATTCTGGCACTGGAAGGGTGCGACATCATCGCCTGTCCCGCCCTGCTCAACACGCCGATCCCGCTGGCGCATACGGGGACGGAGATCCCGCACGCCTGGCCGATTCTGCGCGGTGCCGACCCGTATCACTGGCTATTACCTCGCGTACGCGCGGGCGAGAATAATGTCTGGCTGGCCTTTGCCAACTGGACAACCGCGACCGGCATGAGTTTTGGGCTGAGCGGTGTGTTTGGCCCGGATACGTTTGCGTTTCCACGTACCGAAATCAAAGTGCCGGGCACGGATGGCTTGGCGGTGCTGGATATGACTACCGGGTCAGCGGAAACCGCATATCCTAATCATGTAGTGAGACGAAAGGATTTGGTATTGATGCGCCAGCCGCACTATTACACCCCACTGGTGTTGCCGTCCAGCCAGTAAACACAAGGAGCGGCCTGTTATGACTGTCGTGGTCTTCAACGGTGCAACAGTCGCTCTTATTAAAGCTGATGTATGTCGTTATGTTCTGGCGGCCACCCTGCCGCCAGAACAGGAAAGACGTTTAATCACCAGGAGACTCTATGTCTGCCACACCCCCGCCAAAGAGTGTCATTCCGATTGGCATCCTTTACTCCGTATCCGGCGATTATGCCGTGATCGGCCGCGAAATGCTCAACGGCATCCTGCTGGCGATTGAAGAGATCAACGCCAACCCTGATTATCACTTCACCCTCGCGCCAGTGGTGCGTGACCCTGGCGGTTCGCTGGATAAATATTATGACGACTGCCACGACTTACTTTTTCGCCACGGTGTACGTCATGTGATTGGTTGCTACACGTCAGCGGCCCGCAAAACCATTCTCCCGCTCATCGAATCTGCCAACGCTCTGCTGTGGCACTCCGCACGCTATGAAGGTTTTGAAAGCAGTAACAGCGTAATTTATCTGGGGGCGACGCCCAATCAGCATGTGTTGCCGCTTCTGAACTGGCTGTTGCAGCAGCAGAATGTCGCGATGTATCACGTGGGGTCGAATTACGTCTGGTCATGGGAGATGGATCGCATCACGCGTGAAGCGGTCATCCCGGCTGGTGGCGAAGTATTAGCCAGCAAGTTACTGCCGCTCGGTGAAGAGAATGTCGATGAGCTGATTACCGATATTATCGCGCAGCGGCCCAGGGTGCTACTCAACACCATGGTGGGAAAAAGTGCGTACAGTTTCTACCGTGCCTGGCATCGGGCCAGCCATCAGCAGCCCTGGCTCAATGACGTATTAAAATTAAGCCTGACGCTGTGCGAGCCGGAAGTGAACATGATTGGCGCAGAAGCTCTTGAAGGATATCTGGTCTCAGCGAGTTGGTTTCAGTCCATCGACAGTGCCGCCAACCACGATTTTTTACGCTGCTACCGCCAGCGTTTTGGCGAAGACGTGTCCCCCTCCGTTGACAGCCAAAGTGCCTGGTTGGCGGGACACCTGCTGGCGCGCGCTATCAACCGTCAAGGTGATGCTGACGTTGAGGCCGTGCGTGCTGCCGTGCTTAAAGATGAGATGGATTCCCCCGCCGGACCGATCCGAATTGATGCCGATAATAATCACAGCTGGCTGACGCCGCATCTGGCGCGCTGTCATGATGGCAAGCTAGAAAGTTTTTGGCAGGCACCACAACCGGTAAAGCCTGATCCCTGGTTAGCCTGGACCGATCTCGATAATCTGAATCAGGATGGAGAGCGCACATGAGCCGAAAAAACGTGCAAATGCGCGGACTCAAAGTGTGCGTAATGGGCTGTGCGGATCGTGATAATCATCACCTGGAGCAACAATTTTCCCGTATGGGCATTCGGGGAGAATTTTTCCCGGCCTTCCCAGATGTAGAGCAGCTCGTCGGGCAACAGTTACTGGTGTTCGATGGCGACAACCCAGCGCTGTTTCATCCCACTAACAAATTGCCCTGGCCGCCCTTACCTAAAATTGCGCTCACCGCGATGGAAACACCTTCGCGACTGCAGTGGATAACTGAGCAGAAAATTGACAGCTATATGCGTAAACCGGTGCGCTTCGACGGCGTGATGACTGCCTTCACGCTGGCGCTTGAGAGTGCAGCGCGTTTTGCCCAACTGGAACAACAACTTAAGCGTCAGGAGGAACGTCTGCGCGCGCGCAGGTACCTGTTCTCCGCGCAAATACAGGTGATGCAAGCGTTTCAGTTAGGGGAAGATGATGCTTACAACCTGCTACGTCTTGCGGCCATGGCGCAGCATATGACGATTGAGAATCTCAGCTGCGAGTTTCTTAACAATCAAACATCCTGGTTAAACCTGCTTAAAGCGCTGGCAGCTGAGAAATTATGAAAGTGGTTCAGGCAAAGTGAAACACTCACTCATCTTGCACATTAAGTTCGCGCACATAATCAAGAAAAGCCTGCAGCGGTGCTGGGATCAAACGGCGGTCGTTATAGTAAAGCCACAGTCCGGAAAAGCTCTGCCACCACTCGCTTAGGATGGGTTGCAGGCTGCCATTATCCAGTGCGGATTTGATCCAATCCTCAAACAGATAGACCACCCCTGCGCCGGATACCGCAGCCGCGACCGTGAGATCCATGGCCGCGCCGATGCTGCAAATAAGCGGCCCCTTAGGCTGTAAACGCACCACCTCTTCGCCCTTTTCAAACTCCCAATCTGCAATGACTCCTGTGGCATAGCGGCCATTTAGACAACGATGCTTTAGCAAATCACGTGGATGTTGTGGCGTGCCAAATTTTGCAAGATAAGCGGATGAGGCCGCTGCTGCAAAGCGTTGTACGCGGGGTCCAATCGGTAATGCCACCATATCCTGTTCGAGATGATCGTCGTAACGAATTCCGGCATCACAGCCGTCGCGGAAGATATCCTGCACATTGCTTTCCGCCACCACTTCCAGCTGTATGTCAGGATATCGCGCCAAAAAGCCGGGCACGATAGAGGGCAAAACCAGGCGGGCCGCGCTAACGGGCACATTGATTCTTAACGTGCCACCCGGTGTGTTGCGGAAATGATTGAGCGAATCGAGTGCCGCATCCACTTCATTCATTGCTGGCATTAAGCGCGTCATTAACGCCCTGCCTGCTTCGGTGAGCGCGACGGTGCGCGTGGTGCGATTGAACAACCGCACGCCCAACTGCTCCTCAGCTCGTCTTACGGCGTCACTTAAACGAGAAGGATTGCTTCCCGTCATGCGGGCGGCTTCACGAAATCCGCCCGCTTTTGCCACGGCCACCACCGCATGTAGCAGTGCAATATCCAATGCCATTGTTCGCCATTCCGCACACTGTGTCCTGATTTCACCGGATAGTTGCACAGCCATGCGTCGATTACAATCTGTACACACATCGACGAAGGAGGTTTCCATGTCTCACAACGTAAATACTTATACTTTGGGCGATCGTCAGGTTAAACGCCTCGGTTATGGCGCCATGCAGCTCGCTGGCAAAGGCGTGTTTGGCCCACCGGCAGATGAGAATCGGGCATTACAGGTGCTACGTGATGCGGTGGCTGCTGGCGTGAATCATATCGATACCAGCGACTTTTACGGTCCGCACATTACTAATCAACTGATTAAAAAAGCCCTGCATCCCTATTCCGACGATCTGGTGATCGTCACTAAAGTCGGTGCACGTCGTGATGCGAAAGGAGGCTGGTTGCCCGCTTTCTCGCCCGATGAATTGACCCAGGCGGTAGAAGACAATCTGCGTCATCTTGGTCTGGAGGTGATGGAAGTCGTGAATCTGCGTTCGATGCTCGACGTGCACGCACCTGCAGAAGGCTCACTCGAACCGCAGGTCGAAGCGATGATCAAGCTTAAAGAGCGCGGACTGGTTAAGCATATTGGTCTGAGCAACGTAACGGCCAAACAAGTGGCGGACGCGCAGAAAATGACGCCCATCGCCTGTGTGCAGAATCTTTACAATCTGGCGAATCGCCAGGATGAAGCGTTGGTCGATCAACTGGCTGCGCAGGGCATTCCTTATGTGCCGTTCTTCCCATTGGGTGGTTTCTCACCGCTGCAATCCGAGCAGCTTACCGCCGTGGCCGAAGAGTTGAATGCCACTACATTGCAGGTTGCCCTGGCTTGGTTACTTCAGCGTTCGCCAAACATTCTGTTAATTCCTGGCACATCATCACCAGAACATCTCCAGCAGAATCTCGCCAGTGGCGATCTGGTGTTGAGTGCTGATGTCGTGCAACGTTTAAACGGCATCGCTTAGTCCTGAATGACGCGGCCCCCGGGCCGCCCATCATTATGATTGCATGCGCACACGTCTACGAACGCGCTAAAATCCCGCTCTCCATCAGACATGCCTTCAATACACCAAACGCATCCTGACACTGACGCTCATCCACGCAGGCATAACCCAGCAGCAATCCTCGTCGCTCCTGCTGGTGCATGTAATATTGCGACAGCGGTCTAACCTTCACACCGCGCCGCAGCGCCAGTGCAGCAATCGCCACATCATCACATCCAGCCGGTAAATTCACCACCAGATGCAAGCCCGCTTCATGATTGACGCGCGGCATAAAATCAGCGCCAAGATAACGCTCAATCAGACCCGCTAAAAATCGACGACGCTGGCTGTAGAGTTTGCGCATACGGCGGATATGCGCCATGTAATGCCCTTTCTGGATAAATTCCGCCAGCGCCCGCTGCACCAGCAGATGCCCGCCACGATAGAGTTCCGCCGCCGCCACGCGTAAAGGTTGAGCCAGCGCTTTTGGCACCACCAGATAACCCAGTCGCAGTGCCGGATAGAGCGTTTTGCTGAACGTGCCCATGTAAATCACCGGCGCATCGGGCTCAAAACCTTGCAGCGAGGGAAATGGCTGACCCGCGAAGCGAAACTCACTGTCGTAGTCATCCTCTATCAACCAGGTTTTATGTTTGCTGGCTAAATCCAGCAACTGCTTACGTCTTTCAAGGCTGAGATGAACGCCCAATGGGTATTGGTGTGACGGTGTCACAAATATCACTTTTGGCGCCCGACTGCGCGGCGGTAAGTCAGGAATAATGCCCTGATCGTCGACCGGCATGGCCTGTATTTTCAACCCATTGATGCGTAAAAGATTGCGGGTTCCCCAGTAGCCAGGCTCTTCAATCCACGCGGTATCACCCGGATCGCAGAGTACGCGCGTGACCAGATCAACCGCCTGATGGATGCCTTCGGTGATGATGATTTGATCCGCATCCGCACGCACCGATCGGGCTACGCTGAGATAGTCCGCCAGTGCCTGTCGCAATAGCGGACAGCCGCCATTGCTGCTGTAAATTAGTCGATCAACATCGGGCTCGCGATTTAATCGCGCCTGAATCTGGCTAAAGAGTTTGTGCGGAAACTGCGTGACATCCGGCGCGCCTGGCACAAACGCGCCCCATTGATAAGGCGAGGCGTTGGCATGGCCCAACAGCGATGCACCGCGTTTAGAAATCGCCGCCGTTTTCACGCTCAGCGGCAGCGTCAGGTCATCGCCACGCGGGCTGTTTAAACACCCTTCAGGCAGCGTTTCGGCGATCCAGGTTCCGCTGCCGGTGCGCGCTGTAACATAGCCCTGTGACATCAAATTTTCATAAACGTTAAGTACGGTATTACGTGAAACCGATAACTCCCGTGCCATATCGCGCGTGGCCGGTAATCGCGTGGCGCGTGGAAAAATCCCCTCAACAATCGCCGCCTGCATACACGCCAACAGGCGCTGCTGCAACGTCCCTTCCGGCATAAACTGCAAACGTTCTAATACATGATCGGCGTACAAACTCCGCAATTGGCTCCATCCTTTTCTGTAAAAGTGGCTCTGGCAACAAACCTTAGCGCAGGGATAAATAAGCGTGTTTGTCGTGATTTGTAAAGACGCTTATCGCTAAGGAAAGGTTATGGAAGGTAAAAACAGCCAGCTGCAACAACGTAAAGATGACGCACTCCCACGTGGCACCGGTAATCTTTGCCAGTGGTATGTCGATCAGGCAGAGAACGCGACGTTGCGTGACGTTGAAGGCAACAGCTGGATTGATTTCGCTGGTGGTATCGCGGTGCTCAACACCGGCCACCGTCATCCGCGCATTGTGAAAGCCATCGCGGAACAGTTAGAAAAATTCACCCATACCGCGTTCCAGGTGACGCCTTACGAGAGCTATGTCGGCCTGGCAGAGCGCATCAACAGCGTGGTGCCCATAGCCGGTAAAGCCAAAACCGCCTTTTTCTCAACCGGTGCTGAAGCGGTTGAGAATGCCGTTAAAGTTGCGCGCGCCGCCACACGCCGTCACGGCATTATCACCTTCGGTAACGCGTTCCATGGTCGTACGTTTATGACGATGGCGATGACCGGTAAAGTGGCCCCCTATAAGCGTGACTTTGGCCCGATGCCTGCTTCCGTGTGGCACGCTCGTTACCCCAACAACGTGACCGGTATCAGCGTTGATGATGCTTTGGCGAGCCTGCAAGACATCTTCACTCAGGACATCGCGCCGCAAGACGTGGCAGCCATTGTGCTGGAGCCAGTACAAGGCGAAGGCGGTTTCCACATCGCCCCTGCTGAGTTCTTCGTTCGCCTGCGCCAACTGGCCGATCAACACGGCATTCTGCTGATTGCCGACGAAGTGCAAACCGGCTTTGGTCGTACTGGCAAGCTGTTTGCCATGGACCATTACACCGTTAAACCAGACTTGATCACTATGGCGAAAAGTCTGGCGGGCGGCATGCCGTTGTCTGCGGTGAGTGGTCGCGCAGTGATCATGGATGCGCCCGGCCCCGGTGGGTTGGGTGGCACTTACGCCGGAAACCCGCTAGCGATTGCCGCCGCGCATGCGGTGCTGGATATTATTGCTGAAGAACAACTGTGTGAGCGCTCAGTGAAACTGGGTGCGCAACTGGTCGAATTCCTCAATGAGGCACGTCGCCACTGCTCTGCGATCACCGATATCCGCGCATTAGGTTCGATGGTCGCGGTGGAGTTTGCCGAGGCGCAAACCGCTCAGGCCATCCAGCAACACGCCATGGCGCGCGGTTTACTGTTGTTGACCTGTGGTCCGCAGGGCAACGTGATTCGCTTCCTCTATCCGCTCACTATTCCGGATGCGCAATTCAGCCAGGCGCTGGAGATTCTCAGCCATGTGCTGAGCGCGCACCAGGATTCGTAGGCCCCCAGCTTAACCAGCCCGTATGCGGGCTTGTCATCCACCTGCTGCAGCCAGGCTGTGTCAAATCACAGCCCGAGAGACAATCTGGAGAAAACAATGAGTTCACAGAATGCCGATGCGCTTGCGCAAGGCTTAAAGCCGCGTCATGTCCGCATGTTATCCATTGCCGGTGTGATAGGTGCCGGACTGTTTGTCGGTTCCGGTCATGCTATCGCCGAAGCAGGCCCCGCCGTGTTACTGGCCTACATCGCAGCCGGTGCGCTGGTGGTGCTGATTATGCGCATGTTAGCGGAAATGGCCGTTGCCTCACCGGACTCCGGCTCTTTCTCCACCTATGCAGATAAATCACTGGGACGCTGGGCCGGATTTACCATTGGCTGGCTCTACTGGTGGTTTTGGGTGCTGGTCATTCCGCTTGAAGCCAATGCCGCAGGCACGATATTGCACAGTTGGTTCCCGCAGATTGCCGTGTGGGAATATACCCTGGCGATCACCACGTTTCTGACGGTCAGCAACCTGTTCAGCGTGAAGAATTACGGTGAGTTCGAATTCTGGTTTGCGCTGCTGAAAGTGGTCGCCATTGTCGCCTTCCTGATTGTCGGCAGCCTGGCGATATTCGGCCTGATGCCCGGTAGCAGCACACAAGGCATTTCCCATCTCTATGACACGCACGGGTTTATGCCAAACGGCATCGGTGCCGTACTGGCTGCCATTCTGACCACCATGTTCTCCTTTATGGGAACGGAAATCGTCACCATCGCGGCAGCGGAATCACGTGAACCGAAAAAGCAGATAACGCAGGCCACCAACTCCGTGATCTGGCGTATTGCGCTGTTTTATTTGCTGTCGATCTTCATTGTTATCTCGCTGGTGCCGTGGAATGCCCCGTCGCTGATGAAAGCCGGTTCGTATCAAACGGCGATGGAGATGATGAATATTCCTTACGCGCGGCAAATCGTCGATGTAGTGGTGTTGATCGCGGTGTGCAGCTGTCTTAACTCTGCGCTCTATACGGCTTCACGCATGCTGTATTCGCTTTCTCGACGTCAGGATGCCCCTGCCGCGGCATCAAAAACCACGCGCAGCGGTACGCCCTGGGTTGCAGTCATCGCCTCAACTGCCGCTGCATTTCTCGCGGTGATCGCCAATTATCTGGCACCCGCAGCAGTATTTGAGTTCCTGCTAGCCAGTTCCGGCGCGATTGCGTTACTGGTTTACCTGGTGATAGCGGCCTCGCATCTGGTGTTGCGCAAAAAGCGCGAGGCACGGGGTGAGATCTTAAGTTATCGCATGTGGCTGTTCCCAGGCTTAACCTGGGCAACCATGGTGTTCATCGTGGGAGTGTTGGTCTCAATGCTGTTTATGCCGGCGCATCGCTCTGAGATCATAGCCACCGGTCTACTCACGTTGGCGGTGTTGATCACCAGCCGCATCGTGCATCGTAAACGCGCTTTGCGCGAGCGAAAGGCGTTAGTGGCAGTGCGTTCATAATGCCAGAAATTTCCGGGCTGGGAGGCCCGGAAGCCTTACTCATATTGCACATCGATACTGATCGACTCTTCCGGCACGTTAATCACCACAACGCATTTATTCCACACCGGCTTCCCTTCGGTCATATCGTGCTCAACGAAGTAGTGTTGGAAATCTTTCAATGCTTCAGTTAAATCACCAATTGCCTGTGCATCCGGTTCAAACCAGTCTGGCTCGCCGTTTTCATCCAGATAATCGAACTGGTATTCACCGCCTTCGTCATTGGCAAATAGCTCGGCTTTTACGATCAGCTCGCGTGCACCTTGCGGTCCGCAGCTAAAAACGATCATTGCGATGCGGCGGTAAAGGTCTTCATATGTCATGGCAGTGTATTCCTGTTTTTAGTGAGTTCCCGTGCGCAGCGTTAGCCATAGATGGCATGACAACGTTACCGAGGGCTCTTATTGACTTTAAGGCTGATGAGAAGAGAATGAGGCTCTTCGAACAGTAAATTGAAAAAAATGGAGTTTATCATAGCCTGTTCCACGCGTTTTCCCCGTATAGCTACCGTGAAAAAAATGGCCACGCTATTGGCTGCGCTGCTTTTAGCCAGCTGCAGTTCCGAGCCGCCTAAATCACTGGTCACCCCGTTCCCGACAGTGACACCGAAGCCACATCCTGTTCAGCCCGTTGCCAACGCAGAACCGGTGCGTGGTGTGTGGCTCACCACGGTGTCGCGTCTTGACTGGCCACCCATAGCCTCAGTGAATGCCAGCCCGGCAAATCGCATCAGCCAGCAACAAAAGGCGCTGACCGATAAGCTGGATAAACTTAAAAGTCTCGGTATTAATACCGTCTTCTTCCAGGTGAAACCTGACGGCACGGCACTGTGGCGTTCTAAAATCTTACCCTGGTCAGATATGATGACCGGAAAGATTGGGGAAGATCCCGGTTACGATCCGCTGCAGTTTATGCTGGATGAAGCACACAAACGCGGTATCAAAGTGCATGCGTGGTTTAATCCTTATCGCGTTTCCACCAACGTGAAACCCTCGACGGTGGCAGAACTCAACAACACACTCTCCCTGCATCCAGCCAGCGTTTTTGTGCTCCATCGTGACTGGATCCGCACCGCAGGTGACCGTTTTGTGCTGGATCCAGGCATTCCTGATGCCCGCGACTGGATCACCAGCATCGTGGCGGAGGTGGTTGCAAATTATGATATCGATGGCGTGCAGTTTGATGACTATTTCTATGCGGAATCGCCCGGCTCAACACTGAATGACAGCGCCACCTTCCGCCAGTATGGTCAGGGATATGCCTCGAAAGCGGACTGGCGACGTCACAATACTCAGCAGCTGATTGAACAAGTGTCCCGCACCATTAAGCAGTTAAAACCGCATGTCGAATTCGGCGTCAGCCCCGCTGGTGTGTGGCGCAACGTATCCCACGATCCCGCAGGCTCAGACACGCGCGGCGCGGCGGCCTACGACGAAGCTTATGCCGATACACGCAAATGGGTGCAGATGGGCCTGTTAGATTACATCGCGCCGCAGATTTACTGGCCGTTTTCACGTCAGGCTGCACGTTATGATGTGCTCGCAAACTGGTGGGCCAATGTGGTGAAACCTACACATACCCGGCTCTATATCGGTGTAGCGCTGTATAAAGTCGGTGAAACCTCCAAAATGGAGCCAGACTGGACCATTAATGGTGGCGTGCCGGAACTAAAAAAACAGCTCGACCTCAATGAATCAGTGCCGCAAATCAACGGCACCATTCTGTTCCGCGAGAATTATCTCAACCAACCACAAACGCAGCAGGCAGTGAATTATTTACGCAGTCGTTGGGGAAGTTAATTTTTAAGGCCAATCACTGCCGGATTTCCCGGCATATCTCAGCCAAATTGTTTAACGATAATTCGCCAGCAACAGACGTTGCTGGCTTCTTTTCAGATAAATGGCTCTGTTGCACTATTTAATGGAATGCTCCATTCATCACCATTAACCCGAACTTTTAAATAACGACGGGTACGCCACTTACCTGGCTCGTACTCTTCGGGCTTACCCAGAATAAGCGTCCCGTTCAACAGCAACTCTTTGTCGTTGTTGTAGCCTATACCCACTTTTTCATTGCCAATCCAGTGTTGTTCGAAAGCCACCACAGGTGCGGCATCCAGCCTTTTCGCGTCATCATCGGAGCAGAGTGTATAGCTTTTACGGAAGATGAAACACAATCCCGCTTTATACCGATCCTTGCCGTTCGTTTCCACCTGCGCGGTAGCAAAACCGGTGTATTGCGCCAATTTAACGTAGAGCTTCGTGCGGGTGGCACCGCCTTCAATGTGCACTTTCGTCACCGGGCAGGAACCTTCGCCATACCAACTGCCAATGGTATTGGCATCGTTGCGCGCCTGAAGGTAAATATTGGCGACTCCTTCTGGCGTTCGTCCAGAGTACTGAGTTTGCGTGGCGCTTTGCGATAATATTTGCGATGTCCCCACCACACGCACGTGAATCTGCGTCCCTTCATCGGAGAAATTAAATTCGCCAATATAGAACCATCTCTCTTTATCGCTACGGTTATCCATGTGGTGTTGGGAAGTAATATAATCGTAGTTTAACGATCCCTGAATGATGGCACCCCAATCCGATATTTCCATGACTCCGCGGTCACCCTCCGCCAGCAGTGACCAGGGTTCAATGCCTGTGGTGCTGTAATCAAACCCGGCGCTTTGGTTATGAATACTTTTCTGAATGATCAACGCGCGGCAATAGCCCAATTTGAGCGGGTGAGTCGTTGATTCAATCGCCAGCCCCTCAATCACCCACTGGCCATTGGTTAAATCCCCGGCGAATTCTGAATGTTCAATCCAGCCATTACGAATAAAGGATTGGGTGCAGCGCGGTAAATCTAAAACCGGCTTTAAGGTATTTTCTTGCAAATTGAAGTTGGATAATTCAATGGCCGTGCTGTGGTCCCAGGCTCCTGCTTCACGGTCAGACCAGCGCGCATAAACAATGCTATCCTGACATCCTCTTGAATAGAACTGATCAATTTTGCAATCCAGCGTATCAATGAGATCCAGCGCCCTCCCGCCCAGATAGCGAAACTCCATACTGCTCACCCGCAGAAACTGCCCGCCAGTAATAATGTTGGCGTAAAAACCGACTTTATTAAATGCGGTACCGCCGTCTCCGCCGTTATTTGAACTCATGCCTTTCACCACAATGCCCGATATCTCTGCATAGCGCGCATTGACTTTGAAAAAGTGCAGTCCTCGTGGCTGTGTACCCCAGTTGAATGTCAATGTGGTGGTGGGAAAGTAGCCAAAATTGACGTTAGCACCCGAAACTTTGAAACGGTTAATCTCTTTATCTGAGATGTCGAAAGTAGACATGCTAAATACCCCGGCGGTAAACCGGATACCGGCAGCAGGCAGCACACGCTGTGACCAGGTATACATACGTTTTACTGCCTCGATACAATCTGTTTTACCGTCGGCTATAGCACCAAAATCCAAAACGGTGACGGTGCTGTAATCCTGAATCACTCGCTTCCAGCGTTTATTGCCTGCCGCGATAAAGACAATTCCACCATCGTCTGGGCTGGTGGTATCGGTCGCGTCATACACAAACACCCCGCCGCCCATTTTACTGCCTCTGGTGTACTCCAGCACCGAAGCGATTTCACCTCCGGATGTCGGTACGGTAGCGCGTAATTCATCAATGGTTTTCAACTGCACGACGGCACCCGTTGTGGCGTTGACGGCATTTTGTGGCGTGGTGTTATTGGACGCATTAACCATGGTGTACCCCTTAAATATTAAGAGAAAATAACTGCACCCATGGAGTATAAGTAGCTGATAGTTAATATGTTGATGTGTGCCAGTGTAATTAGAGGCGTTAAACATCCAACAGATAAATGGGATACACCAAGGTAATGATTGCTGAAAGAAAGCGCAGCGGTAAGGGCGGGATTTTACAGAATAATCGCAGGCACATTATTGCTTATCGCGGCCGCAAAAAATGACTGATTGACGCAAGATTCCGATTGAATACCTTAATCCGGTAACTGTTTCGTTCACTTATTAATGCAGGTTTGTTGAAGCTCAATCAGTGCCAGCAAGCCACGACTTGCTGGCACGTCACCTTAAAATGTGGCATTCACCCCGACGTTCCAGGTCACCTGATGATAATCGCTGTTACTGGCAACGGTGGACACGCCAGCAAAGGCATTGACCGTATCGCCCAACGGCACGTTGGCACCGACCGCCACATCCAGCCAGTTTTTATCCCCAGTTGCCACCGTCCGCTCAAAAGAGGTCTGGGTGGATTTCAAACCAGCACGTACGGTTGAATCCGTGTCACCAAACTGATGGTTATAACTGACCTGAGCCCAAGGATTGACCACCCACTGCCGGCTATCGACGCGCCAGCCAATTGAACCGATCTGTGAGTGAAGCGTTTGATCAGAGAAGCGCATCGAGGTGCTGCTATTGCCATTTTCCTCATAGCCACCCACGCGTCCATAATCCAGCGCATAGCTGGCAACCGGGCCGGTCGTAATATGGTTCCCCAACGGTAAATCCCAGCCAGTTTGCACCCGCATGCCCAGTAATTTACCGCTGCTGTTGCCTTGTTCAGTACGGGTGGCAGGGCCGATGTTGATGTTGCGCTCGATACTGTCGAAATCGAGATCGGCATAGTGGAGATCGGCATTGATCCAGCCTTGGTCAAACAAGGTGAGCTGGCTGTAAAGCGCCACCAGATTACCGCGCAGCTTATAGTCATAGTTTGATGAGGGATCCATGCGCTGATTGCTGTTTGAGAACAACAAACCGGTTTGCCAGTTATCGGTCAGCTGATAGCCGATCCCCAACGTCAGATTGGTGGTGTTCGCATCTCCGTTGCTCCAGGCATCACCTTGATAATCGACGTGTTGTCCTGCGTAGCCGCCAAACACCGTGAACTGACCCGCGCTGGCCGGTTGCTGGCGTTGCTGTTGCAAATGCCCATCCAGTGTATTATGCATGTCGCGCGCCATCAGCAGTGTGGATTGCGACAGTGCCGCGACCTGTGCAGGAGCATCGAGAATCGATTGAATATAATCTGCCAGCATAGCGTGCACTGCCGGGCTGGGATGCAGGCGATCGGCAAACAGATACGCTTGTGCGCTACTAAAACCGGCATCAGAGGAGTGGCATTCATCTGCAGAGGTGCCCACCGGACAGGCAATGCCGATGGTGTTGGTCAAACCATAACGTCCCGGGTTTGCGACCACCTCACTAAACAGTTCAGCGATATCCACCCGAACGATATTGCCCTTCAACGCGGCCAACTGGGCCTCTTCCTGCTGGTTGTAGCCATCGGACAAGGCTGTCACCTGAGTACTGAGTGCTTGCCAGGCGTCGTAAAGCTGTTGAGCCAATACGTCACGCGCCGTGGGGTCGCCCAAAATTTGTCCGGCGGCGGCTGTAAAGGCCTCTTTCACCGCCTGTTGACGGGCGGCAGCATCCGGTGTGGCAGCGTTATCGAGCGACTGAAAAGCCGCGACCATGGCTGATGTTCCAAACGTACTCAAGACGATCTGCACCATGTAGGGCGTCAGCCCCAATTGCGGAACATTGGGCACGATGACCGCTCCCGCGCCCGCATCCAGTAGCGTTTTGACCTGGGAAGCCGCAGAAACTGCGCTGTTGCTAATGGTTTCACGTGCGGTGAGCGGATTGGTGACGGCGGCGGCAATATCATTTGCACCGACCCAATGAATGTACAAGCCGTTCCTGTCAGCGCGCCCACCGGTGGATTGCAGATAGGTCGCCAGCTGGTCCTGGGTGTTCAAATCAGGATCCAAAGCAGGTACCGCAACAGCACCACCTTGGGCATAGTTACTGCCCCCTAAATCGGAAGACAGTAGATTTTCACCCAGATGCGTTGCCAAAATTTCATCGTTCAGCGGATGCTGCGCGCCGTCGGCGGTAAAACGCCCAACATTGCCACCGTCGCTCAGGCTATCACCAAAAACCGTTAAGCTGTCCCACGCCTCAGCGTCAGGTGTTGCCAGCAGGGTACTTATGGTCGCTATCGCGACGAGGGAAAGTGCGGATTTGCGTTTTTTCATCATCCACTCCGTGATGAGTCAGACGGTTTGTGCCTGACGCGTAAAAGATGTGACTTGCGCATGACACCGCAGCAACACAAGTCAATAAGGTCGCATCAAGGATGCGAAAAGGACGTTAAGGAGATAACAAGGACGTTTAAGGTTTAGTCAGTCAGGGAAGGTAATACCAGTTTGCATACATAAGATTACTGCGAGTATTTTTAGGAATTTAACCTCGCTCACACTACCGCACGTCTCTCATGAAGGAAGGACTGATCTATAGTTATGGGGTTGCCGGGCAAGGATCCGGCAACCGCAATTTGCGCCACATCTCTGGATATGGAGTCAGTAAATGAGTGATTGTAAAGAGCAGCATCACCAACATCATGACCATCAACATGGTGCGCACTGTGGTCATACCGCGATTCGCCATGAAGGACATATCGATTACTTGCACGGCGGCCATCTTCATCATCCACACTGAGATCATGTTGATGAACATGTATTACCGGTGAATGCGCACAATCCCGATCAATGCACGCCAGACCACCATTGCAGTGGTCATGAACCAGGACATGTTCATGGGCCCGGATGTGGGCATGAAGCCGTACCGCATGGCGACCATGTGGACTACCTGGTTGATGGGCATCTGCATCATCCACACGGTGATCATTGCGATAACCATGGGCCGGTTGAAATTATAGAATCCGCTAAGTCGCTGCCCTGATGCTATCCTCAGAGCCGTGGAGCGCCACTCACGGCTCTTATCAGGAAGAGAATGCCCCGTACTGCTGCCACAGCCGTTGCAATTTAAGCACTACATCATTAACGACCTGGTGCCTTCTCGCTCCCGGCGCCCACAGTGCCACCAGAGTGATATTGAGTCCCTGATGCCCCACCTCAGTTGGCAAAACTTGCACCTGATGCCATTTCTGCGCCTGAAAATGCGTTGGTAGAAATCCCCAACCTTGCCCCTGCTCCATCAGAGACTGCAACATGGTTCGCTCGTTCACAAACAGTGACTGTCCCGAAATTTGCAGACGGTGCGTGATTTGTTCATCAGCATGCGCATGCATTACCAATTGCGGTTCCAGGGCGAGGTTTAGCAACGTCAGAGGTGAATCTTGATGAGCGAACAATGCTGTCGCCGCATAAAAGTTCAGTTCAATGGCACCTAACGCGCTCCACTCCATCTCATTACCTAACGAACGATTCACTGCCTGACAAATTGCCAGGTCGGCCTTGCCCGATTTTAGGGCACTCTCAGCTTCGAAACGCGAAGCACACCAGAGAGTTAATTGCACCTGCGCCCTGCTGCACTCACTGATGAATGCCTGCAAAAATAACTGCGGGACAAAAGGGTCATACACCAGCGTGATTTGCTGCGTGCGCGACTCCGGCAAGGTCTGCGCGAAAGCTTCAAATGCATGAGCCTGACGCACCAGCAAATGCGCCTGACGATGTAACTGCTCCCCCCTGGATGTCAGCACCAATTTGCGCCCTTCACGCTCAAACAACGAGTAGCCAAGGGCATCCTCCAGGTAATCGATGAGATCGCGCACGGTGGTGCGATCTTTCCTCAGTTTCTCTGCTGCACGGGAAACCGTGCCGAACTCTGCAATCGCCGCAAAGGCTTCAATTTGTGAAAAGGAATAGCGCAGCGCATTCATCTGAAATCCTATGTCTAACATTTGGGGGGGAATTTCCCCCATGGGGTGATTTTAACCTCGCCCCATAGATTTCTATACTCGCCGCACTCTTAACTGCACTACAAAGGCACTTTTCATGCAACGTCACACCGTGATTAAACCCCTGCTGTTTTCTCTCTCACTAGCTGTGAGTAGCTATGCAACTGCTGCGACAGAGTGCGATGGCGTGGCGCTCACGCCCTGTCCTGCCCCCTTTGATCATCAGTTACCTGACCCTCACCAGATGCTGAGCTGGAGTCAAAAAGATCGAGTAGTCGGTTTCCGTAATGATTACCGAAATTATGCGGGAGATGTGTTTCATCTTAGTTAAATGTTCTGGAAACCGCGCCGATAATTAAGCTACCTTTATCAAAGCGGACCGTAACCGGTCCGTTTACCACAACATCAGGCAAACAAAACTCAATACACCCAGCCTGCGTACGCGCAGAGAAGCACATCGCAAGAAAAGTGTTCAGCTGAGGAAATTCAGCGGAGCGGCAAAAGCTGCACGCATTATGTTCAATGACATAATATCGCCTGAGGTCACACATGTTTGGGGTGAAGAAATCCAGCCTTTCTCTGCCATTTTATAAAAGTGGCGATGTACTCAAAGATATCAATGCAATCAAACAACATGTGGCATGGATTGAGTTTTCGCCCAGCGGTGAAATCCTCAGCGCCAATCCGCAATTCCTTGAGGTGACCGGCTACAACCTGCATGAGATTCAGGGACAGCATCATCGCATTTTCTGCAGCCCGGCCTACAGCCAGTCATCGGAGTACTTTGCTTTCTGGCAGACGCTGGCCTCAGGTGCATCCGTCACCGGAATTTTTGAGCGCTTTAATAAACAACGCCAACGTTTCTACCTGAGCGCAACGTACTTCCCGGTGAGCGATGATAAAGGCAAAGTCTATAAGGTGATTAAAGTCGCCAGTGATATCACTGCCCGACATGAAGAACTTGAGCATAAAGAGGCAGTGATCACCGCTCTCGACCGCTCCATGGCCGTCATTGAATTCACGCCCGATGGTCATATACTGACAGCCAACGCGAATTTCCTGACACACATGGGTTACGAGCTTAAAACGATTGTCGGTCAGCATCATCGCTTGTTCTGTTTCGATAACTTTTATCGGGAAAATCCCGAGTTCTGGCGCAAAATCGCTAAGGGGCAACACTTTGTCGGGCGCTTTGAGCGTAAGACCGCCGCGGGCGAACGTATCTGGCTGGAGGCGAGCTACAATCCGGTGTTTGATGCCGACGGCAAAGTGTACAAGGTGATCAAAATTGCTTCCGATATCACCACGCGGGTTGAAGCGGCAAAACGGGTCGCTGATATTGCCCTCACCACCTCAGAACAAACTTCGCAAATAACGGATAACGCCAACGAAGTGCTGGATGAAACCATCCGCAACTCCGGTCTGGTGGCAGTACAAGTCAATGCCGCCACCGATATTGGCACCCAGTTAAATGCCTCGGCGAAAAGCATCAACGAAGTGGTAGAAACCATCAATCTGATTGCTTCACAAACCAATATCCTGGCGTTAAATGCCGCGATTGAAGCCGCGCGCGCGGGTGAAGCGGGGCGTGGATTTAGTGTGGTAGCGGATGAAGTGCGGCGTCTGGCGGCTTCCACCTCCAGCGCAACCAAAAAGATCACTCAAGTCGTGGAGCACAACGCCATGCTGATTCATCAGATGGAGCAACAGTTAGGCGAAGTGAAACAGTTCGTGGTGACCGAGCAGGATAAAATCAGCGTGCTGTCACGCAGCCTGCGAGAAATAAACAGTGGTGTGCATGAGTTTGTGAATGTCATTCATCGACTGGATGTTTAGGTTATCACCCACCAGCGATGCTCAGGCGGCCTGAAGGCCGCCTTTCACTTTTAACGATGCCACGATCGGTCAGTACCTGGCAGGCTTTTACATCATCTGCGGTTCGCGAATCGCATTACCTTTGGCAAAGCGCGCCAGACTGTAAGGTTCAGCATCCGTAAACAGCGGTTGGTTATTCACCATCTGCGCACACAATAAGCCCGCTCCAGGACCGATGCCGAAACCATGGCCACTGAAGCCAGAGGCGATAAACAGGCCCGGCACATTATCCATCTCATCAATCACCGGTACCAGATCAGGCGTGGTGTCGATCCAGCCCCCCCAGGCATGATCCACTTTGATCCCGGCAAGTTCCGGGTAAAACTGAACCAGCAGTTGCATCGCTTCCTGTACAATCGACGGATCGCCGGCGGGATCGAGCACACGGATCTTTTCAAATGGCGATAAGCTCTGATTCGACCAGGAACCCGCGGCTTCCGGACCATTAAAGAAAGAGCCGTTGATGCGCACTTTGAGTTTTTTGGCAATTTTGCTGCGATACATCGGATAAAATTTGGTGGCATAGCGGATATTTTGCGGAGCCAGGTCGATCTGCCCACGACCGGAGAGTGCCACGGTGTAACTGCCATCCTGACGACGGCGAATACATAAACCGCCCATACTAATACAGCCTTTGATCACCTCCGGTGCGGCTGTGGTTTTAAACGCCGTACCCAAGATATTGGCGCTCGGCAGTTCAACACCGTACTGTTTGCAGAAGCGGGAACTCCAGGCACCGCCACAGCAGATCACCCGGTTCGCTTTCACTAAGCCACGCTCGGTCCATACGCCGGTGACGCGCCCGCCGCTGATATCCAATCCACGCACCGCGCAGTTTTGATGTACTGAAGCACCCAGATTTTTCGCGCCCGCGGCAATGGCCGGGGCGGCCATGGAGGGTTCAGCACGCGCATCGCTCGGTGACCACACGCCGCCCACCCATTGGGCCTGTTCACCAATGCGCTCGCGCGTCTCTTTGCCCGTCAATAAGTGGCTAACAAAGCCGATTTGTTTCGCCTGCTTGCCCCAGGCTTCCCAGCGCGCCACATCCGCTTCACTCAGCGTGCCGTAGGTGATTCCCTGGCGGCTAAAGCCAAGATCGAGTCCGATTTCGCCGCTCAACGCTTCCCAACGCTGCAAACTGCGTATCGCCATCGGCAGCTCATACAGATCGCGATTCTGCTGGCGAACCCAGCCCCAGTTGCGTCCCGACTGCTCACCGCCAATCACGCCTTTTTCAAACAGCGCCACGGAAACGCCCTGCTTTACCAGTTCATAACTGACGGAAGTACCAATAATCCCGCCGCCGATGACGATGACATCCACCGCGCTGGGGAAAGTTTCACTGTCTGCTACGGTATTCACGTTGATGCGCATGATGTTCAATCCTGACCTTTATAAATGTTGCTCAGAGGAAATATGCATGATCCACAACACAGTCGCGTCACTGGACGTCGGGTTAAAAATGTTGTGCGGGAGATGGCTCTGAAATTGAAAACTGTCACCGGGTGTCAAAAGCACGGTGTCACCGTCAATCTCCAGCGTCAGTTCACCCGCCATCACTAAGCCTGCTTTTTCCCCCTTCCCCATTAACATCTCAGCGGACTGCACGCCTGCCGGGATATTGATGAACATGAACTGCAAATCATGGTCGCCCGAGGGAGAAAGCATCTGTTTAGAAATGCCCTGTTTACCTACGTTAAAGTGCGGGCGTTCCGCTGCGCGCCGGACATAATGCTCAGCACCACGAGTGTGAGCTTCGGCCTCTTCCAGAAAGGCCGAAAGGGGGACTTTTAAGACCAGACGCAGTTGTTCCAGCACACGCACTGTCGGATTCGTCAGATTGCGTTCGATCTGACTGATCGCGCCAGCGGAGACATTCGCCAGCAGCGCCAGTTCAGTAATGGTCATATTCCGCGCCTTGCGCACACGTTTTACGCGGGAGCCGATATCCGCTTCCTTCGCGCCTGACTCCCCTTTGATGATCGGTTCTTTTTTCATCGGCTGAATTCCATTCGCATCCCTGTCAGCTGAGCTTAAGGGTGTCATCAATCAAGGCATGCCCCATTTGGTTTTAATCGTCTGCAAAGTGCCGTCATCTTTCATGCTGGTTAACGCGCTATTTATCTGCGCCATTAAGGCATCGTTGCCTTTCTTCACGCCAAACGCCATGGGGGAAACATGCTCCGGTTTATAGCCGTCCACTACATGCATGCCTTTTAGTCCACCGGCTTTTTCCTGCGCTTTTAATATCGGATAGTCATTTAATCCGGCCGCCACGCGACCCAGTGACAAATCTCGCGTCATATCCGCAGGGCTGTCGTAGACCTTCACTTCTTTCGCAATACCGCTGGCCATCAGGCTTTGGGTATAATCGGTGCCGGCCATGGTGCCCACCACTTCACCCTTAAGATCCTGCCAGGAGTTATACGCTTTTTTATTGTCATCCCGCACGATCAATCCCGCGCCAAAAGCCGTCACCGGTTGAGAGAACGTAATACGTTTCGCGCGCTCTTCAGTCGGTGTCATTCCCGCCACTATCATGTCAATCTTTCCGGCAATAACAGATTGTATCAGCGTGGAAAAAGGGATTGCGCTGTATTGGATGTCCAAATGCTCACGTTTAGCCACTTCTGCGGCCACATCCGGCATAAAACCCTCAATCTTGCCCGTTTGGGTATTGAGAAAGGTAGTGGGTGCACTCGATGGCGGTGAACCCGCGGTTAACACCGCTGCACTGGCATTGAAACTCAACGCAGCCGTGAGGCCGAGGATCATCAACGGGGAACGAATGGCAAACATGGCTCACTCCTGGGTGCAATGAAAGGGATAATGCTCTTTTTCACTATAATGAAAATTGCACACCTGCTGTCAACGATTTATTTAATGAAAATGCGCCAACTCACAAATTAACAATAAAGCCTTTGATTTCACTAAATATCACACCTATAGCTTGTTCGTATGAGCGTAATAAGTAAATGCTATCTCTGTCATGAGAGTAAAGATTGACAGCGATTTGCTATCAACGATATTCATTATAATGAATTTATCGCCTGATTTTAGGGTGACACTACAAGCCAGGAGAACAAAATGGACTGGAGCAGCATCCACCAGTATCTGCCCTTTTTATTGAAAGGGGCTGAAATGACGATCTATATCACCCTTTTGTCTCTGATAATCAGTACGCCATTGGGGTTGATTTTTGCCGCAGCCAAAATGTGTCCGTGGAAAATTATTTCATGGCCCATCGCCACCATTATTAACATCACACGTGGTCTGCCGATGATTGTGGTGCTGTTTTATATCTACTTTGTCTTCCCGGATATTGGCATCACCCTCACCTCGTTTCAGGCCAGTGTTATTGGTATCGCCTTTTGCTTTTCCACTTACATCGCAGAAATATTTCGTTCCGGCATTGAATCGGTTGATCGCGGGCAGCTTGAAGCCGCGCGATCAATGGGCATGAGTTATGGCAAAGCCATGCGCCGCGTGGTGCTGCCTCAGGCTTTCCATGTTGCCTTACCCCCGTTCAGCAATACGCTCGTGATGATGCTCAAGGACTCTGCGCTTGCCTCGACCATTGCGGTGACGGAAATGACACGTCAGGGCCAGCTGATTGCTGCCTCAACCTTCGATAACACCACGGTGTACACGCTGGTGGCACTGCTGTATCTGGTGCTTTGCCTGCCGCTGCTGGCACTCACCAAGAAGCTGGAAAAACGTCAGATGAAAGGGGCTTAAGATGATTGAAATTCATGAGGTACACAAAAAATTCGGCCCCATTGAGGTGCTGAAAGGCGTGAGTTTCAAGGTCAGCGAAGGCGAAGTGGTTTGCCTGATTGGCCCTTCGGGTTCAGGTAAATCAACCATACTGCGCTGCATCAACGGCCTTGAAACCTATGAAGGCGGCGATATCACCGTACTGGGCCAGCGCGTCAACAACAAGCACAAGAGCATTAACGACCTGCGGCGTCAGATTGGCATGGTGTTTCAGCGTTTCAACCTTTTCCCGCATCGCAGCGTGCTGGAAAACGTGATGGAGGGTCCGATTCACGTCAACGGTGAATCTCGCAACGTGGCGGAAAAGCGCGCCAAAGACTTACTGGCAATGGTAGGTCTGGCTGAGAAAATCAACGCATGGCCAGCCCAGTTATCTGGCGGACAGCAACAGCGCGTGGCGATTGCCCGCACGCTGGCCCTACAGCCCAAAGCGATCTTATTTGATGAGCCCACCTCCGCGCTTGATCCCGAATTAGTGGGTGAAGTGCTGCAGGTCATGCGCAATCTCGCCCGTGAAGGGATGACCATGATCGTGGTCACCCATGAGATGCAGTTCGCGCGTGAAGTGGCCGATCGCGTCTGCTTCCTGCACAGCGGACAGATTGTAGAACAAGGTCCCGCTGACAACCTGTTACTGCGACCACAAGAAGCGCGCACGCAAGATTTCCTGCGCCGTGTTCTGGGTAACACCGTTGCGCAGCCCTGCTCATGCTGCCAAACGCTGAGTTAGGCGGCGCTCTCACCCCCTTTCAAAGTGCAGGCAGGCGTCGCCTGGAACCGACTCAGATGACTGATCGGGGGTGAATGGACGCCGCCCCCCACTTGCAGCGTGAAGCATGGTGAGGAAACAAAAGTTTCTGCCAAAGCCGTGCGAATAATCATTCAAATATGTTATTCGCACGGCAATAAGTCCCCTCAGGTTTTACTGCAATCGCTTAATCTGAATTGAGTTTTTCCCCAATGCACTTTGCCATTGTGGTGAGTGCTATTTGTCACTGCTTACAGGAAAAAGAACTGATGAAGGTGCAAAAAATTGAACAGCCAGCGTTAATTGAAACAATGGAACCCTGGGGCAGCGTGGAAGGCTTACCGGGCAGCGGCACTATTGCCCTTTCCGGTATCCAGAAAGTGATTCCCGGCAAAGAAGATATCGATACGGGCATATTTGAATGCGCAGCAGGTTCCTATCGTCGCTCAGTGAAACAGGCTGAAATTATGCATTTTCTTAACGGCACAGGTTCATTTACTCCTGATGGCGAAGCAACCCTAAATTTTAAACCGGGTGATTCCTTTTTCTTCGAAGCCAATACTGAAGGGACCTGGGTAATTGAAAACACGATGCGTAAACTGTATGTGATTTTTGATGCCAGCTAATTTATTTCCGCATTTATAAATGGCGCGTTAATTCGCGCCTTTTTTATATCCTCGCTGTGACATCCCGGTGCATATTTTTTCGCCTTGCACCAGTAAAACTCAGATCTCCTGCTTATTACTGCCCAGAAATGTCAATTAAATCAGGCATAAAAATAATGGCACGCGCCTTGCTATGAAATTGGTAGAGATGTTGGACCAATTAAGGCCGCGCTATGCAATCTCCTTTTGAGCTTCAACCGATAACCACACCGCGCAGTGACACGCTGATTCTTGATGCACTCACGCGTTTTATGGCGCAATCCGGCGCGCAGCCGGGGAGTCGCTTACCGCCTGAACGCGAGCTGGCGGAAAAACTCGGGGTGAGCCGCAACACCGTGCGTGAGGCGTTAAAACGCTGGGAAGCACTGGGCATCATTCTGCGTAAGAAAGGCAGCGGCACGTTTTTGCAGGCAGATGTCGGCATCAACGACAGCTTTCTCTCGCTGCGATTCAAAAATGACTCCGCCAATATGCTGCACGCGCTGGAGGTCCGTCGCATTATCGAATCAGAATCCTGTGTGCTCGCTGCACAGCGTGCAAGCGCCGAAGACCTGCTGGAAATCGAACAGCGATTGATTGAAATGGAGCGCGTGCATCTGGCGGTCG
Organism: Pantoea sp. Seng; assembly: GCF_009829935.1. Classification (NCBI taxonomy): domain Bacteria; kingdom Pseudomonadati; phylum Pseudomonadota; class Gammaproteobacteria; order Enterobacterales; family Erwiniaceae; genus Pantoea; species Pantoea sp. Seng. Next base: position 2,913 of record NZ_SZZV01000013.1, on the reverse strand, counting down.
GCTCAGCCGGTGCCGAAGACTGGGCGTTTCACACCAGCATTTATCGCGCTTCAGGCAACCCCCTTCTGCTGCAAATGCTCAACGGCATCTACGACAGCATGCACGCCTTTTTTGAATCGCCACCGGAGCAGGCACTGTTTGCCGACTCCTTCCCGTTACACCGCGATCTCTTCAATGCCATTTGCCAGCGGGATGGTGAAGCCGCGCGCGCCATTTGCCATCAAATTCTCGATATCACTGAACGCGACATGAAGGATGTCATCAATGCCAAACGATAAACCGGTCTCGCAACAAACACTTTTGTCCCATGATTTACGCCATGAAAAAGGCGCGGTCACCCCGCCGATCTACCAATCGTCACTGTTCACCTTCAGCGATTACGATAGCATGATTGCCCGCTTCCGTGGCGAAAGCGATCAACCGCTCTATTCGCGCGTCGATAATCCCACGGTCCGAGCGCTGCAGGAGAAAGTTGCCGCACTGGAAGGGGGAGAGGCTTGCCTGGCGTTCGGCAGCGGCATGGCCGCCATCAGCAATGCCATTCTCAGCGTGCTGCAACCCGGCGCAAAAGTGGTGTGTGTTAATCACGTCTATCCCGATACGTATCGCTTCCTGCGTGGCTTCTGCCAGCGTTTTGGTATCACCACCGAGTTCGTCGATGGTGATGATGAAGAGGCAATTCGTGCCGCGCTGCCGGGTGCCAGCCTGCTCTACCTGGAAAGTCCGGTGAGTTGGGTGATGAGCGAGTTGGACCTGAATAAACTGGCCACGCTGGCGCGTGATGCTGGTGCGGTCACCATTATCGATAACAGCTGGGCGTCGCCGATTTTCCAGCAGCCGTTACTGTGTGGGATCGACATCGTGGTGCACTCGGCATCGAAATACATCAGCGGGCACAGTGATGTGGTGGCCGGCCTGGTCATTGCCAGTCAACAGCACATCGGCAATATCTCACGCCACATCAGCCCCTTCCTCGGCGGCAAGCTATCGGCGCATGAAGCCTCATTGCTGATCCGTGGTCTGCGCACGCTCCCCCTGCGCATGAAGCAGCATCACCAAAGCGGCATGGAGCTGGCACAAAAGCTGAGTGCCCATCCACAGGTTACGGCGGTATGTCATCCCGGTTTGGCCCCTAAATCCTGGTCATCGCTGCGCGGCTACAGTGGCCTGTTTGCGTTTGAAGTGACCGAACAAATCGATATCCCCGCCTTCTGCAACGCCTTGCACTATTTCCATATGGGGGTGAGTTGGGGTGGATTCGAAAGTCTGGTGATGCCCGCCATCTCAGTCATCAATCAAGCCAGCGAATTTAACTCAGCCGTTGATTTCGGCGTCTCGCCACGTTTGATCCGCATCTCGATTGGTCTGGAAGAGACCGAAGACCTCTGGAACGACCTGCAACAGGCGCTGGCTACCGCAACCCGCGCATAATCACTCACTCCCAGGAGAAGCTGCAATGACGACTCGTTTTGCGATTAACGCACTGGTTTTAGCCATTGGATTGGGTTCAGCACTCAGCAGTATGGCGGCAAAATTAACCGTGGTGGAAGTGATTACCAGCCCGCCCCGCACTGAACTGCTGCAGAAGATGCTGACCGAATACAAAACCCAGCATCCCGGCACGGAAATTGAGTTGATCTCACTGCCGTGGGGTCAGGCGTTTGAGAAATTAGGCACCATGCTGCAAAGCGGACAAGTGCCCGATGTGGTGGAAATGCCCGATACCTGGCAAGGGCTGTATGCCAGCAACAACATGCTGGAGGATCTGGAACCGCGCCTGAAAAGTTGGGATGGCACCGCCCAGTTAACCGATAAAACGCTGGCGATGGCGCGTGCCGCCAATGGCAAAGCCACCATGATCCCTTACGGCTTCTACCTGCGCGCCCTGTTCTGGAATAAGAAACTCTTCCAGCAGGCCGGATTGAGCGAGCCGCCAAAAACCATGGATGAGTTTGCCAGCGATGCTAAACGCATCAGCCAGTTGGGTAACGGCATCAGCGGCTACTGTATGCGCGGCGGCGTCGGCGGCACCAACGCCTGGATGATGTTTATGGCGGCAATGAACGGCTCACCGGATTTCTTCGATAAATCCGGCAACAGTACTCTGACTCAGCCAGGGGCGATCAAAGGGGCGCAGTTGCTGGTCGACATGTACAAACAAGGCGGCGCGCCAAAAGACAGTGTGAACTGGGGCTTTAACGAAATCGTCTCCGGTTTCTATTCCGGCAAGTGCGCCATGCTCGATCAGGACCCCGATGCGCTGATTGCGATTAAAAACAGCATGGCCGCCGATGATTTTGCCGTTGCACCGATGCCTGTCGGACCGTCGGGTAAAGCTTTCCCTACCATTGGTTATACCGGCTGGGCGATGTTTAAACAGGGCAAACAAAAAGATCTCGCCTGGCCACTCATCACCTTCCTGAGTAATAAGACCAACAACCTCGCATGGGCAAAATTTGTTGGCACCCTGCCGATTTATAAAGGTGCAGAGCAGGATCCTTTCTATCAAACACCGCAGTTTGCCGGCTGGTTTAAAGAGTTAAACGATCCGAACTATGTGCCGTTGACCATGCCGACACACTTGAAAGGCTGGGGTTACTTCAACTCGGTGATCGTGAAAGAGAGTAGCCAGGAAACCCTGCTGGGCGAAAACGACACCGAAGACATGGTGAAAGACTGGGCTAAATATCTGACCAAAGAACAGAAAAGCTGGCTCGCCACGCAGTAATCACCGATCGCGCGGAGAACAATGATGATGCTAGAAACTTCACTTGATGCCCGCTCGCCGCGCTCACGCTACTCGCGCTGGCTGCGGCTGGCTGAGCCGTGGTTTTATCTTTCGCCGGGACTGTTGCTGATCGCCTTGTTTATTTTTGTGCCGATGGCGATCGGCATTTCCTACGCGTTTCAGAG